>NZ_JBISHD010000022.1:0-1953 GCF_045064235.1 Paracoccus sp. Ld10 | reverse complement strand
GGCGGCTTCGATCCGATGCGGATCGGCGGCGCAGCCGCTTGGTTGGGTGCAGGGGCGCAGCGCCTTCGCCGACATGTTGCTTGCAACATAATAGTCGGTCAGTATTGCGTTTCTTTTGGCGGGCTTCACTGAGAATGTCTGGCCCGCAGTTTTTACACCTTCAGAGCTACTCACGCAAACCGAACAAGATCGGTCAAAGCGTGCAACAGGTTCTGGATGAGGCGGCACGTGAGCCGGAATTTTCCCAGCACGTCGCAAACCCAGAATCGCCAAACTTGATCTACGGCCTGACACCCAAACAGGTCCGCCTGAAGCATGATGAAATCGTTGCGAGCGGCCACGTTGATGCCACTTTGGCGGATGGTACAGTCGCGCGGCGTGGCATCCGAAAGGACCGTCACACCTTGCTGACGGCGGTGGCATCCTACCCGATGCTCACGTCGCAAGTCACGCAGGGGTCGGCTGACCGCGACGGATACGAGCGCTGGATTGAACTGAACATCAGCTGGCTGAACCAGACGTTCGGTGACCGACTTGTCTCGATCGTCGAGCACGTGGATGAGGAGCACCCCCATATCCATGCGTTCATTCTGCCCTTGGGTGATGCCAGTTGCTCTGCGCGCCACTTGAACCCTGCCTGGCAGGTCAAGGAAGAGGCTGAGGCGTTGGCCAGGAAGAGCGGCAAGCCAGCCAAGAAAGCCGTCAAACTTGGCGATCGCGCCTATCGTGCGCGTGGTCGGGAATTGCAGGATCAGTATTTCCACGAAGTCGGGCTGCCAGCCGGTCTGACCCGCGTCGGCCCAAAGCGAGAACGTCTATCACGAGAGCAATGGAAGCAGCGCAAAGAACAAGCACGACGCGATGCTGACCTCCTCAGTCAAATGTCGGCGCGCGTCGAAAGCCTCGTCGATGCGGAGGCTAAGTTTGACGCTGATGCCGACCAGAAAGCGCTTGAGCTCATCGAAAAACTGGGACGCGCCAAAGCACTTTTTGAAGAAGCGATATCAGCAAAAGGAGAAGCTGATGAGGAAGCCAAATTGATCTTCAGACGCGCTGAATCAGATAGCGCGGCGATGACACGACGTGCGCGGGCCGAGTTGAGCGAACAAACCAAAGAACTGGAGCGCCGGTCGTCAGAATTGCACTCGGCGCGTGATGCTTTCGAACGTGAGAAGCAGACAGTTTTGCACGAAACCGTGCTGCGCGCTGCATCCGTGACGGCCCGTGTTCTGATCGGTGTCCTGACGGGCAATGTGCTGTTCGACGACAGGCGGTCAGAATTGCAGTTCGATGACCCCAAGCTCGCACAGGATGTCGCGCGGCTGGAGATAGCGCCAATCGTCCAGCAAGCTGTCGTTCTGGTCAGCAAGGTCTGGACAAGGCTGACAGGCCTGCTGTCCGTGCCGGACGTCAAGAATGAACGCGAGCGCCAGGCCGAGGTGCTCAAGCCTATGGCGAGACCACCATCGCGAGGAATGGAACCATGACGAAGGATCTCGATGACCGGATTGCAGACCTTGAGGCAAAGCGACGGTCGAACAGCATGGCGACGGCGCGTGATGCCGAACGTGTTGTTGAAGAACTGAACGAAGCGGTACGTCAGGCTTCCTTATCGGTCGGAGGACTGAACGCCCGGACTGATCTTATCGCTGATCGGGCCGCTACTCTGGAACGGCGCATTCGACAGGTCTGGGTTTTTGCCGGTGCCGGTGCCGGTGTTGCCGCTGCTATTGTGATCGCGGTTGTCGTCGTGGGCTTTGCGCTTTGGTCTGGCACAAGGATCAAATCAGCCGCTGAGAACGAGGCTACCCTTTTGCGCGATACCTATTCGACGAAAATCGCAGCGGCGCGGCAAGAGGGGGAGGCAGAATTATCGGAATTACAAGCTGACCTGGGCCGCCGGAGGGAGGAGGCCGCAGAACACCTCATGGAAATTGGGGCCGAGCTTGCCGC
>NZ_JBISHD010000021.1:0-27052 GCF_045064235.1 Paracoccus sp. Ld10 | reverse complement strand
TGCGTCGCACCACCGCAAGCCATTGCAGTTGATAAAGATAATGCCGCTCAGGATACGCAGATCATCGACACGTGGCCGGCCATGGCTCTTGGAAAAGAAAAGGCGAAGGCGCGCCATCTTTGCTTCCGTCAGCCAGAACAGGTTGCTCATTGATCAGGTCGCCTTGCAGAGCATGAATCAGGCAAACCGTCTAAAATCAATGAGTCTGGAGCCTAGTTTCGTTCGAATCTGTCATGACTGTGGCTCGCCGTAAAATATGGAGAGAACCAAAGCTTCCCTAGAAGCCGATATTCTATCTTCCGGGAAAGTTCTAGGCTTAGATGCTTTCCTCGCCAGCGGATGGTATTTGGGATGGGCCTTAGAGCGTTTCTGCAGAACCCAGAGTCAGGGATTCCTGAGACTGCCCCTTCGTAATTCATGCTTCATGGAAAAATAGGTGATATCACCACTGTTACCGGATGCACTGCGGGCGGGGTTTCCCACTCCCGATAGAGCTTCTATTCATCAAATAGATTAGGCAGCACGGCCAGCCGATAGAATCGGGAAATGTTCTTCGCAGGAATGTGCTTTTGCAGATAGGTCTGCATGGCTCAAAGGTGGTACTTGCGGGCAATTTCCAGAGCTTCGGCCTGTTCGGTGCCGATGTATTCCTTGGTGCTTTCGATGCTGGCATGGCCGAGCAGGAGCTGTGCCGCGCGCAGGTTGCCGGTCTGCTGGTAGATATGGGTCGGGAAGGTCCGGCGCAGCGAATGCAGTCCATAGAGGCTGGGATCGATGCGGGCCTTGTCCAGCCAGGACCTGAACAGCCGCCAAAGCTGGCTCTCGCTGAGGTGGTTGTGCGACCACCGTGCCCCCTGCCCCGTGAACAGCCAGCCATGCAGCGGCCGTTCGGAGGCGGCCAGATAGGCGCGCAGGCTCTCGCGCGTGCCCGGGGACAGTCGCACCTGGACCGGACGCGCCTGGCGGGCTTCGGTCTTCTTCTGGCGGATCTCCACGATCTCGCGCACCCCTGCCGGGGTAGCCACATCCGAAACCCGGAGGCGCACCAGGTCCGAGCCCCGGAAACTGGTATCGAGAGCGGTGTTGAACAGCGCCAGGCTGCGCAGGGCGTTCTCTTGGCGCAGGATCAGCCGGATCAGGGCGACCTGGTCGGGCGTGAGGGGTGGTTTCTTGCCCACCACACGGCCCTTGTTCCAGGTGGTTTGAGAGGCGACGGGCACGAGCATGTCCTTGCAGGCTTTTCCGATATTTTATCCTTAAACTTTGCATGAGGAAAGCGACTCCTCGCAAAGGAGGCAGACTTCTCCTTGCTTTGCTGGAATTTCGGACTGAGCCGTCATGCGAGCTTCTATTCAAAAGCTCGCATGAGATGAGCGTCGGGCGTTTCCTCAGGCACCAGGAGATCGCAAGGTGAGCCCGGCGCACTGGCTTGGTGAAGAAGGCAATTTTCAAAAGATCCTGGTGCGCGAAATTATCGCCAAAATGGGAATTTTGTCTATATTCTGCCGATCAGGACTCGTGTTTCAGCAACGGACGGCTTTGTTGCACAAATGGTCTGCCGGTTGCGGTTCCCCTATCCCCGGACAGACTCATCCTACGGTTTCAGTGAGGGGTATTCCGAGCGCGGTGAAGCCGTTCAGGACGGCGACACGGCCCAGTCCAGGTCGATCAACCTCAGGAGGCTCTCGACAAACCCCGTCGTCTGTCTGAGCGCCATGCCAAACAGCACCTTCTTCGTCAGGCAGGTCTATCACCGGCAGGTCCCTTATTAGACCTCATCTGTACTGGCCTCGTTGCGCTCACAACGCTGTGAGGTCTTTTGTCTCAACGAAGGTGCGAATCTGATCAATTGCACTTGTGCACTTTCCCACAATCTCGCTACTCCCCGAAAGCCCTGCCCGCCTCGTGGCGCTTCCATAGCTCGTGCAGCGCATACTCGATCAGCTCGGAATTGTTCATGTCTAGGCGGGCCCGCAGGATTGCCACCCGCTCGAGAATGGGATCGCGCTTGTCGAAGTAGGCGCCGAGGTGCTTCTGCCCTGCCCTCTTGGCTGCTGGCTTATCAGCTACTGGTTCCGGCGCTCGCTTCGCAGCAGGCTTTGGCGCCACTGGCGCAGCAGCCATTTCCGGCTCAGGTTCCTTAGACATCATCGCCGCCAGAAGCGGATTTGGCTTCTTCATTTCTGCACCCCTGCGCTATTGCCCAACTGTACTTGTGCCGAAGTGCACAATCCCACTCTTGCACAACTACTCATTCGCTGCCCTGTAGTTCTGCGCGAACCCACGCCCACAGGCTTTCCACTTCCGCAGCAGCCTTGCCGTTCGGGTCTACCTCTTGGACGGTCTGTCCAGAGGCGCTGGCGTCCCGGTGGGCCTTGCGGCGATGCAGGACCACAGGGGCAGTTTTGGCGCCCATGGCCTCGATAACCTCACGCGTGTAGGCGACCTCTGCCGGACCGGTGGGGTTAGCCATATTCACCACCGCGAACACCCGGCGCGAAAAGCCACGGCAGAGGCGCAAAGTCCTGGGCATTTGCTCAAGAGGCTCAACGTCAGGGGTGGTGGGAATCAGCACTAAGTCGGCGACCTCAACGGCGGCCGGCGCCTCAGTCGAGCGGGCAGGGGGGGTGTCTATGATTACCAGATCGGCCACGCCCTTTGCTTGGGCCAGCTTCTTCGGCAATTCGTTCTCGGTTGAAAACACCACCACCGGCATGTCGCCTTCGCGACGTTCTGCCCACTGGCTCACGCTCTGCTGTGAATCCATATCGATCATCAAGACCGACAGGCCATCTCGAGCTGCGGCCACTGCAAGCGAGCGGGCGAGGGTGGATTTACCTACGCCACCCTTCTGCATTGCAATGGTGATCACCTGCATTTTTGCCCCCTTGCATTTGTGCACATTTTCAACAGTGCATCTTTGAATAACTGGACGATCATGGATCCCACAGAGTGACCTCTGGGAGCTGGTCCATGAACAGGTCGGCCTGCTTGCCTTGCTGAGCCTCCCACTGTGCCTTCTTCTCCTCCACGGTCTTAAGCCACCAGGACAGCCGTAGCTTAGTCACCTTCCGCCCCTGCGTCTCGATTGTGTCGACACGGCATGAGAAGGGGGCCAAAGCGTTCACCTCTACCACCGCCGGCTCAATGGCCTTGCGACGCAGCGCTGCAAAGGGCCCTAGCTTCCCGTGAGGGACGCCAAGATAATCCCGCAGCTCGTCGGTCTCAAAGTCGTTGTAGAAGACATGCTTCAAGCCGATCCGCTTGGCGATGATCTCGTACAACGCCATCCCGTACTTCGTGCCGAAGCCGTGCAAGATCTGCATCTCCAAGCGCGCGAAAATTTGGCTGTCTCGCAGGATCGGCAGCAGCTTAGGATGGAGCTCATAGGTCAGCATTGTGGCGATGCCTGGGCCGAACTTCTCGACATCGGTTGGTCCGAGGAGGTGGACATTGCGAGTTGATCCGTCAGACATTCTGACACGCACAACTGTTTGCATGAGGCTGAGGATTGCCTCGGTTACCCGATCGTTTGAGGTGTGGTTGCCGCGCAGCTCAGAAAAGGGGATACGGTACTCCTGACCCTCGGCCGCCATCTCAGGTCCAAAGGCATTGGACAACAGTTGGTTGTAGATCCTGCGTGCGGCTAGCGTGATCTTCTCACCCCCACGAACCTCGATCAGTTCGGCAGGCTTGATGACCTCGCCGCGCCGTTGGAAAGCCCCAAGGGTACCTGCAGAGCTATCATGACTTTTCGGGCGAGGTTCATCCCTCATGCATTGTGACCCATCCCTGTTCGCGAGTCACAGTAGGCTAAAAAGGAGTCTCTTTGGAAGCCACTGCCGAAAATCTCTAATAGCCGCGTGAGGACCTCGCCCGAAAAGTCACGATAAGGAGAAAGGTGGCACGACGTGGCAGGGACCTCGCCCGAAAAGTCACCATACCTCGCCCTATTGGTCACCATACCTCGCCCATAAAGTCACGATACCTCGCCCGATAAGTCACATTCAGGCTATATTATGTTTTTTAAACAAAGTCTTAATCGCTGTAAAAAGGAAGAAATTAAAAAAACTAAAATGCTTATCCCCAAAAAAAACTGCTCCAGATTTTTGAACCGAAGGGCAGTCGAAAGATGCTAGTGAATGATAAATGAGGCTACTTGCAGTCTTGCTACCAGCCGTATCTGTCTTCGGGAAAGGCAAGAGCCGGGGCTGCACTCAGCTCCTTCATCTAGCGGCGCAAAACACTCTCGGACAAATCAAAATCGCGTACAGCCTGCGATACCGCTACGCCTCAATCAGTTACCAACCTCACAACCTCTGTCTTGAACTCACGGCTGGACTTTCGTCTCATCATATCCACTCTCCAGTCCCTTGATCACGATCTTATCCTACCAGGGAGCAAACGCCGGTCGGCGTGGACTGGCCCGGTTTTTACCTGTCAGCGAGTTTTCGGCTTGGACTTGCGATCATGGGGTGCGGGACGCATCGGCGAGATGCCACGCGGGAATGGGGATGATCAGGCAAGAAGGGGAAAGGGTTATCCACAGCAGCACGAAAAGCTGTTGTCACACTTGCGGCGATGTCGGGATTTGCTTGTGAAGAAATAGCCCGGCTCGCGCCCGCGTTTGTCACAACCGACACGTTTGTCATACATTGTATGACTGACATACAATGTATGACAGTCATGATCGTCATTCCTATCATCCTCAGGACGATCGCATTGCCTGGCCGGGGCGTTTTCTACCTTTCCCACCCTGTATCGCGCTCACGGTTGTCCTGCTGACGTTCGGCTCTTTCGCGGGCTTCACGCTCCTGCTGTGCTGCCCTGTCCCGTTCGCGCGCAGCTGAAATCTCCCGTGCTTCGGCGTGGCGTTCCTTGGCAACCCGTTCCGCCTCGATCTGATCGAAGCCCTGGCGGTCATGTTCGTTGAGGATGCCGTCGATCGCGTAGCGCACATGGGCTGGAAGGTTCCGCGCCAGTTCGAGGTACCGGGCCTGAAACTCATCCAGGAGGTTCTGCTGCTCAGGGCCGCCGTGGTTCGCCACGTTGCAGGCCACTTCCAGGACCTTGAGGCTCCGTTCATGCCTTTGAGCCTTGGCCTCGCTGTCGGCCGCACGCAGGTTCGCTTCGGCCAGCTCCTGGGCGATGGTATCCCTTTCCCCCGACAGACGGCCTGCCACAGCCCTCACAGCCTCTGAGGCGACTTCTGAGAACCTGTCCCGGTATTCGGCATCCGTTTCCGCGCCACGGCCCAGAAACCCGCCTCTGGCGCGCTCTGGAAGCCGTAGGGCCAAAGTCTCGTTCTCCGTAGCCCGTCCGTAGTAGCTCCTGATGGTCTCATGACGTCTGCCGGAGCGTTCGATGCCGCGATCCAGCTCGTATTTGACCCCAACCCGTTCGGCGAAATCGGTCTGCATGGCGGAGAGCTGGGGCTTGCCGCCAACCAAGGCACGGGCGTTCAGCTTGCCGCGGTCGTCCAGGGGGATAACCATGACCTGCAAGTGCGGGGTAATCTCATCGTTGTGGATCACGGCGGAGAGGATGTTCTCGGCTCCGTGCTTGTCCTGCAGCCAGGTCAGGGCATCGCGCAGGTAATCCTCGCTCCTGGTCTGACCCATCTCGGCCATCTTCTCGGGGGAGGCCGTGACCACGTATTCGAGGGCATGAACGGCGTTCTTGCGGATCTTCTCCGGGGCACGTTCCTCCCAGAGCATCATCAGCTCGTCTGCCGTCCTGGCGCCGGCCAGGTGGATGTTGCGGCTGTGGTCCTCGGGGCGGGCGTTCAGGGTATCCCGTTCGCGCAGGTTGTGCTGAGCAGCTGCGGCCATCTTGCCCTTGCCGCTGATCTTGGCAACCCGGAGGATCGCGAAGCGGCGCGACCCGACAGGAGGCCGGGGCCACGAGCCACCGTTCCGCCGCTTGTCGATCTGAAGCGTGCCCATCACGGCATCCACAGCATTCGCCATCGTCGCGCCCCCATTTGAGAAAAATGTGCAGCACTCACTAGACAATTTTTCCTGCGTCCAAATTATACCGTTCGCCCCTGCCGGGGGAAGGGCACATTTTTCTCAAACAGATCAGCGTCGCGCCCAGGGGAAGAGAAGCCGCCTGCGGCGGCTTGATTCCTGTCCCTTGCCAGCCTTGTGGGGGCGCTGCGGGCCGGAGACCGGAGGGGCGTGGAGAGTGTAAAAAATTACACTTTCATTTCTTGCCATAGTACACTCCACCATCAAAGGAGCGCGCCTATGCCGTGCCATGACCTTTGCCAGAAAAATCTATTAAGGAGCAAGCAGACCAAATCCTCAAACAGAGGATTTAAGCGCTTCACGAGCGCGTAAAGAATGGGGTCGTTTCGAACGGATCAGACTATATGGAATGCATGGTCGAAGTCTGGGGCGAGGCCCAGGCTATGACCTTGAAACAACTCAGACGGTGCTCAAATTTGATTTGGAGAAGAGCTCTGGTATTTCAGCCAGCCAAGGCCTTTCGCTTAAGTACAATACTGCAGAAAGCTAAGAGGTCAGGCCGCAGCCGAAACTTGTTTGCTGTGCAGCATCCAGTCCCAGCTATCTCGGATCCCTTGATCCAACGGAATCTGCGGAGACCAACCGACTGCATGGTGGATACGGCCAATGTCCAGCACGATCCGCGGCACGTCGAAGCCGCGGCCCGATTTGTAGACCGGCTGCAGGTCGTGCCCGGTGATATGGCTGGTCAATTGCACGATGCGGTTGACCGACGCGCCTTCGCCTGACCCGGCGTTAAAACAGCCTTTGATCGAGGATTCTAGAGACATCGAGGTCAGTTCTGCTAGATCGCGTACGTCGATGAAGTCCCGCACAACGCTGCCGTCACCCCAGACTTCGATCGGTTCGCCCTTGGCGATCTTCCACAGACATGTACCGATAATACCCTGTAGCCCGGCATGGCCTTGGCGCGGGCCATAAGGGTTGGACGCACGCAAGGCGACATAGTTTAGCCCGTGCAACTTGTGTTCCATGTGCAAGTAATTCTCGATCGCGACCTTGACGATGCCATAGGAGCTAATGGGCGCCAGCGGATGGGTCTCGTCCACGACCTCGCATTGGGGGATGCCATAAACCGTGCCACCCGACGACAGAAAGACCAGCTTGCGTACTCCGCTGGTGCGCATCGCTTGCAACAGGCGCACGGTACCAATGAGGTTGCCTTTGATATCGGCCACAGGGTCCAGGTTTGATGTGGCCGGTACGGTCGTGCTGGCAGTGTGGACGACCGCGTCGACATCGCGCAGCGCCTCGGCCAAGACGTTGTCATCGGCAAAGCTGCCCCGGATATAGTCGACGCCAGGTAGGGGCGCGCGGAACGCCTCAGGCTTCATGTCGACGACCCGTACGCGATGATTGCGGGCGATCAGGCTGTCGACGATATGGGAACCGATGAAGCCGCAGCCGCCAATCACAAGAGTTCGGGACATGAGGAAGTATCCATTTTCTTTACGGGATTCCGATTTCACCCAGATCAATCATCACATGCAACCATAGCGATGTCCGTGGGCGGGTCGCGGATAGAGTATTCTTACCGCAAAAATGCTGCATTGCAAAGACGAACAGGTCTAGGCCATAAGCCGCCTTCGGTTATCCGGCCACCATTCAGGGCGAGCGATGGCAGACACGCAGGCGAACCGGAAGGGGCGGGCATGATGATCCTCGTGCATGCGAAGGCGGGTCAGAAAATGGCCGGACTGCCTATGGGCTTCTTGAAAGAAAAAGATTTTATTGTCCTTATGGGCCCTGATGGCAGCTTTGAAAAACTGGACCTTCCTGCCCCCGCCGGGGCGGTTGGGGGAGTGGTCATACGAGTCACCCAGATGCAGGACGGGGCCGGGGCCTTTGCGGCGCTGGCTGACTGCTCCCGCCTTCTTTACCGAATTCTTGCTGAGCACATGGGCCCGCTGCACTATGTTCAACCGTTAAGCGAACAGTTGCCTGACATGGAAATCGCACCTGTTGCCTGGACCGCAACACCCGACGGGCATGTAAACGCGTTCCGCCTGTCCGCAATGGTGGCAAGCAGCCCACTACTAATGTCGCTGACGCGCGACTTGTCGGCCCGGCCGATGACTGACGACCGGCGCTTTGCTTTTCTTGCCGCCGCCTTTGCAGGAGCCTGAATGCAACATCCCAACGACATCTGGACTCGTCATGCCCACCGCGCCGGCATCATCTACCAGCGTCCAGATTTCCGGTTTGATGCGGCTTTCTATGCCCGGACCTATCCCGAGGTCGCGGGCGATGACGACGCGTTGTTGCGCCATTTCACCGATTACGGTCGGGTCGAGGGCCGCCACGGTACCTATTACGCGCAGCTGCGCTGCCAAGTGCCGCATATCGACCAGGGGCTGGCCACACTGGTCACCGACCCTGCCCTGCGCGACCTGTTTGAAGCAGGCCATTCCGATGCCGCGGAGCTGGCGTTTGAGCTGATCCAGTTAGGCGATCCTGTGGATTCGCTTGTCTCCGATTTCTCGATGCGAGCCTATCTTGAATGGTACCCCGACATCGATGCCGCCGGGATGAACCCGCTGATGCACTATCTGCGCTTTGCCTGGATCGAGGGCGGACGCCGCACGCTGGCCGATCTGCGCAAAGGCCTGCATCCCGGGCAGCAGGAATTTTGCCCCGAACGACCCACCGTGCTGATTTGCGTCCACGAGATGTCGCGCACCGGCGCACCAGTCGTCGGCCGCGATCTGGTGCGACAGGCCAGCCGCACACACAACGTCGCTGTGGCCGCGCTGCGCGGTGGTGACTTGATGGACCAGTTCCTGCCGCATTGCTGCGGCGCGCTGATTACCGCGAACCCGCTGCACGAAATGCCTTATGTAAACGCTGACGTGTTCCGTAACATCGAGCAAGCAATCCTGAATTCGGTGGAATGCGCGCCGTTCATTCATGCACTGGTCGCGCAGGACATTCCCTTTGCGGCTTATATTCACGAATATTCAGATTATACTTTTCCGTCGTGGAAATCGGTTTACATGGCATCGTTTTCGGACCTGCTGGTGTTTTCGTCGGAACATGTCCGCGACAGCTGGCAGGGGCGGCTGGCCGATGTCACCTTTGACACCGCCAACGATAGCACGATCATTCCCCAGCACCCTCTGATCCATGGCCAGGTCACGGAGATGCGCCGCTTGGATGCGCGGCAGGCCTTATCAAAGGCGCTCGGCTGCGACCTGACTGGCAAGCGGCTGATCTGCGGGGCCGGCCACGTGCAATGGCGCAAGGGCACCGACATCTTTGCCCAGGCCGCCCAGATCTGCGCCGGGATCGACCCCGACACGATCTTCGTCTGGATCGGCGACGGGCAGAACCATCAGGACATGGGGTTCGGCGTCTGGTTTGACTATCACCTGCGCCAGGCGGGGGCGAACAGCCGGGACGGCAACCTGTTCTTCCTGCCGGCGGGACCGCTATATCTGGACGTGATGGATGCGGCGGACGCGATGTTCTTGTCATCGCGGCTGGACCCGCTGCCCAACGTGGTCTTCGACGCGATTCAGCGCGGCCAGTATATGGTCTGCTTCGATGGTGCGACCGGCTTTGCCGACGATCGTTATCGCGGATCCGACAGGATCATGCGCACGCCTTATGCCGAGCCCGCGGCAGCGGTGCGCGCGCTGCTGGCACTGCCGCGCAAGGTCGGCACTGCCAAAGACGACGCGCCCACTGCGCCGAACACGGGCCCACAACTGTTCGACCGCATCCGCGGCGCGCTGCAGGACCGCCTGTCGCGGCAGCGCAATTTCGTATTAGGCGAAAGTGCCATCGACATACCGCTGCTGTTCACCAAGTCCGAGACCGACCGCCCGCTGCGTCGCCGCGAACGCGAAAAGCTGTTCGGCTATGGTCGCCGCCTTCTGTGGCGCGACGTTCAGGACGCCTGCGACACCGTCGCAGCGTCCGACAACTGGGTCCACCGGCGCCTGCGGGTGGAGAAATACCAGCCCGTTTCCCCAGACGACTTGCAAGTTCCTGAATTTGCAATTCATATCCACGCCTTCTATGTCGACGACCTGCCCGAAGACCTGTGCAACCATGCGGCCTTTGCCCGCGCCCGGCGTATCCTGATCACCACCGATACCGAGGCCAAGGCCACTGCCATCCGCCAGATGGGCGCCGACAGAGGCCTGCCGATCGAGACCCAGCTGGTGCCGAACCAAGGCCGCGACATCCTACCGTTCCTGCGCTTGTTCGGGCGCGATGGGCTGGCGGGTGATGACCGCATCTGGTGCCACCTGCACCAGAAGAAATCTGTTCAGACGACATCGCATGGCGATGTATGGCGGCAGTTCCTGCATCGCATCCTGCTGGGTGACCGGGACAGCCTGTCGAGCGCCATCCGCCGGATAGGCCAGCCCGGTGTCGGCATGGTCGCCCCGTTCGAGCCGCATTTCGTTCCCTGGGACGATTCGCGTCGTCTATTGTCCAGGGTCGCAGACCGCTTTCCGGGGCCCATGCCGGACAACCCGCTGCTGTTCCCGGTCGGTAACATGTTCTGGACTCGCGCCGACGTTGCCCGTCAGATGCTGGACCTGTTCGGAGAAGACCACCCCTGGCCCAACGAGCCAATCCCGACAGACGGCACAGAATTCCACCTGATCGAGCGCCTGTGGCCTGCCATCGCCGCGCGGATGGATCTGGATTCGGTTTTTCTGCACAAGGATGATGAAGAGCGGGTTTGACCGGCCGGTCGATATGCCCGTGTTGCGCGATCCAGAGACTGCCCGTCTTTAACGGTAGTTCTGTTAAATGGAGAAATTATGGTCGAAGTCATCTTTCACATCGGCATGGGCAAGACAGGCACCACGTCACTACAGCATGTATTGCGGTCTAGTAACGATGTCCTTCAGTCGGCCGGGATCCGATACTTGGGAATGTGGCAGGAGCTGATTTCCGAACAGTATTGCGACTATGTGGGATTTCAGGAATTCCGACAGTTGCCTGTCGATAAGCAACCTGCTGCGGCGGAGCGGCTGGCGCAGCAATTGACCTGCTTGGCGTCGCAGGATGGCACTGACCGGTTTCTATTCTCGAACGAACAGTATTTCGAGAACATCGACCATCTGCATCCATTCTTCGACCGGCTGCGGCAGCTTCTGACAGTAAGGTTTTTTCTGTGGGTCAGGCCTGCCGATGCATGGTTGCCTTCGGCCTGTGCGCAGTGGGGTATCTTGCACAAGACGAATTACGGGCCGGTTCAACCATTCGTCGATCAGGCCGACCGCTTGATTCAGCAGTACCGTCACGTAGCGACGTGGAAGCAGTTGTTCGGGGATAGCGTAACAATTCGCCCTTTTATTAAGGGCGTAGACCCGGTCTCTGATTTTGCCGAACAGATTGGACTGCCCTTGGCCATTCCGCAGGACCGTAGGCAGATCCGGCCCAATGCGACGGACCTGATGCTCCGAGCGGCCTTCAACACACAGTTCGACGGAATGGTACTGCCAAATGCCTTCAACGAAGCGATAGGGCGGCATAGGTCGTTGACCACGGCACAAGGGCTACAGGCCAAGGCTGACCTTCTCTTGGGTCATAGCAGCATGCCGCAGGTTATCGCAAAGCATCGCGATCTTCTTGACCAAGCCTCGGATGCGGCAGGCTTTGATGTCGCGGGAACCGTTGTGACGCAGGACTATCTGCCTACGCGCGACGAACTTGTGGACGGTCTTTTGGGGCGCGCCGTAGAGATCATTGCCGGGCAGGCCCGTGATCTGGCGGAGATGCGCGACCGCCTGAATGCCTTGGAGGCGCGTCTGGCGCAGTGAAGCCTACATGTTTTCCTTGAATGGCTCGCTAGCATTTGCGATGGGCAAGTGACCGTTATGCAGACAGTCGGTCGCTGCCTTTTGGGCAGACCGATCCTCTTCTGGAGGAGGGGCGCGCTGCCACTGACCCGGACCGGAGACGCATCAGATGACTTCAACCAGCCCGCAGGCCGACTTGACCGTCCCGCCGGTCAGGACTGCGTTGATCGTGCTGGGGATGCACGGGTCAGGAACCTCGGCGCTGGCCGGTGTTTTGGGCCATCTGGGTGCGGCGTTGCCTCCGGACATGAACGCCGAAGGGTTCCTCGAATCCAATCGCATCATCGGGCTGAACGACCGCCTGCTGGCGCAGGCCGGACTCACTTGGTGGGACCCCCGCCGCTTCCCCGCAGCATGGTTCGACACCCCCGAGACCGCGTCCCTGCTGAATGAGGCCGTGGCCGCGCTGCGCGCTGATTACGGCGACGCACCGTTGTTCATCATCAATGACCCGCGCATCTGTCGTCTGCTCCCGTTTTGGCGTGCGGCTTTGGACCGGGTCGGTGCGCAGGTCAAGGTGGTGTACACCCATCGCAGGCCATGGGACGTTGCAGCGTCGCTGGCGCAATGGGCGGAGTACGAAATCGATTTTGGCTTGGTTCTGTGGACACGGCATGTCTTGGACGCCGAGGCCGACAGCCGCGACCTGCCGCGCAGCTTCACCTGCTTTCCAGCATTGATAGACGACTGGCGCACGGTTGCGCAGCAGGTCAGTCGCGACCTGGATCTGGTCTGGCCGCAAGAGCCTGATCGGGTCGCGCCGACTATAAACGATTTTCTCAGCGCCGGCCTGCAGCACTTCAAGGGCACCACCGCCAAGGGTATGGACGGGCAGGCGTTGCCGCCCATGGTGTCCTCGCTGAAGGCAATGCTGGATGACTGGGTGCAGGGTAACGACCCTGCGCGCGACCGCGACCGGCTGGATGAGCTGCGCAAGTCGCTGGACGAAAGCGGACCGCTGTTCGATGGGCTAGCATTGCGCACGGTGCACCGTGCACGCGAGGTCTTCCATCTGATGGGCCTTGTTAGTGAGCTGCAATCGGACCTGCAAGGCGCCGCCGCACAGCACCAAGCCGACAAGGCGCGCGCCAATGAGCAACTTGCTGAGGCCCGTACAGCACTGGACCGCGCCCAGAGGGCCACCGCGCGCCTGACCGAACAAATCGATATACAGTCTGGAGAACTGGTCACGCTGGACCGTCGGCTGCATGTCGCATCGGTCCAATTGCGGAAATTCACTGAACAGCGCACATACGAGATGCAGGAACGTTTGCGCCTGGCTATTACCCTGGACGACCCCTCCGCAATGTCCGACAGCCTATCGCAGCTAGCCGACCGCGTTGAAGACATGATCCGCAATACAAATGTGATGCAGGAAGACTTTGCCAAGGTGGTTGCCGAACGCAATATCGCCCAGAGCTGGGGAATACAGCGCGAAGCCGAGTTGCTCGCCAGCACGTCATGGCGGGTAACCGCGCCGCTGCGCGCGCTGTCGCACGCAGCGCGACGTCTCCGGCGCTAGCTGTTTAGTCCTACCCGTTATAGTCATCATGCCTAACGCCTTCCGCCCCACAACCCTTGCGCGTCCCCCGCACCCCTCTCCGTTCCGGCGCATTAACACCGCTTCTCAGGTGGAGTGCAGCCTTGGGATTGAATTAGCGCTTCTTGTCGTCGTCGCGATCACACCAAGTTTTCGGGAGTACGGCGCCCAGGCCCCGATCTTGGCATGCAGAGACCGCACTGTGTCCTCATCAACAAAAGAAGCCATCTTGCCGCCCCGCTCGAAGATGTCAGCAGCACCATCAAGCAAAGCCTTCTTCCACTGATGAATCATCGTCTGATGCACGCCATGTTCGGCGTGCCAACTCCGACACCGTGCGCTCGCCCTTCAACGCTTCCAGCGAAACATGCGCATTGAATCCCGCGTCATGGTTCCTGCGTTTCCGCACTTCTGATCTCCTCGTTCTTGGAGACCAGAAAAAGTCAGATCGTAGCTTCCGTCACTGTCCGATTTTCGGGGAGTAGCTCATACCTTTCGGCTATCGCTTTGGCTGCAACCGTCCTGTTCTTGCTCTGAAGCTCAATGACATTAAAGGCTAGACTTGCAAGTGCACGGCGTATTGCGCCACCATATTCCCAATTAAGTTATTGAAATATATTAAGTTTTTTTAAAAAATTCACTAAAGAAAGCTGTTCCGAACATCACGGCTATGGGAACGAACGCGTAATCAGACCAAGATTTACTAGTATACCAGTTGCGGTTCGCATATCCGGTCCCGGGGAGTCGAATCGCAATGTCATGGCCATTTTCTTGGTTCAACGACAGCAATCGCGCCTGAAGAACGCCAGCAGGGCCGGGTAAGACCTGGCTGCATTTCAAGGTGAGGAACGAGCTATGGAAAACGAAATTGCCTCAGTGATATTTGAACGCCGGGTCGACTTTGCGCTGGTCGCTCTCTACCTCGTCTTCATTGTCGCCATCGGCTTCATGTTCAGTGGCAAGTCCAAGGATCCTAGCGAATATTTCCGTGGCGGCGGCAAGATACTGTGGTGGATGACCGGGGCCAGCGCCTTCATGGTCCAGTTCAGCGCCTGGACGTTTACCGGGGCTGCGGGAAAGGCATACTCTGACGGGTTGTCCGTGGCTGTCATCTTCATCGGGAATGCGGTCGGATATTTCGTATCTTTCCTGTTGGTTGCAGAGATTTTCCGCCAGACGCGATGCATTACGCCTGTCGATGCGATCCGGCGCCGTTATGGCCCCGTCAACGAACAGTTCTTTACATGGGCACAGGTTCCGCTTGGCGTCATCCAGGCCGGTATCTGGCTGAACGGGTTGGCCATTTTCACGTCTGCCGTGTTCGGGGTCAGTATCGAATGGACGATTGCGATCACCGGCCTGATCGTGATGTTCGTGTCGCTGACGGGCGGAGCCTGGGCCGTCGTGGCCAGCGACTATGTCCAGATGCTGGTCATCATGGCGATCTCCATTGCAGCTACGGCCTTTGTGGCCGTCGATTATGGGGTGGGCAACGTCATCACCCAGTTCCCTGGCCATTTGCTGACCAATGACGTGAACTATGTAGGCTTGTTTGTCGTCTGGTGCCTGATGTCGATCACCAAGCAGATCTTCAGCACCAACAACCTGTACGATGCCTCGCGCTATCTTATGGCCAAGGACAGCGTGAACGCCCGAAAGGCGGCACTGCTGGCCTCTGTGCTGATGTTCGCGGGCGCGTTCATCTGGTTCCTGCCACCGATGGCGACAGCCGTGATGGATGTCGACCTGGGTGCCATGTATCCGACCTTGGGCAACAAGGCATCTGATGCCGCCTATCTGGCCTTTGTCGATATTGCCATGCCGGTCGGAATGGTGGGGATCATGATCGCCGCGATGTTCTCGGCAACCATGTCGTCCATGGATACGGGCCTGAACCGCAGTGCCGGGATCATGTGCATGAACTTTTACCAGCCGGTGATCAAGAGGGGCAAAGCAAGCAATGCCGAACTGATCATCGCTGGCAAGTTCATCACCTTCCTGTTCGGAATCGCGATCATCCTTGTCAGCCTTTTCATCTCATCTTTGCAGAATATCAGCCTGTTCGATATCATGCTGCAGATGGGCAGCCTGATTCAGATGCCCATCCTGATCCCGCTTTTCCTGGCGATCTTTGTCCGTCGTGTCCCTGACTGGGCACCATGGGCCACAGTGATCGTGGGCCTTGCCGTGTCGCTGGTGTCAAAATATCTGCTCACTCCTGATCTGGTGGGAAGTTTGACCGGTATCGACTTTACCGGCCGCGAAAGCAGCGATCTTGTCTTTACCATTTCGATGGCACTGCACCTGGTCGTGACGACAGGTTTCTTCTTCATGTCCCGACTGTTCTATCGGGGCCTGCCTGTTGGACGCGATCAGGAGGTTGATCATTTCTTTGAAGACATTGCTACGCCTGTCGTATCACCCGCTGGCGCGACGGCTTCGGACCTAGAACAACGTAACAAGCTGGGAGTGCTTGCCCTGATCTATGGGGCAACGATCTTCCTGTTGCCGCTGATTCCGCAACCCGGTGGGCGCGGCGCTGCATTGATGGGCTTTGGCCTGACGGGCGGGATCGTGTTTGGCATCGGTGTCCTTTTGGTGCTTTCTGCCAGAAAGGCGCCTGCCAAAGTGATTTAATGGTGTTTTTTTAAAACTGCAGTTGCCGCTATACGTCGGAAAATTGATGGCAGCAGGGCATTCCCTTTCCCGGGAAACCTGCTGCCATTAGTTTTTTTGTTTTTTATATAAAATTCACGCCGTATCGTTTGACGTATACGAAACTGAATGAATGGCTTCTTGTTCAGTATCGTCTTTTGCCAGCTATGACGACCAGATCAGGCTTTGCCATTCCTGAAGTGGTTGAGGATTTATTCTGAAGTCGACTGATGACGCGAAGCAGTTCCGCTGCTTTCTGTTTCAGCGAACTTGCTGCAGCATTCGTTTCTTCTGCGACTGCTGCGTTTTGCTGAGTCACCTGATCCAACTGAATGATACCGGAATTTATTTCCGCCAACCCGACAGATTGCTCTTGCGAAGACGCAGATATCTCTTTCATCATGGCTTGGACATTAACCGCAATCTTCAAAATACCCTCCAGACTGCCTCCGGTTTTTTCCACCAGAAGTGAGCCTGCCTGCACGTGCCTGGCACTTTCTGCAATCAGGGCTCTGATCTCACGCGCTGAATCCGAAGACCGTTGCGCCAGTCCCCGAACCTCAGAGGCCACGACGGCAAAACCTCTTCCGGCATCGCCAGCACGTGCTGCCTCCACCCCTGCGTTCAGGGCCAAAAGGTTGGTCTGGAATGAAATATTCTCGATCACATCGATAATGCTCGTGATCTTTTCCGCACTGTTTTCGATTGCACGCATCGCCTCGATGGCATCTTTGACGATGTTTGCGCCATTATCAGCCTGGGCATGATTTTCACTCCCCGCGCTTTCAGCTTCGGATATGCGCAAGGCTGAACTCTTTACGCTCGTTGTCAGCTGCTGCATGGCAGCAGCTGACTGCTCAAGGGTTGCAGCCTGCGTTTCAGCTCGTACAGCCAAATGCTGTGCCGCCTGATCGATTTCGTCAGAGCCTGCCCGGACACCATCAGCGACGGCTTCAATTTCCGTCATGACCTGGCCCAGTTGCTGCAGGACAGTGTTGTAACTTTCGCGAAGAGCTTCGTATTCGAAAGGAAACGGATCAGAAGCAGGGCTATGGATCGCCGTTGTCAGATTGCCTGTGGCAAGCCGGGCAAGACCTTCGGAGATCTCTTTTACAACCCGGTTTTGGACGGCCGCCTGACGCGCAGCCGTTTCAGCGGCATTGGCAGATGTCAGGCGCTGGTCAGCAGCCAGTCGTTCAGCCTCGGCTTCGGCGCCACGCGCAGCGACAATCGCGTTCCCTGAATTGGCGAAAGCCTGTGTCTGTCGATGCGCCAGCCAGATGAGGACAGCGGCCTGCACGATCAGGATGACAGCATGCAGCAGCACCCGTTCAAGATCTCCGGAGCCCGGGAAGATCGCTTCAGGCAAAAGCAGATTGATCAGCAGATGGTAGGCCGCCACGACGCCTGCATAGGCCACCAATGGCCTCCAACTGCAAAAGACACCCACGGTCGCAAAAGCGGCAAAGAAGTACATGTGCATGTCTATCTGCCACGGGTGACCGGTAAGCTGATAGACCATGAACCCGACCGTCAGCCCCAGGCCGACAGCCAAAGTGATTTGAGTGCTGTGACCGCCGTTCGTCCGGCGCCAATCAAGTGTCGCGCATCCTGCAATTATCGCGATTGCAGCAGGGGCAACCAAACTGCCATTGCCTATGGCGAGAGCCAAAAGCACAGACAGCGGCAGATGTGCCCAAAGGTATAAAAGCATGAATCGCGCGGCGCGCATCCGTATCGCAAGAAGTCCCGAGAAGTCCGTTTCCGTCATGGTGATAGCCTCTCAAGGACTATGTTATGTATGGGGACCCCTTGATGAAGGGGTCAGAACCTTCTCGATATAGCCGTGGTTTGTTTACAGAAAGTTAGCCGCCAAAGGGTTTCATGCCTTGGTCGCTAACGCGGGCTTTCAGGTTGACGGGCAATGGATTTCAACAGGTCGTTCTCGACGATCGGCCGTAAGCTTCGGTCCGAACAGCGAACATTCAGGCATTATGAACAACCTAAACGTGTGGAACATCCAGGATCGGTCTTTTGGAATGTTCCTCCGGGGTGCGGTCTTAAAAATCCGTTCGGAGCACTAAATTCTGGTTCGACAGCCCATGGCATGACAGATGCACAAAGCCTTTCTGTCTCCATATATTTGATTCGATTAAAATAATTCAGACCGTGCTTGCCATGAAAAGACGCCTGCATGTCAGGAATCCGGCGGAAACCCTGCGGTCAGGACGGGCCTGAACCTATCTGTCCTGACGACAAGATCAGGACAGATAGGCAGAACGCTCTTCCAAAACGGTTACGCGATCACTCCGCTTCGGTGCCCGGAGGCGCATCATGAGCGTATTCGAGCGCATAGAAGGTCACGCGATCAAAATCCCTGTCCGGGTCGGGGCTGGAGTTGTTCTGCGTATAAGCCCCGGCCTTGAAGAACATGAACTCGTCCTCCACACTGAACCCGCTGTCGCGCATGTCGAAAGGTTCGGCAACAACCTCTGTCCCATCATCTCGGATGATCTTGACGTGCAGCATCGGGATGATCGCATCCCCTTCGGCCATGCCTCTGGCTTCGATTTCATAGCTGAAAACTTCGTCCAGGGCGATGCCGTCATCAGGGTTCGGTGCTGCATCCGCGCGGGTGCCGATCAGTTCGACCAACTCCTCCCGCCCCGTGACGGGCTCGTGCGCATAGTAGATGGAGCCGTATTTGTTCTGTGGCAGCTTGCGATAGTACAGACGGATTGGCTCATCGTCCTTGGCATGGATCTGACCAATGATGACGCGTCCGATCTGATAGTCCTTGCCAAGTCGCGTGACCTGATTGACTGCCAGCGTCGCCCGCATCACGCCGTCCACACCGCCAGCGGCCTCCTGTGCCGCCTTAGGCGCAGAGGAAAAGACCCAGTTGTTCGCGTTGGGATAACCACCATCAAGGCGGGTCGCGATGCTTTCATCACCGCGGCGCAGCATGCCGCGCAGTTCGGACCGCGTGTAGTTGGTATTGGCAGAGGTTTTCGCCCCCGCAGGGGTCGTTCGGAAAACCATGCCCCCGGTAGCAGGGTCGGTAAAGAAAAAGCGCGGATCGGTCCAACCAGCAGCCAGTTCATTCTCATAGACGCTGTCGGACAGCCCATCGCTGTCGTCGTCAGCCGGCGTCGTGACATACCATCCGGCCAGATCAAAATTCTCTCCGGGAGCCGCATCAGGATCAAGGCCGAACATGCCTCGGCTGCGGCGCTCGGTCAGCACGGCCTGTGCAGGTGCAGAAACCTCTTCTCCGCAGCCCATCGCCACGATTTCAACGATGGAGTTCCAGTTGTTGCTCTCGTTGCCCTTGGCTGTCAGGCGAATAAATTGCGCCTCTACACCGTCCAGCGCAAACGGTTCGAGATCTGCCGTCGTGCCACCTGATTGCCGTTCCGGAATGACAGTTTCATAGGTCTCGCCATCAACAGAGGCCTCGACGGCAAAGCGCGTCTTGCGCTCATCCCCCTTGAAGAACGCTATATCAAGCGAGGTCAGCGTTTGCTGTGCTCCAAGGTCAAGCAGCAGCGTGCGCGCACCACCTTGTGATTCACTTGACCAGCGAGAGTCTGCGTCCATGTCTCCATCGATGGACTTTTCCGGGCCATGCGTTTCCTCATATAAGCCCTCGTCAGTTGCCGAAACGATCGTCAGCTGACGCGACGCCTCGCATGCATCCTGAGCAGAGGCAGGCAAAGCCATGCCAAAAACTGCAACCGTTCCTATATATTTCAAAAACTTATATTTCACGCGGGGCCTCCCAGCTGTCAGCAGATACTCCAAGAGTCCTCTCACTCTTGGAATTCTAGTATACCAGAATGATTGAGGCTGCGTAGAGGTCTCTGACGATCTGACAAGACTGCTGAAAGTACTTCCACAGGGCTGACCCTGCTGGCGGACGTCCCGAGGATCCGGAAAAATGCACCCCATCAGACCCGCACGCGGAACACCTGACTCATTCTCCGGGCTCTGGCTCAACCCCAAACATATGCCAAACAGACCGTGGGGCCTGTGTTTACTATCAGTCGGCTAGACGGGGTGTGTGCCCGCCAAATGATGAATGCCGAATAAAGGTAACCCTAATGTCAAAAATGAAAATCGCCGTCTTCACAATCATGCTGCTTGGTGCAGCAGGTGCCGCCAGTGCAAACCAGCGCGACGACGGCCACCGTCCAAGTTCGGAAAACATGATGCAGCGTCTTGATGCAAACCGTGATGGTCAAATCAGCCGCCAAGAGTTCGCCAACAGGAGCGATCGTGATCAGCGGGCTGATCGTTCGAATACGTCACAACAGTTCAAGCGTCTTGATCGTAACGGCGATGGATCTCTAAACAGTCGCGAATTGTCCCGCCTCGGGAACTGATCCGGTTTTTCAAAAGCCATTGCTCCGTGACTGCGGTTTGAGGGGTGGGATGGCTTTGTTGCACAAATCGCTGCAGGCCGGATGACCCCTTTTTCCCGGCAGACCCATTCCCGGCTTCTGTGACGGGCATGCCAAGCGCGGTGTCGCCGTTCAGCACGGCGACACGGATCCGAAGCTGGGGCACCCGACGGTCAAAGTCCCGGGCGGCCAGGTACTGGCCCAGCAGCTTCAGACGATGCATTCCGGCCTCGACACAGCTTCGATGGTGGTACCTGTGCTGTCGATCAGCAGGTGCGGCGAGCCCCCTTGGTCCTGGGCATGTGATCTGCAGCGTCTTCTGCAGCCGGCTCAGGGTGCTGAACTGAGGACGGCCCACTCAACAGCAGCAAGTTCTCAACGAACCCAGCCATCTGCCTGAGAGCTGTATTGTCGCTGACTGTATCCGTGGGCCAAGGTGCGCTGCCGGTGGTGCGCGCCGGCAGCGCCAAACGCCGTCGCTCCCATTTTCATAACTATGTGTTCACATACTGTCCCTGTGGATTACACCGTCACAGAACATATGAGAGGCACAATCTCCGGGTTGCGTGTTCCGCCGCAACGGGCCGATTAAGGACGCCACTGTCAGAACAGCAATGCGGGCGGCGCTCAAGCCATTGGCATAGCCCTTGCCTCTCTGCTACAGAGCAGTCGATAATCTCAGGGTGGCGTGCCTGCTTGTCATATCGTGACATGATCAAGATCAAGACAGGCTGAACGGGTTTTCCCATCAGCCTTGATGCCTGCAGGTCCTTGTTCGCACAAAAAACAAAAGGTTTTATAATGGCAAAGACCGCTTCTGTCATCATTTGCACGTATAATCGTTCTGCGGCGCTGATCCCTTGCCTGACCTCGATCCTGCAAGCAATTCATGCGGCACCCCAAGCCGATGTCGAAATTCTGATCGTCGACAATAACTCGACCGACAATACACAAGATGCGGTCGCGACCTGGCACACCGAACATCCTGACTGCACACTTCGTATCGTATTCGAGCCGCAGAAAGGGCTTTCATATGCGCGAAATTGCGGCCTGTCCCATGCCGTCGGCGCACTGCTTCTGATGATCGACGATGATTGCATTATGGACGCGAATTATATTGCAAACGCCTTGGTCCATGATGCTCGAGACACCGATCCCGTTCTTCGGGGCGGATCGGTGTTTCTGGGCGATCCTACCGACCAGCCGCTGACAATCAAGACCGAGGCTGCGCGCCAGTCGTGGAGCCGAAAACGCTCATCGAGCCGTCACGAGAATTTGGGCAACTCCCTGCTGGGTTGCAACATGATGATGCGAAGAACCTTGGTAGACAAAATCGGGCCGTTCGACACCGCGCTCGGCGCCGGTTCGAGTATTCCCGGAGGCGAGGATACCGATTATATTTTTCGCGCCTATATCCACGGGTTCGAAATTGAATACGCTCCGGATCTTAAGATCCACCATTTCCACGGCCGCAAGAAAGTGGAGGATGGTTATAACTTGTTCCGCAACTATTCGATCGGTGGCGGCGCGCTATACGCAAAATATATTTTCTCCCATCCGAATATCTGTCGGCAACTATACTGGGACTTGAAGAAACTTCCCGGAGAGTGGATCCGGAACGAAAATCGTTTCATGCCGGAATTCGGGTTCACGATGACAGACAAGATCCGATACAGCATCAAGGGCATGTATGCCTATTGGTGGTCACGCCTGCGCAGCAGGGACACTGCGCCACGCGATCCGGCGATGCGGTAGAGGATGGCGACACAGGCCGCAATCCGCTGACCTGCTTCGCGCGCAATGTCGGATGAGCCAAAGCAGCGTTCGAAGGATCAGGCGCTATTCAGTTCGACGCCTAAGGCAGATTTCCGACAGAGATGCCGTGGCAAGCCTATCCTGCCATAGGACGAGCCCCGTCTCGTAACGATCAAGGCGCAGCAAAACGGCGCAATGGTGGAAAGGCACGGGCAGCAATTTGCAGGAAATCGAGCTCGGGACCATGCGGCCGACCAGCAATATGCCAGGACACAAGCAACGTGCCCACGTAAAGCGCCGCGCCGATGACAACCGTACCAGCAACCTGCAACCCATTGCCAAGCGTGATCGGAGCAGCAGCCAAGAGGCCTAGGCCAACGCCGCATGTCATAACAAGGGTGGCTAGGATTGTGCGAAGGTTGGCGCGGAACTGCTCTAGGGGGCTTATGCTGAGGAGACGGTTTACGAGGCTCACCCCGATGGCAGTGCTGATGAGCCCGCTCAAGCAGCGGGCAAACACCGCACCCATAAGTCCGCCCAACATCACGCCGGCCACCATCAGAGGCACGCGAATGGCAAAGTTTATACAGTCGCGCAGAAAAAGCAGCCGCGTCTGCCCCATGGCCATGGCAAGCGGCTGAAGCGCAGAGGATAGGGTTTGGACAGCAAAGATGCCGGCCAGGACCTGCACGATCGGCACGGCCGGCGCCCAACGCTCACCTAGAGCAAGCATCATCATTGGTTCGGCCACCATCGCAAGGCCGAAGCCCATGGGAAAGGCCACCATGCTGAGAAGGCTTTGCACCCGTATGTAGGCCGCACGAAGCGCTGTTGGGTCATCTGACACGCGTGAAAGGCCTGGGAAGAGCATATTTGACAGCGGCGACAATGCCTCACGCGTGGGCAGGCTCGCGAGGTTATCGCCTACCGTATAATGTCCAAGCGCCATAGGCCCGGCAAAGAAGCTGATGAGGAGCGGGTCAGACCTCCAGTTCAACGTATTGATAGCTTGCTGAAGTGAGAGCCACGCTGAGAACGAGAACATCCGCCGCAAGTCATAGAATCTAATTCGGGGGCGATACGGCAAGAGCAGATAGCCCAGCACGATCGTGCATGCCACTGTTGCAGCCTGTCCAGCCACGATGGCCCAGTAGCTGCGAAATGCCCATGCGATTGAAATGGAGACGACCAGACCGGTGACCCGACCGCCAAGGTTGAGCGTTGCATCCTGCCAGAAGGAAAGTTCGCGTGCGAATAGTGCAAGCCGGGGATTGGCAAAGCCTGAGATCATCGTGATTCCGGCCATAACAAGCATGAGCGGAAGCAACCGGGCGTCGCCATAGGCCCAGGTAATGGGCCAGGCAAGCCCGGCAAGAATTACCGAAAGCACGAGGCTACGGGCCATGCTGAGCGTCCAGGCAGAGTGAAAGTGATCCTCCTCCACCTTGCGCAAATGCACGAGGGCCGCGCTTACCGATATCTCTGTGAGAGAACTTACGATTGCCGTGGCGGTCAGGGCGATCGCCACGATACCGAAATCTTCGGGCAGCAGAAGCCGCGCAAGTGCGAGCATGCCGACGAAAGCGGCGAAGTTGCTTAGAAGACGCGCGCCGATAACCCAAGCGGCCCCAGTCGCAAGCTTGGACCGGACCTCACTCACAGCAAACCACTGGTTGCGCCAAGGTCTGATCGAACGTCGCATGGTCCGGCAGTACGGTTTCAGAGGCGAAATTCAGAACGTAAGCGGGCAGTCCCTTACGTTCCCAGCTCACGATGCGGCGTCCTTTTCCGCCAGCCAGTGGCGTGCACAGGCCATGGCATCAGAGAGCGACGATGCGTGGTGGCTTCCAGTCCACCGCGTGTCGAATGCCTTGGAAAACCGCAAAATCTTGCCGTAGCTGTTATCAAGAAAACAGTGGGGAATACCCATCAGGGTCGAGACAATGTGGACGTGCAGCCGGTCCGTAATAATGAACTTTGCCCGCGACAGCAACTTCGTCCCCCGCTCCATACGATCTTTGGAAACTTGCTCGTAGTAGTGCTTGCGGCGCGACAGCTTGGACAGTTTTTGTACGTTGAGGCTCAACACGGCAGAGGCTCGTGTGTTGAACAGGGCGCGTCTGTGCATGTCCGGATCGTCGTCCAGCCAGTCGGCTTGTTCCCAGCCTGCCGGCAAATCCTCAATCGGGACTGTCTTGCGCATGCTCTCCTTGTCGGTACGAAGCAGTAGCAAAACGTCAAGGTCTGTCTCTCCAGACCGCTCCAACGGGCCGAGCGCGAAAGCCATGTCAGGACACAGTGTTACTTCGCAGCCAAAATTCGTTAGGGCGAGATCATAGCTTTCAAAGTCACGAACGAGAAGACGAAGGTGCGAGGCATTCCGCAGCTTTACAGCCGTTTTTTCTAGAGCTTTTTCATCACTGAAATGAATGGATTGCGGGAAATGCACAACATTCATATGAGGGTATCTTAATATTATGCGCTCTCGGAATTCTTGGAAATGTGGCCAAATATCTCCAAAGTTACCACCTCCCTGCAATAGAATTGTTTCCCCTTTAAAATAATTATCTAACTCATCAATATCTGCGTTAACTTCACAAACATAAGAAGGCTCTTTATTGACATTGCGCTGCAACCAAGCCATCTCGCCAGCCCAGATCGCACTGTCACCAACATTGCCATAATTGGGCATATCAAGAAGGGCATAAGGTTCCGCCCTTAATATGGACAGACTTGGCGCCAAGGCCGTATCAATGAGTCCTTGCAGCCGCTCTATTACATCAAAGTGGCTCTGGTGGGTGCGAGCAGTTGCAAGTGTTGAGGATTTGGCAATCACAAGATTATACTTTCTTTGGCGATACAGGCGGAACAGATAAGTTTCTTTATTATACGATCATTATGCAGGCCAGATCGATTGTTCGTATTTCATTACTATCGGAAAACTTATAAAACAGACGAACGAAATTTCAGAAATAGCGTGACTTGACCTTGGGCTGCCTGAAGTTTGCCATAAGATAAGCCCGTGCGATGCTGAAATGCATCCGCGCCCGCTCTGGCCGACGGCGCAGGACGGCTAGAACGCCCCTTAAAAATCGCGTGGCGATGCGATCGGGCATTATCACGCGCCGGTTGACAAAAAGGCCGATGGCCAAGTCTTCGTTAAGTAGCTTTACCCAACTCTGGGCTCCATCCCCATGATTAGGGTTTAGGTACTGTATTTGGTGTGTCGCAGACTGTAAAACCCCTCGATTGAAGGTTTCATAGTAGGAGCGAGACCATTCCTGATCCTCAGCTGCAAAGACTTCCTCGCGGTAGGGCCGGTCAAGAATGCGCTGCGTAGGGATAAGTGCAGCACAGTTGGAAATACCATTACGGCCATTGAAATTGCGGCGATCAACGATGCATCCCACATTGTCCACCTGCCCCGGCGCGGGCGGGGTCCAAAATACGATCTCAAGGTTGTGAGCCTGCGCAGCGCGCCAGCCCTGCTCCACCATTTCTGCCCCAAGCAACACGTGGCTGGAGATAATCAAGGTCAGCGGGGCGGGATTCGCCTCAACGCCAACGTTGATAGCGCGGGAATAATTGAACTCTCCCTCCGGATAGGGGACGACGGTCACCTCAAGAGAGGCAAACGCTGCGCTAGTTTCGGCTGAGCGCGAGCTGTCGACAACTAGGATAGCATCGGGCGGAACAGACTGAGCCCGTAGCGCCGCAATCACCTGCTCCAGCAAGGGAGTACATTGATAGGCCCGGATTACCGCACCGTAACACGGACGGTCCATTTTCAGCGGAGCGGACGTCAAGATAGGCAACACCCTTGCATGACCGGCCATGGTGACCTCTTCCATCTGTGATGTGTCAGCAGAAGCCATCAATCGGTCCGTTATTTGCCCTATGGGCCGTAAAGTTCGGGCCATAACCATAGGCTTGCTCCTTCTTGGGAGCAACTAGTCCTCGGTCAGTTAGACATGACTGTTTCGTAAGTGCCTGGGCTCTGGCCTAATTGAGTTTCACAGCCAGGAGATGGCGAGAGCGGCGCGTGCGATGGCCGAGCAGAAGACCTTTGGGCACATGTCATACCGTGTTGCGACGCGCCGCCCGTCCTTGAGCCTGCCGAACATGCTCTCGATCCGGTAGCGCCGCTTGTCGTAGCGGACGGGCTTCCTACGTTGCTTCCGGCCGGGAATGCAGGCGCGTATCCCTTTGTCCAGCAATGCGTCTCTGAACCAATCGGCATCGTACCCCCGGTCTCTCAGTAACCGATCGACGTCCAGTAGGTTGCTCAGGAGAGCCCGGGCGCTAATGTAATCGCTCACCTGACCGGCAGAGACGAAGACGTCGATCGGGCCGGCCCTTGCTGTCGCGGATGGCATGCAGCCTGGCGTTCATGCCGCCCTTGATTCGACCGATCAGACGACCAAGCCCCCCTTATTCGCGCCCAAACCGGACGCCGTGCGATGTGCCTTGAGGTAAGTCGCATCGATCATGACCGTCTGCTTCTCACCGTGCTCAGCTGCCAACACGGCCATCATCTGCGCGTCTGTTAGCTAGTAAAGGTCAGACATGTTCACCGCTCGGTTTTCGAGCCGTCAGCCACGCTACGCCGCTAAAATCAGTGGGTCCAGATCCTAGGCTCCAGACCCATTGATTTTACGCCCTTTGCGTGATTCAGGCCGCCGCAAGGAGACCTGATCAATGAGCAACCTGTTCTGGCTGACGGAGGCGCAGATGGTGCGTCTTCGCCCGTTCTTTCCCAAGAGCCATGGCCGTCCGCGTGTGGATGATCTGCTTGTTCTGAGCGGCATTATCTTTATCAATCGCAATGGCTTGCGATGGTGCGATGCG
>NZ_JBISHD010000020.1:0-17788 GCF_045064235.1 Paracoccus sp. Ld10 | reverse complement strand
CCACAGCATGGGCAACTGGCTTCAAGACCTGCTGCGACATCACTGATGCGCACGATCCATCTCGTGGTAGGAACGCAGCACCACCACCTCCCGCTGACCTGCTTGAACATGTGAATGAGCTTAAAATCTGGGACGAAAGCTTACGGCTCAGACAGAAGGCAATCGCTTAGGCTCCAGCTTCAATGCTACGACTGCATTCGCTGCAGCAAGCATGAACGGCGAAATGGGCTCGAAGCTGATTTGCGCCGCACAGGTCATGAATGGCAGCTACCGGACAAAAACGGTCGTTTTTGTCCACTTTTCCCTGCCTTACTTGAAATCAAGCGGTTAGCGATGACAAAAACCCCCGGCAAAACCTTTGCAGTTTTGGCAGGTTTTTGTCACATTGAGGCATGATCATTGGATATGCTCGCGTTAGCACTGACGGCCAAAGCTTGGATTCACAGACTGACGCTCTTTTGGCAGCTGGAGCAGAGAAGGTATTTGCGGACAAGATCAGCGGATCAAAGCGCATGAGACCAGAACTGGGAACGATGCTGGAGCAACTCCGCGACGGCGATGTTGTGACCGTCACAAAGTATGACCGCCTCGCTCGATCCTTGAAAGACCTTCTGGAGATTGTCGAAGCAGTCCGCGAGCGCGGTGCGGGCTTCCGATCCTTGGCTGAGGACATCGACACGACGACGCCAGCTGGCCGCCTCGTCTTCCATGTGTTTGCTTCTATTGCACAGTTCGAACGCGAGCGGATTTCCGAAAGAACCATGGAGGGCCTGGCTTCAGCCAGAAAGCGTGGACGGATCGGTGGAAGACCCCCTGCTTTGTCAGTCGCTCAAAAGGAAGAAGTGCGAAGGATGAGGGACGAGGAGCACCGGGCTATCCTCGAGATCGCACGGTTGTTCAAAGTCAGTCAGCGGACTGTACGACGAGCGTAGATGTGCTCAAGGCTAAGGGATTTCGACCTGGATTTTCCTTTTTCCGAGATACGCTTCCATGACCGCGACAACGTTTAAATAGATGCAATTTATGCTCGGGAAGCCGCCAACTTCTATCTGATCCGGCCCAACAACAGCGACTTGTGAGAATGGGCCTTCACCGTCGTTCTGGGCGGGAAAGACAAAGCTTCCTGTTCGCACTTCATCAGCTGTTACGGAGTTTAAGGCAAGGTGATAGAAAAGTTGCTTCACAATGTCGGGCCAGCCGGGCGAGTTTGGAACAGTCGTCGCGTCGTAGTACTTAGCGTCTAGCACTTTAAGCGCTGCGCCATCTCGTACTACAATATCTGTCTGCATTCCTCGTTCCTGCACTTGCAGCCGTCCGGAAGCTATATGTCTATAGGCAGGTTTCGGAAGCCGTGAGTTCCATCCGCTTTCTGCTCCTGGAATGACTTCTCGGAGCATTCGCTCCCAAACCCAATGAAAGTCATCCATACCATACAAGGTGACGCCATCATTTTGGTGAGCGTTCTCATCTAAATATGCGATCAGTGAATATACTAACCTAATCGCCCTTTGTGCGAACAAGTTCGGCAGCAGAGTTTGCAGTTTTTGAGACCAGAGAAAACGAGGAAAACTGGGCGATGCATAGGCCTTAAGTTCGGCTTCACGGCCACGCAGGCCTTCCAGCCACCAGCCATGATGTTCAACAATTTCTAGAAGCACTCCGACTTGGATTTGTGCTAAGATGCTGTCGTGTGCGTTCAGCGTTCGACTTGTTCGAATGTTGGGGTAGACGATGTTGCCGTTAGTTGAAACCATAGCAAGTTCGCGCGCAGCGGTGCGCGGCCAGTTTGGCTTGCCGGAATTCTTTGTCTGGTAGCGCACTCTTTCCGCGAAAACCCCATACCTTCGAAAGTCATCGGCCAAGTCTTGGACTGTTGAGATCAACCCCACATTTCCCTCTTCTGCGGAGGAGGTGCCTTGTCGATCTCGGGTGTCCTGACCGTACTTTGCCAGCACTCTCATCGTAGTTCTGGCTATGCGCTGGTTCTCTAGCTTTGAACCCTTGAGCGCGTTGCGCGGTACAAAAACATAGCTGTCTGAGGAACTGGTACATGCTAGCCCGCAAAAATGAACCGCTCCATCTTGAAGAGTTTTCCCTTGGCCTTGCAAGCGCAGTTCTACGACAAGTTTTTGGTAGCGTTCTTCTAGAAGCTGAACAAGAATCCGATCTTGAAGTACGCGAGGCTCATCATGCATCGCTTGCAACTTCCTGAAACGCTGCTTCGAGGGCGGTTAGGAAACCCTCTGCGAAGACCGGCTCGTTTGAAGATATGCGGTGAGACAACGCTCCATATGTTTTCACAGTTCCAGTGTTGAAAATAATGTCCCGCCCATGGTGTCGAAGAAGATCATCCCAGAGATAGATAAGTATTTTTCCGGGCACTAAATCGCTTGAAGCAAGTTCAACATCAGACACAAACCACGGTCCGAGTAAGCGATCTTCGGCGATTGACAGATGCTCAGTCAGATAGTCGTTCAAGATGGGGGCGAAGTCAGCCCATGAGATAGATACCCTGCTTCTATCAGTCCTGACGACATTGAAATTTCCATGAGGCGAATTCGCATAGTCAATGTTGATGTACTCTTGTTTCCAGCGACGACGAAAAGCCGTGTCCAGTGGAAAAACACCCTGGTCTGCGCTGTTCATGGTGGCAACTAGCCAGAGATTGGCGGGCAACCTAAGCTTCCTAATTTCGTGACCGCAATTTGTACTTAACCAAGTCTTGAATTCATCTGTTGGAAAGTCAGCATCGTATCGACCAAGACCTGTAGGGTCGCGATCCAACAAAAGGAAAAGATCACCAAAAACTGCGGCGGCAGGAGCGCGGTTGAGTTCTTCAATAACAAGGAACACCTCCTCATTTGGCCGAAGGATAGCTTCTTTGACGGCATGCGCAAAAGGCCCAGGTGAGAACTCGTATGTTACGTTTCCGTCGCGAGTGACGGGTTTTAGCGCTCCTACAAAGTCACCGTTCTGAAGATCTGGGTGGAAGACTGTTCGGGTAAACTGCTTATTAACAATTAGTTCATTGACGGTATGGGTCTTGCCTGTCCCTGGCGCACCGTAGAAAATCAAATTTTCAGCGCCGGTTACTCCTTCCGGATCAGCTGCATCCTCTTCGCGTTCCATAACGCCTGGCGGAAGATGGAGGGTATCCATGTTTGCTATGTAGTAGTGGATAAATTCCGGCTGGAAGCAACATGCGTACCTGTTGTTTCTGCGGTCCAGATATCGGCCAAATCCGATTTTATACGCATTGGAAATTGCATGTACATCAGTGTAGCAAGTGTTTGGATTGGCATGGCCTAAATAGGCAGAAGAGTCCCACGCACAGATAACTGGCTCATTATTGGCTCCGTTATAGACCCCTAAGAGCAAGCACCGATGGTTGCCATTTCTTCCCAGCTGAAAATGCGCTGCATGCTCGTCGTAGTCTCTGGTTAATTGGATGCCCTTCTCGTCTACGCCCCGGTTTCGCCAACTTAGATTTCGGAATGGATAAATCTCTAGTGTCAGCACTTCACCTGCTTTGCTAACTTCAGCAGTGAACCTAACAAAGTTAGATCGTGGGGGAGGATCATGCCTTGTCAGATTCAACGCCCAGCCGAGCGAACTCAACGATCGATTTAAGATATCTTCCCACTGATCGGCTGTTGCATGGTCAGGTTCCGGTCCATCGTATAGTTCCCCATTTGTGCGAGACTGCGTAGCCATGAAAATTTCCGTTGCTTGAGTACCTTATCACGGACACTAGCCGCACTGATCTGATGTGACCACATAATTTTCTTTTAGGATCATGCTCCTATCAAAGATGGTACCGCATTTGTCAGGTCGAATGATCTAGTCATTTGACCCGAGTTGAGTTTTCCCTTCTGGAAGCGCTGACGCGCTTGCCATGCTTTGCGTAGAGCAGATGCATTGTATTCACACTCGCGAACAAGCGTGTGGTGCAAGGGAAAATTAAAGATATTGCCCTTCGTCAGATGAAACCCGTCCCCTAGGGACAGCCAATATGAGAGGAAGAGATCTGAACTCAAAATACCTAGCCCTAAGAGGAAGTCTTCTTCACTTTTGAAGCCCAAGGCGTGAACGCCATTTGCTGGACCTTCTCGAAGGCTAATGTAGTTCCGCGCGACACCTGCAACGAACAACTCGTGTCTGCCGCTTTTCGCTAAGATTGTTCCTAGGCGTGGGCTATCAGCCGCCAAGTTTAAATAGTCCAGAATCGCCTGACTATCTGGTCTAGGAATCTGCTTGTCAAAGGCATAACCAGATACGTCAAAATATTCAGGAGATCTCCCAAGCAACGTTGCTCGATCCTTTTTGCTCCATCTTAGCAGGCGCGTTGCAAGCACCCTTCTCGGTCCCTCTGGTAGTATTGTTAGGATAGTACACCTTTGGCTGTTTGCCTTATTAGTGTTTGTATGACTTGGCTTGCCGGACTTGAATAAAGTATCCGGGATGTTGTCGAAGTTTGACAGGCAAACGGTACCGCCCACCTTTAAGATCGCTGTCCTTAGAGCATTATAATCCCTGCTAAATGCTATGGATAGTGGCAGGATGAAATGCACGCCGCCCACCCCCTCAATATGCTGCAAAGCTTTCTCAAGAAAATCAGCATAGAGGTTCTTCCAGGGCGACAGTTCTTTTTTATTTCCTACAAAGGGAGGGTTGCCAAAGAAAAAATAGGGTTTCGTTCCGTTATCTAATCGCAATTCTAGGAAGTTATTCCTAACAAGATGGACTCTGTCAAAAACAACATTCCAATTTTTAGCCAAACTTTCGATCTGTTCCTCTACGAAAGACAGTGCGTTTGCGTTTATATCAACAATCGAGAGTTCGAGTTCTGCTAATTGGTCAGGGGTTAAGCCAAGGGCAACAAACCTCTTCATCAACGCGAATATCAAGGCTCCTGCTCCAGCAGCAGGTTCAACAAAATGATGCTTTCTTAAGAAGGAAAGCGCATCTCTGTTGGTGAATATTTCTTTTTGAACAAAGAGTTCTCTCCAAAAAAAATCTGCTACATCCGTGGGGGTATAGTACGACCCAAGCTTCTTTCTTTCATGCTCAGATTTGCACAAAGAAACATACGACAGCTGCCTCTCCGCCTCCTCCGCACACTGCTGTACAGCATCAATCTGCGCGGTCCAAGTAAAGCCAAGAGTTCGTAACCCTTCACTTGGGTCAAAACCATCGTTCTGGCCATAGTTTATATCTTTCATAATAAACCCTCTCCCCTCGTCCAACCGCACTAGGGCAAGTGTTTTATCAAATGGGTGACCATCTCTCGGCCGAGCAAGCATGGAACCGCGTTTCCTATCTGTTTTTGAATCGACCTGCGCGTACCGTAGAACCGATAATCTTTAGGAAAAGTTTGAATGGCTGCGATCTCAGGAACTCGCAGTCTGCGACTGCTCCAATGGAAGGGACCGACCCAAGGACCCGGCTGAGCAGCAATGGTAATCGAAGGTTCATCAGGGTGCAGTTTGTACAGGAAATTCCAGAAACGTCCGCCTGGCCGGAATGTCCGGCCCCCATAACCGTCTACGTCACGCAGCCCAATGTAGTTTCTGCCCGAAGGCACATGGAGTAGTTCTTGATAGTAAGTTCCACCGCTTGCATCCTCTTGTGGCTCGGAAAACTCTGGCCCCGCATAAGGTGCAATGAACTCTCCAACCCCTACGTAGGGAGTGTGGCCATTCATCTTTTCTGGCTTTTTGGGGTCCGCGTACGTCCCCTCAGGATATGGTATTGGTGCTCCTGCCCGTTTTACTCCAAAGACGAAAACGCGCTTTCTTTTCTGCGGGACGCCGAAGTCAGCGGAGTTAGTCTTAAAAACGGTACAGGTATACCCATGCGCTTCGGCTTCCTTAACAAAGGCCTCGAATGTGCTCTTGTTCGTTGGATGGAGGATGCTCTCAACGTTTTCAAAAAGGAATCCTGACGGCTGCATCTCTGTCAGTGCGCGTACAAACTGACCTAGCATATTCCTCGGATCGTGTTCGATGAGACGATTATCGTTCTTAACCCAGTACCCATTTTTTGAGAACGGTTGGCAAGGTGGCCCACCAATCAGAATGCTTGGCTCAGAACTAGACCAAACCCGGAAGTCAACTTCTTGGATATCCTTCTCAAGCACCTCGGCACCGAGTAGATCATTATTTATTCTGAGTGTCTGCGCTGCATCGGCATCATTCTCTATGCAGGCCACTATATCGACACCTGCTTGGTGGGCACCAACATCAAGACCACCTGCGCCGGAGAAAATACTTACACACTTCACCATAGTTTAGTTCTCTTCTTTTTTGTTTTTTTGGAGAACATTGGCTTGATACATGTTCCACATCTCTTCGACTAACTGGCCTTGAGTAATGCCCAAACGTTCAGCTTCTGTTGCAATCGCTTCACCTATCTCAGGGAAGACTTTGGGATGGAGCTGATGCGTTCGAGGGCTTGGTTTTCGGCCTGGTTTCTTGCGCGGAGTTCGATCCAAGAACCCTCTTGCTTCCCCAACTGCATCTATGCGCTGCACGTCTTCGACGGTCGTGTCTTTCGGGCGGGCCTTCAGCCCAGCAAGCCTATTTGATTCGTTCATAGACAGCCTCCGTGAAGCGTCTGGCGTTCTCGATTGCTTTGTCGATCTTCCCGCCCGTTACCATTTCCGGATCATGCAGCATCTTGGTGAGGTCACCTCCATACGCGAAGATTTCCGAGAACGCTGCTCTAGCAACGAGAGAGGGCTCAATCAAATCGATCCCTGCCCCGCGCAGTTGTACTTCCAGTTCCTTCTGAACACGGCTCTTCACGGCTGCGCTGGTTTTCGTCAGAACGACAGCGTGACGAATTCTACGGCCAAGCGCCTCTTCCTCTTCCCGGACCAGCGCCAAGGCCTCCGACCCAATTTCGGCATCCAGGGCCGTGGGTTGCATCGGAACGATGACTAGGTCTGCCTGTGAAATCGCCCGGCTAACCATCTGTGACGCCACCCCTTCAAGATCGACCACCACGATCTTGCCGTCACCATCAGACGCCCGGATTGTCGGAACGATCTCGGACCGCCCAATTTCATTGTGCAATGTCACGCCCTTCGGGAGGCCGTGGGAGGCCCAACGGGTAAGAGACTTATTAGGATCGCAGTCCAGAACGGTTACATCCGCCCCCATCCTAGCGAACTCAGATGCAAGGATGACTGCACATGTAGACTTTCCGACTCCCCCTTTGGGGCTGGCCATAACGATGACAGGCACTGCTCACACCCTAGAAAAATTTCTGTTACCAGATTTATATCTGTTACCGGATTTATTTTCAACACCGGAATTATTTCCGCAACCAGAAATAAATTAATTACCGGATATGAACCAGAACTCGTTTTTACGCCGGCACCCGTCAGCTGGGCCGACCTCGCTTTTCAAACCACTTCCGACAAAAGCCCGTGAAAGCTGCGTCAGCATCACGAGGCGGTTCCACAATCCAGCCACGCCACTCGCCCTCAAGATAGCGGACATCCCATCCAGGGGCCGCTTCGCGCGCTCGTTCGTAAGTTTCAGCTTTCAACGCAGGCACGCGACCCTCAAGGAGCGGGGCAGGGGTCATGGTGCCGCGGTTGGTGAAAACAACCATGTCTCCGGCCTCTTCGAAGGCCACATGGTAGTCTGGAAGGTGATCGTGCTGGACCAATAAGCGGATCATCTGACGGAAGCGCTTTTCCGGACTTTGTGAGCCAGTCTTCAGCAATAGCTTAGAAAGGGTGATGCGCCAGGACCGCTGCTGACCGCAGTGTTTCCGGGCAATTTCGTAAACCCGCCGCTCGATAGGCTTGCGCAATCGAAAATAATCACGGTGTAAGGTCAACACCTCTTCATTTCTGATCGCGTTGAAAACCCAGTCCGACAGCTTTATCTCGCACCAGAGAAGACGACCATCGAGGCCGTGTTTCCGGCGAATCGAAGATGCGTCGATCAAACCAAAGCCATCAATCTGCTCTTCGTCGCCGCTGATGATATTGGTCCTGATACGTGTTCCCTCAAGGCGATCCATCGCATCGAGAAGTGATTGATACTCACGCCCACTGGTGCCTCTATTTGTAAAAATCAGCAGTTCGCGTGAGTTAATCCGGACCCGAGGGGACACCTGTTCTCCCAGCTTCAGCTTCGCCATGATCTGACTGATACAATAGATCAGGATGTCCTTGTCATAGATGGTAGCTAAGCCTTTGACACTGGGTGTAATTTCAAGCCAGCGATCGCCATTCTTATACCGCTTAACCGTAGTCTCAGGCTTCTTCGAGAGGGAGTAAAATGGGTGCTCCATGTGCTGCATCACATCTTTGAGCACAGCATCTGCAACATCGCAGATGAACAGGTCATGCTGCGGATGGCGATCCGGCAGAAGGGGGGTCAGAGGGTTCGTGTTATCAGTTACCATGCCTAGATGTTCGTGTTTTCAGTTACCAGTGTCAAGATTCGTGTTTTCAGTTACCAGTGTCAAGATTCGTGTTTTCAGTTACCGAAATCAGGATTTCAGTTACCAATGTTCGTGTTATCAGTTACCATGCGTTCAGCCAATGCACTGTTTTAAAATAAAAAAAAGAACTAAAGTTTAAGCGTAACACAGAATCTAACACATATTTAACACTACACTCTGTGGATAACTGTAGATTCCATCCGATCTACAGGTGGTCACTAGGTTACCAAACGACCGCTCATTCGTCGCAAGAACCAGTATGTGGTGACCAATACTGGCCACAAGCCGGAGTGCATAAAGCTATTATCACATCAAGCCAAACAGCAAGAACGATCCTAAGACAGCCCATAAACTGGAATCGGCGTTCGGTAAGTAGTTTCATCGCCAGAAAAGATAACAAAGGCATTGAGAGGGGCTAAATTTGAAAGTTCTGAAGGCAGGACAAGACGCTCAACTTTTTCTTCCATGGAAAGGGATACGCCCTTCCCTCCAGCTGAGGCAGACTCTGATGCTTTGAATATCCTGAACCGCGCGTCACCTATTAATTTTGATTGTCGGTCCGCTGTTGTCGGATCAGTTGCCCTGAGAATGACTTTGTTGACCATGTTGTTTGTGATCGTTTTGGCACCTGCGGAGGTATAGAACTTTTCAATCTGCTCATAATTTTGGATGCCACAGACGACTCTGAAGCCAGTTTTCCGTAGAAGGGTAACCGCAGTCTGAAGCCCAGAAATTTCACCAAGGCCGCTCAGTTCGTCGATTATAACCCAAACGCGGTTTTCACGGTTCTCGCCAAGATCAACTGCCGTTGTGATAATCTGATCGAGCCAGCAACTGATAAGGTTTTTGGATTCTTCCAGGGATCTACGGGTGTAAGGAATGAAAATCGATGGCCGGTCACCACCTTGCTCCACCCAATCACGCAAAGAAAAATCACCAGGACGAAGATACTCCCAGAATTTTAGCGTCGAGAAAAATGTCATGCGCACGTTGTTCAGTGCTTTGTCATTGACGCCAAGTGAAGCGGCAGCAGTGCCTTTGACAAATGGTGCAAGATCCTCAGCCGAGGCCTGCGTGAGCAAGTGGAAAAATTCTGTATGATCGAACGGCTCACCTGCCTCATCCGTGATGCGGGCATACCCCCGTCCAACAGCAGCAAACAGCGCTTTAGCCATCTGGTGCCATTGTGCTGCCTCACCATGCCCATCGCCGATGAACGACTGCGCTAGCGCCGACCAGTCGGCTGGAGCTTTAACCTCGTTCTGTGGAAGCCAGCCGGGCGAGGCTTCATCAAATGCACTAAGAACGATGTCACCCGATTTTCCGAATGCTTTGTGCAGGTCGTAGTTGTCATCAACGACAACGACCGTGTCGCCCCGCGCCCGGATGAATTCCATCATGCCCTTGAGAACTTGTGTCTTGCCCATCCCCGTTGCGCCTTCGATCAGCGTGTGAACGGGCTCTGCTGCAAGTGGCATTCTGGCAAACCCGATTGGCAAGAGCGGCTCACCGGATGTCATCGGTTCTTCAAGCCGCAAGACCTTCGCGCCGTCGATACGTTGCCGATCATATCCATGATGACCGCGCACGCGGAACAGAACCATCAGAACCGCTGTGAGCAGAAGCCCGAGAATTCCGATGCCAATTGAGGCAGCTGCGATACCGGGCATGTTGCCGCCAAATGCCGAAAAAATGGCACCAACTGCGTAGCCGAAACCGAGCAGAGCAAGCGAAGGGTAAAGTACAAATTTGACTACGCACCGACGCATCTCGACGGCTTTTTCTTCCAGAGCCTTAATGTCCCGGGCGGCTTCACCTTCTTCGATCATCCCGTCACCCCTTCAACTTGACCGATGCCTATGATTGAAAGTATAGGTACAAATTAAGTGGAGTAACAAGCAGTGTTTTTGTTGCACAAAAACGCTTGCCTGCTGCGCAGGTATAGCCGCCGATAGCGGCTGAAATCCGGCCAGAACTCCAATATCCGGAGTTTCCGTTCTGGCCGGATTTCACGGCGTGAGGGTTGATACATGGCGATCAAGAAGACTGGACGTCCAGAGAAGGCCCCTGAGGATACGCGGCAAGAGCGCATAGCTTTCCGCGTGACGCTGGACGAGCGGTTGCGGATCGAGACCGCAGCAGCAGCGGCAGGAGCGAGCGTAAGCGACTATGTCCGCGCGGTATCTCTGACGAGCAAACCTCCGCGCCCGCGCCGCACGCGTGACAGCGTCAACGCGCCTGCCATATCTGAACTGAACCGCGTTGGCGTGAACCTTTGGCAAATCACGAAGCACCTGAATTTTGGCGGCAGTATTCCCCCTGATTTGCACGAGGCCATTGAAGAGGTTCGCGCTGCCGTAGCGAAGCTGGCAGGGGGTGACGATTGATCCCGAACCTTTCCAAGCCGGGTTTCAGCTTTAAAGGGGCTTACGACTACCACGCCCATGACAAGGGAACTCGCGAGACAGACGACCGTGTCGAGTGGTCTGCGACACGCAATCTGATGACGGATGACCCAAAGACCGCTGAGCGCATCATGATAGCTACGGCCCAGGACGGTGACCGTTTGAAGCAAGAGGCCAGGGTCAAGAACACAGGTCGCAAGAGCAATGCTCATGTGCAGACTCTTTCCCTTTCGTGGCATCCCGATGAGCGCGTGAACCGTGCTGAAATAGAGCAGGCAGCTGATGACGTCATCAAGCGGCTGGGAATTGGCGACCATCAAGTTGCTATGTTTTCGCACACCGACACCAAGCATCAGCATATTCATCTGATCATCAATCGGGTGAACCCCCGTGATGGTCGCATGGCGACGTTTTCCAACGCCAAGCGTGAACTGGACCGCTGGGCAAAGGATTATGAGCGTTCACGTGGGAAAATCGTCTCGCCAAACCGGGAAGCCAAGTATCAGCGAAAAGAGGCGATGAAGGACCGCTACACGCTGGAAGAGCGACGGGCTTACATGGAGAAGAAGGCGCAGAACCGCGCAGTAGCCGCAGAGAAGCGTCAGAAAGCAGTCGAGAGCACCCGCACCCTACCCGAGGCCATGAAAGCCAGTGACGCCGCTACAAGCCGCCCTCCGCTTCCCGCAGAGGTGCTGCGCGAACTGTCTGAAGCCCAGAAGGTGCGACACGCACAGGAATGGGCAGAGCTGGGTAAGAACTACAAGGCAGGGAAGGACAAGATTACCGCCGAATGGCGCGAGAAATTCCGCGCCGCACGAAGTGATTATGATGCTCAGAGCAAAGGCAAGTGGAGGCAGTTTGGTCGCCAACAATGGAAGCTTGAAAAGCAGAGAGATAGGCTGGATCAGACTTTCAAAGGACGTTTGGCATTATCCATCACAGCGGCACGTGAGCAGCAGCAACGAGCGTTGAAGCAGGGCAAAGAGAGCGCCGGACTTGCGAAGCTGACATGGGCAAATCTGCGAGATCCAGAGTTACGCAATTCTACGTTTGCCCCTGCAAAAGAGCAGGACAGGAAGATATTCAAGCGCTGGTATGATGCTCCGTTGCAACCGAAAATTGACCGCTTGAACGAGTTCCGCAGCCAAAGCTACCGAGAACACCACAGCCGGTTTCAAAAGGATCGACAGGACCTGATGGCCCGTCAGAACGTCGAACGTCAGCAGATCAAAGACGCATGGCGGAGTATCCCGCGAGAGGGCCGTTCCAAAGAAATATGGAATGAGCAAAGCAAAGGGCCCTTGGCGATGTTCAGGGCAAATCGGAACGCGGAAGAAAATCGTATGGCTGACAGAGGACAATCATCAACCCAGTCACAGCATAAACAGCAGGATCGTTCTGTTGCTAGTGATCCTAGACAGGCTGCCGCACGAGGGGCCTTGGAAAAGATGCGAGAAAATAAGGACCAAGAGATAAAGCCTGACCGCAAACAGGACCGGGATAGATAAAATGCCAGTTTACCGTTCTACAGGGCGAATAGCTCTGTATCGATTTTACGATAAAGATTCTGTCCTACTATACGCAGGGGTCTCTTTGAATATTCCAGCGAGAATGGCTCAGCACGCCAAGGCAGAGTGGTTCCACTCAATCACGAATGTTGCCGTGACATGGTTTGAAACTGGCCCAACCGCGCTTGCGGCGGAACGGAGAGCAATATGTGAAGAAAGACCGCGCTTCAATAAACGGTCCAAGCGACCATCGATCATCAAGATAAGAACATTTGAAAAATGGATGAATCAGCATGATCTTACGAGTATCTGGGCCACAATCTTTGATTGGAGGGAAGATCCAGAACGATATCTTGTAGGGTGGGTGGATTTAACGGACAATGATATAGCTAGCATCAACTCGATGAAGCTTTATGAAGTCCAAAGATACCTCAACTGGCTAAATGAAAAAGGTATTATATCTGGATACCTTAAAAATGCTGAGTTGGGGTTCATGCTGGATGAGCCGGAATTTGACCCCCGGGAAGAGGTTGTTACTCAGTAGAAATAGGTTTGTCAGACAGTTGGCTTTGAAAGAGCAACGGCGGACCTGCCTGCCTTGACAGTTCACTAGGCGACTCTGACCCAAGCCTGCGGCCAGTCAGCTGCACACACCGCGCTTCGATCTGGGCCAGCATCAGCCCCAGTTCTTCCGCCGGGGCGCAGTTGAGCGCCACCGCATCCATCTCCAGTAGCGCTTGTCTGACGCTGGCCCGTTCATCCGGCGCGGGCGCATCGCCCAGTAGGATTTCTCTGAGGCGTTCCGGGGAAATCTCGCCATAGCTGCAAGAGCCATGTCATTGTCATCTATTCGCCCCGCACGATAGCGATTAGTCTTCTGAACTCGGTGTCCTTGGTGGCGCTCTTCCAAAAATTGATGAAGCGCGCCACGATCTGCAGATTTCCAATTTCATAATGACCATGGCTGTCAATGCGGTCCAAAGAAGGTTGTAACTGGTTGTCTGAACCTTCGAACTGCAAGGTGAGACCAGTGATTGCGCAACGATTGCCAGTTTCATCCAGCAACTCGTTTAGATGTAGCATGAGTGCTTCTTTTGAAAGTCTGAGGTCTTTATTCTTGACGATGCGCTCAACGATCTGGCCGTACGACTGGCTCGCGGTTTGCTCGGCTTGGTTTGCCATGCTCCAGACTGCCTTGAATCTAGCGTCCTTGATTTCACCATTGTTCTGGCGCTCTAGTTTACTAACCCACCAAAGAGCATCCAGGGTCCACAGATCAACACCGAGATCTCTGGCCAAGTCGATCAGTGTCGTGTTGACGATCTCATATTTTTTTCCAGGTGATGAACCGCTCGGGAAAATAGGCCAAATCCCGCGATCCCGCATTTCCGGTTCACTGGTGCCATTCCAAACGCCATAGCGATCAGGGTATGCAAGCAGCAACACAGGTGAGAGCGTAGCGGTGCCGACACCATGAACCATCGACAAAGCCGTGTTGAATCTTTCCGAAAGTGGCGCAGCTTCATCGACAAGAATGGATATAGCGGCACGCAGGTTGCCCATGTCATTTGCTGCTGGGCGACCGAGGCGTTCCAGTCCCGACCAATGGTGATTATGCTTAACGCTCAGGAAATCGAAATAATCTTGCTGCGTGAGGCTAGACGGATCGCGGAAAAGCGGCCCGAAGCGGTTCATCACCTCGTCGCGTCTAGCGACGGAGTGATGAATGTCGGGAAGACTAAGTGCTTTTTTCAGATCAAATGTCATGGCCAAAATCGTACATAGACGCATGTTCAGTGCCAAGCGCCATCACGGCTTCAAGTTTGCCAATAGCGCAGTATCAAAACTCTCTGGTCAGAAATGGTTGGTTCCGCTCCCTACAGAAACGCCTGGGTTTGTACTGTGGTGCTGCGGGCATCTTGCCTACCACGCCCCGACTGCACATTTAGGAATTTCCCGATCGAAGGATGCCTACCTTACCGGGGTGCTGAGCTTTGGGGTTCTGTCGCCAAGCGAATTCGACGTTGACCGGAAGCCGCCATTTCTTCGCAAGTCGATCAACTTCCTTCCAAGCGTCCGACGCCGACTGTCCCTGCACCGAGATCCCCAAGTCGGGGAAATACCTGTAGCCATCATCGTCGTAGCTGGCAGCCTTAGCCGGAACGCCCAGTTCGCGGACCAGCTTTTCACCTTCGAACCCCTTAGCTTTAACCTGCGCTATCATCAAATGTAGGATTGACGCCCAGTTTGGGTTCTGGATCGGCTTGCCATTGATCGTCGCCTTCATTGGTTTGGTGAAGGTGAGGCTGGGTGCAGCATCGAATAATAGAGCGCCACCTGTTGATGCTACGGTGGCACCCTCCGCTTCATCATCGCGTTCGATCCCAAGTTGCTCCATCGCCTCCTTTACAATGTGGTCGATGGTCTCGCTCGGAGACTTGGTCCCGAACCAGGTCTTGAGCGTGCTGATGTCTGCGAAGGTTGCATCGTTGATTCTGACTACGGGCATCATGGGGTTCTCCTATCAATGACTATATGAAATATGTAACATATATTCAGGGGCAGTGCAATAAATATGTTACATATTTTATATGATTGGCGAAGGCATTGATCTGGTGCCTGCTGTGAAGAGCCTGGAACGCGCCACCTTGCTGTACTATCACCATTGCTGCGGACCGAAATCACTTGCCAGCAGTTCGTCGATCACGGACATTTAGCAGGGTGTGTGGCCAAAGTTCGGAACAACTACGTTTGCTTTCGATAACTTGAGGCATATTGCTTGGGTCGGTGGCGGCGCGTGGGGAAGGCAGAATTGGCTCTGGCAAGGGGCAATTCCATGACGGCAACTCAGTCGAAGTCAGTGTTCGATACTATTCTTGATTGGTCCACAGGTAGACCTCTTTGGCAGCAGGATGCTCTTCGCCGCATCATTGGCATGGGGAAACTGACCGCAGAAGATAAGGCAGATCTGGTGCAGCTGTGCCTCAAAGGTCGAGGCGCCGAGGGAGTGGTTATTGAAGCCCTACCGCTCGCTGCTAAACACATTCCAAGTGTGGCGACAGCCGGAACCGCCATCTCGCTCACGTCCATTTCAAACGTGACAGGTGTCAATCGCCTGTCCGGCGACCAAACGCTTTCGTTTGGCCCCACTGGCATAACTGTAATCTATGGCGACAATGGCGTGGGAAAGTCGGGTTATGCCCGCATCCTTAAACGTGCCTGTCGTGCTCGCTTCGTTGGTGAACTGCTGCCGAATGCCTTCGACACCGCTTCACAGGTGACAGCATCTGCGACGATATCCTATTCCGCCGGGTCTATACCGGCTTCTCCAATATTCTGGATCAACAATGACGGGTCTCACCCAATTTTATCATCTGTGAGCGTATTCGATCGCGAATGCGCAACGATCCATGTGCGCGGCGAGAATGAAGTTGCTTTTCGCCCCTTTGGCCTCGACATTCCGGATGAACTGGCTGCGACCTGTCAAGCGGTCAGCGAAGCGCTTACGGTAGAACAGACAAGACTCAAGAGTGCGCAGGACCTCGTTTTCGCACAGCCGACATGGAGCGCCACATCGCCGGTTGGACAAATCTTAGGTGCGTTGCGGGCGACCACTAAGCTCGATGCCCTTGAGAGACTCGCAGTGCTCTCGGAAGTGGATGAGGACCGGCTTGGCCGTCTAAACGAGGATTTGGCGCGAGATCCCCTAAAGGCGGCGGCCGAGCAAAGGGCTCTTGCTACTTCTATCCGACGCTTAGCAGACGCCTTGGATCCCGTCCTGGCGCGGACAGCCGACGAGCCGCTAGCGCATTTGCTGGCGCTATCGGAAGACGCACGTAACAAGCGTGCCACAGCCAACCTTGCTGCAGATGCAGCTTTTGGCACCAATGCTGTCAAAGGGATAGGCGAAGCAACGTGGCGCGCACTTTGGGAGGCCGCACGTAGGTACTCGGTAGAGGTTGCCTATCCCGAACTCCCGTTCCCGCCGGCTGCGGGAGAAGCGCAATGCGTCCTATGTCATCAACCTTTATCAGAAAGCGCCGCCTCGCGAATGAGCGGCTTTGACAATTTCATTAAAGCTGACACCGAAAAACTTGCCGAAGAGGCCGAGCGTGACTTTAAGGATGCGCTCCGTGAATTAGAGAACAACCCTGTTCGCATATCTTCCTTTCCCCTACACCGCCAAGTCAGGCTGCGCGCCCCGACGGTCGGTGCGGCCGTTCTTCGCAGCTTAGCCGCCGCTCGGCTTCGGAGGCGCATTTGCCTCGACTCGCTCGGCAGCGCCGATATTGTGCACATGCCCGATGCCGCGCCGAACCCGACTACAATGTTACGGCAACTTGCTGCCGACACGTTACGCTACGCCGATGAACTGACGGCGGCAGCTGATCCTGAGGGTCGGCAGCGCTTGGAAAAAGAGCGCGATGGACTGCGTGATCGTAAGGCGCTCGAGATCCTGTTCCCTAAAGCGAAGGCGGAGATCACACGCTTGGTCCAGCTTGACCGGGTAACGAAATGTCTGACCGAAACCTCGACTCGCGCCATTACCGCCCTCGGCAATACCATTGCTGATCAAGTCATCACCCCACGCATACGCGACCGCTTTCAAGAAGAAATCCAGAAGCTCGCTGCGAGCAGAGTGCGTGTGGATATCGTTCGCTCAGGCGGCAAATATGGATCACCCCATTATCAGGTGCGACTATTCGCCAATGACAAGGCAAAGGTTCACTCGGTACTTAGCGAGGGTGAACAAACCTGCGTCGCTTTAGCGGTATTCCTAGCTGAGTTGGCGACGGCCGGGCACTCCTCTTGCTTGGTTTTCGACGATCCGGTCTCCTCCCTCGATCATCGTTGGCGCAGGAAGGTCGCCGAGCGCTTGGTCGATGAAGCGGGCACGCGGCAAATCGTTGTATTCACCCATGATCTAGTATTTCTCAACGACTTGCAGACGCTAGCGCGAAAAGCTGACACTCCAATAAAGGAGGTGTCTCTAACTCAGACAGGCACCGGCACCGGCATCGTTCATGAGGGTCTCCCCTGGGTCGGACAGAAGGTGCCTGAGCGCTTGGACAAACTTGAGAAGGAGGCGCGCGCAGCCGCGAAGTTATATGAGGCGCAGGATGACGAAGGCTATGCCACAGCTGTCGCCAATTTTTATAGCCGACTTCGTAGTACTTGGGAGCGAGCCCTTGAGGATCGGGCATTCTGTGATGTCGTCAACCGCCACCGCGATTACATCAATGCAAGAAACCTTGCTAAGGTTACGGTGCTCACAGAGGCAGATACCACAGCATGGGCAACTGGCTTCAAGACCTGCTGCGACATCACTGATGCGCACGATCCATCTCGTGGTAGGAACGCAGCACCACCACCTCCCGCTGACCTGCTTGAACATGTGAATGAGCTTAAAAT
>NZ_JBISHD010000019.1:0-1482 GCF_045064235.1 Paracoccus sp. Ld10 | reverse complement strand
AAGGTTCACGCCCGGCTTTTCTATGAGTTCGATCTCGAGACGCATATTCCGTCCGACCATCTTCTTCGAGGTATCGACCGCTTTCTGGATCTGAGCGATCTGCACGAGGAGGTGCGCGATTTCTACAGTCACACCGGTCGTCCCTCGCTCGATCCCGCGCTCATGATCCGGATGGTGGTGATCGGCTATGTCATGGGGCTGCGGTCCGAGCGGCGTCTTTGCCAGGAGGTTCACCTCAACCTCGCCTATCGCTGGTTCTGTCGGCTTGGGCTCAAGGACAAGGTGCCTGATCATTCGAGCTTCTCGAAACTTCGGCATGGCAAGTTCCGTGAAAGTGACATCTTCCGCGCCGTCTTCGAACGTGTGGTGGCCCAGTGCATCGCCCATGGCCTGGTCGGCGGCCAAGGCTTCGCTGCTGATGCCAGCCTGATCAGCGCCGATGTCCAAAAGCAGAGCTCCAGCCGTCAGGATGAATGGGACGCGTCCACGATCGATCCGACGGAGGCTCCGAGGGCGGTGCGCGAGTATCTCGACACGCTTGATGCGGAAGCCTTCGGCGCGGCAACGCCCGTCAAGCCCAGGTTCACGGCCCATGCGGATCCTGCCAGCCAATGGACGGCAGCGCGCAAGGGGCCTGCTTTCTTCGCCTATTCAGACAATTACCTGATCGACAGGGATCACGGGATCATCATGGATGTCGAGGCGATCCGTTCGGTGCGGCAAGCCGAGGTCGGCTCAACGCTCATCATGCTGGACCGCACATCCAAGCGCTTCGACATTCGCCTGGATTGGTTGGTCGCGGATACGGCCTATGGATCAGAAGAAAGCCTGGTCGAGATCGTCCTGAAGCGAAAAATCCTGCCCTTCATCCCCGTCATAGACAAAGGCGAGGGCACGGATGGCACCCTGTCTCGCTCCGACTTCACCTGGGATGAAGAGAATGACCGCTACATCTGCCCTGAAGGCAAGGACCTGCGGCATGCGCGGCGAAACCACTCCGATCCGGCGCGCCTATCGACCGAGATGAAGCCACGGAGGTATCGCGCTGTAAAAGTCGACTGCCAGTCTTGCCCGCTGAGGGCGCAGTGCTGCCCGAACAGCGAAACGCGCAGCCTGCAGCGCGGCAAGTTCGAGATCGTGCGGGACTTCGCCCGAACCTGCACAGCGTCACCTTTCAACGAGACGGCTATGAGACGGCGCAAGAAAGTCGAAATGCTCTTCGCGCACCTGAAACGCATTCTTGGCCTCACCCGTTTGCGATTAAGAGGGCCATTGGGCGTGAAAGACGAACTTACGCTGGCAGCGATTGCCCAGAACCTCCGGAAATTGGCCAAGCTCAACCCCGGGATGCCCCGAGCAACGGTGGTTGGCTGAAAACGCCAAAACGCGCGCGCCTCAAACAGGCAGGAAATTCCCCGACGGCCACTGCGCCGTCCCTCCGAGCAGCAAATCTCCGACGAGTTTTTCAACAGCATCAGCCCA
>NZ_JBISHD010000018.1:0-2351 GCF_045064235.1 Paracoccus sp. Ld10 | reverse complement strand
CCTTGGTGGTATAGCGCGCGGCGGCCTGCGGATCGGCCTTGATCTCCAGACAGGCCTCGGCCACGCCGGGGGAATAGGCGCGCGCCAGATCGCGGCCATTGGCCATCGGTTTGGTCGCCCGGATCTCCAGCTTGCCCGGTCGCGGAAACTCGTGATAATCCAGCGCCGCCTGTCGCGCGCTGTCCTGCCTGCGGTCATCCATCGGTATACGTGCCCCCATCGCGTACACAACAATTATGAATTCATAATTATATAGTCAAACTATATTTTCCCGCTTGGCTATCCTCGCCTTCGGCCGAACAAGCATGTTTTTTCTCGGAAGCTCGAAACGCCTGACGTCCCCCGAAGGAGAACATACGGGCGAATATGCCCGGACGGCGATCTACCGTACGGGACCGGTTCGGTACATGAGTTGGACCTAGACGTTCGATAGGTATGACGGACATATCCGTTGGCAGGGCTGATGCCAACGATCACACCAAGCACGCGGCCAGATCACGGTGTTGATGACCATCGCGCAAATTGGATCACTGTGTTTTCCATGCGCCATCACGCGGTCCGGCCTACCCGACAAGAGGCCGCAGATGGCGCCCGTGGCGTTCAACCATTTTTCGCGATCGAGAGCCGCAAGGCAAATGTCGTGCCGGATGCGATATCACCGAGTCCCGCAGGTCAGGAAAGACGTCGAATATCTCCTGCCGGGCGGCGGCACCAAGATTGGCAATTGCCATGTCGCCAAGATAGAGGGTTTCGCAGGCCGCGTCGTTGGCGAACACCACCTGATGATCGTCGCACATGAAGTGGACGTAGGTGATGGTGGTTTCCGTCATGTCCTGTTCGATACCCTCATGACCAAGCAATTGCTTGGCGGCGACAAGCACCTCCTCGGCTCCGAACATCCGTGCTGCGATCTTGGATCGGACAAGCACTCTATGCTGTGGCGACACCATCAGATCGGCCGACGGCGTGCCCGATCCCAAGGCACCACGAGGAATTCTTATCGGATAAAGATGCGGGGTCTTGTCCAGACTGACCACCGCACGCCCGATCCAGCGAACGGGTTGCCAGCCGTCATCCGACGTCAGGACCAGATCCCCTGCCTCCAAGACCTCAACTGGCTTCTGACCGTCGGATGTCGTAATAAGAGTTCCGGCAGCATAGCAAGGAAAGGCGACGTCAAAGATCGCCGGCTTGAACGTCGTGCGCTGGCTGATTGAGCCATAGGCAGTGCCCGCGCTTTCATCGATGCTTGCGACCTTAATTGAGTACACGCGATCGATGGCATCCCACGCGGAAACTGCGTTCGCATTGGGGCGAAAGAACATGTCCCCATTGGTTAGTTGTACCAGGGTTGCAGACTGTGTCTGAAAGACATCCGGTTGACTGCCGGTTTGTACCTGCATGTTGACGGCAAACGCTGAAACCATGCGGGCGCCGATCGTCGACGTCGCGGCAAGGTCATAGGAAAAGGTCGTTGGGGAAATGCCCTTTGCACTAGCATCCCAGATCGAGGCGAAGCTGTTGGCATTCGTGCCTTGGCTGACGAAATCTCCGGTGACCGCTATCGCCTCAATCTGGGAATTACCCACCGCCTCGTATCCGACAAGGACACGACGCTCCGACAGCAGGATCGGTGTCGCCGGTGTTGCGTCCAGCAGAGGCAGGTTGCCAATCCACAGCCAGTTGACGGTCGCAATAGGCATGTCGACCTCTCAGGGATCTGATGTGCAAACGAATGAGACGAGAACTTGTACCTCGATTTTTCACCAGATTGAAAGCACAACTGCAGATTGCAGAAAATATTGTCCCACGATGCGACCTTGGGGATGCCTCTATGGACTTGTGAATATCTGAACTGCCTATCACAAAAGATGAGCCGTCTATGCAGTGTCACCAAGCGCGACGATCTGAAAATGACGCTTAGGTGATGCAACCACGCATCTGGCCTGTTTTGACCACAGTGAACCACTCTCGTGTTGCTGGCACGCGCTCAGCCCGTATCGCAGATATACTGTCGACGAATAACGGAGCAGCGAAACACCAGGTGTTCGGCCCCGGAATCTGGTGAATCGGATTTAGAATGGATATGGCCTCTGTTGTGCAAATCATCTGACGGACGGTTCTCGCGTTTCCCCAGATGGATTTATCCCACGGCCCTTGTGACGGGGATGCCAGGGGCGGTGCGGCCGTTCAGGATCGCAACGCGCAGCTGAACCTCGGGTCAAAGCCGCGCGCCATCAGCCGCTGGCCCAGCAGTCGTGCACGATGCATCCAATCGTCGGGAAAACGATCCGCCTCATATCTCGACGCGGCTCCGGCGGTAATAGCCGCTCCAGTGTCGCCAGAGCGCC
>NZ_JBISHD010000017.1:0-5718 GCF_045064235.1 Paracoccus sp. Ld10 | reverse complement strand
TGGCCTGCCGTGGGACTTCGGAAAACAAGGCTCCAGACGCGCCATCTGCGCCTCGCTCAGCCAGAAGAGATCAGACATATCACCGCTCCGTTTCCAGAACCCTGAATCACGCAGCCAATCTGAAATCAATGGGTTCAAACACCTAGCCGCGGTATCCGTGGCAGTTATGTTGTGACCGGCGCAATGACGCCCGAATAAGCGATTTCATTTGCTCTGTTGACCAGACACGGAAATATCAGAGCGAGACCATACAGGGCTTTGCCTCATGACGTTCAACCTTTCTACGATCGAGGCGCAGCTTAAGCTGCTGTCATGGCGTGATACACAGTTGCAGTCGATTACTGCCCAGTTTGAAGGAGCTTGGCCTGGGCTGGAATTGGCCATCAAGAACCACGTTGCAAGTATGTCCCTCTGGGGAGTTACTCGCGCCCACTACGATATTGGCCCTATTGCGGGCGAAATTATTGTCCCATGGGCTGAGGAGCAGGGCCGCATCGCCGCGGCCAGAGCCGAAGAAGGGCTGGCGGAAATTTTGGCCAGCGCGCCGCATGGTGCTCTTTCCGATTATGCATCCACGGCGCTCCCGGCAATCGCGGGGGTTAGCCTGCTAGCCGCGTCTGTATTGGTGGTGCCGGCTGTCGTTTCCTATGCGACTGTGGCGTCGGTTTCTTTCGTCGTTTTCACTACAACCACAGTCAGCACACCGATCCTTCTGGTGGGCGGCGCAGCAATTGCGGCACTTTCCATGACCGGAACGAAAGCCCTAGGTCATGCAACAGATCGGATCCGCTCCCACTTCGAGGATCGATTGACCCGATATGCAAGGACCGTGGTCTTTGGGGATGGGCTCGCACCGTCAGCCCGCTGCCTACTGAATGACACTCAGGCCATCGTCCTAAGGGCGGGACAAACATCGCTGGAGACCTTCTGATGCCGTTGCTCTATGAAATACCCGGCGCGCTACAGGAGGCCCTTACTTCTGGCGGTGCTCAGTTATTTGGTGCAATCATCAAAGACAGTTCGACCGGCCAAATTCTCGGTCATGTGCAGCAAACGGCAGCACTGCCGCAGTTTCTCGATCAGGTTGCAGGCGCTGGTGCGCAAGCCATGAACGGGTTCTCACCCCTAGGCGTGATCTCGGTAGTGCAGAACGAGCATCTGCGTTAGGGCATTTCAGCGTTGAAAGAGGGGATGGTCCTGATGCAGGGCCTTCAATATGGGACGCTGGCTCTGTCCGGCTTGGGGTTGGGAGTATCGATCGCGGGTTTTGCCGTCATGGCGGCAAAGCTTCGAGGCATCGAGACCCGTTTGGAGGCCATTGCAAGCGCTGTTGGGCAGACAACCAGCGACCGGCGCGAGGACAATATCCGAGGCATTCTGGCGGATGTCGCCGCCGATATTCGGAACGTTGACAGTCTGACCACTCGGCTCGATCCACAGCGTGTGGCGGAGCAACTCCAGGTCAGCCTCTCTCGCAGCGCGGCCCGACTGGATGCCCACTTCCGGCGCGAAGCGGATGTCGCATGCCAAACATCAATACCTTTGGAGCAACTCGACCGCTTATGGACGCTAGCGGCTGCAATCCGGCTCTGCCAGGAAGCTGCAATTCAGGCGTTGTTTGCGGCAGACGAGTTGGCCACAGCAGAAGATTACGCGAGCCGTTGCATGCACGATCAGATGGCATTGCTTGAGATGCTTAGCGCCGACAGCTCGGTGCGGCTCGTGTCACGCGGCAATTCGTGCCTTCGATCGACTGCATTAGCCCAAGCCGAGCATCTTTCAGACGGTCTGAAAGGCGGTGTTATGACGTTGGTTGGCCAGATATCCATCGCAAATACCGTGAAAGCAGAAGGAACGCGGGGCATCGACTATCTGCGGCAACTGAGGGTTGAGACTAAGGCGCCGCTGCTGTTTTTGCCAACTCGGGTCCATTCGACGAGCCTTCAATAGAGCACGCACGGATGCGCGCGTCAGGATAAGCTGTGAGCCGCGCGCGGAAGAACTGCAGAAGCTCGGCGAGCGCACGCGCTTCGGCGCCATGGTCGTGCGCCCAGAACGCACGAAACTGGCCATCGAGCCAGACGCCAGGAAGATACTCGAGACCACCTTCGAAATGTGGATCGCCTTCGATGTCATAGCACTGGTCGCCGACTTGCGGCTCCGGCAGCAAGTCAAACCTCTTGCCACGGTCCGGTGCGCGCAGCTCAAACGCGGGTTTCGCGGTCTTGGGGGCGTGTTGAAGGCGTGCCTGCGTCACTAAGCGGAGGCGTGTGTTCTCCTCCATGCTGCGGATCGGATGATCGAGACCTCCAAGAGCTTCCATGGTCCGGATGCCCGCAGCTTGAAGGCGTTGTAGCGCATCGGTCGCAGGGTCCCGTGCAAGCCGCAGGCCAGTCCTTCTTCCAGAACATCGCGCCACATGCGCCGGGCGCCATAGGTTCGATCACTGGCTTTGAAGCTCGTCTCGATCGCCATGACCAGCTTGGGCTCATGGATATCGCGGGTGCTGGTCGGGCGGCCCTGCCAGGCGTGAAAGCCGCAGCGCGAAACCTCCAGCGCCTCGCAGAGCGAACTGACTGGCCGAATGTGCCGGCGCCTGGCAATGAAGGCGAACCTCATGTCGCCTCGCGCGCGAAAAAAGCGTTCGACCATTGCCCTTGCACCAATGGCGGACAATGCTCTCACCCTTCTTGAGGATGTCACGCTCCGCCCGGACCCGGACGACCTCTTTCTCCAGGGCTGCGATATCGACCAGATCGGCACGCATCTGCCCGTTCCCGCAAAAGGCAGCAGCCGGGGCTGCACTCAGCTCCCTCATCCAGCGGCACGAGCCACACTCTCGGACAGATCGAAATCGCGGGCCGCCTGCGACACCGCTACGCCCCGATCGGTTACCAGCCTCACGGCCTCTGTCTTGAACTCACGGCTGAACTTTCGTCTCGTCATATCCACTCTCCAGTTCCTGGGTCACGATCCTATCTTCGTGTCCACGAAACCAGCAGCAGATCTCAGCGCCCGACGACCGAAACCCAAAAAGTAGGAGGCGACCCCTTCTTTTTAGGTTGCGGCTCTTATTGGCTGGTTGCTTTTTCGCAAAGCTAGCTCAGACCAGACCACCGTTGGCACGTAGGGTCTGACCGTTGATCCAACTGCCATCTGGACCAGCAAGGAACGCCACAGCGCTGGCTATATCTTCTGGCGTGGCGAGGCGCTCCATCGGCGACATCATTTTTAGTTTATTGATAAACTCATCGGACTTTCCGTCCAGAAACAGCTCGGTAGAGGTCGGGCCGGGGGCGACGGAGTTCACGGTGATAGTGCGGCCTCGCATCTCTTTGGCCATGATGCCGGTCATCGTCTCAATCGCGGCTTTGATGCCCGCGTAGACACTGTATGTCTCCAGCTTGAGCCCGACGACGGAAGTGGACAGGTTCACGATGCTGCCGCCGTCACGCAGGCGCTTTGCGGCCTCGCGCAAGGTGTTGAACGTGCCTTTAAGGTTTACGGCGACCTGACTGTCGAAAAGATCGTCGTCGCTATCGACAATCTTTGCCAGCTTCATAATGCCTGCATTGTTCACCAAAACGTCTATGCCGCCAAATGTTGTTTCTGCGCTGTCAAATAGATGTTTCACGGCCGATACGTCAGAGACATCTGCCTTTATTGCTATCGCACGACCTCCAGCAGCTTCGATTTTTGCCACCACTTCCAAGGCTGCCGTTTCGCTCCCAGAATAGTTGACGACCACGTTAAAACCATCGCGGGCAAGCCTTGCCGCGATAGCTGCGCCTATTCCGCGCGATGCGCCGGTTACAATGGCTGTTTTTTGTTTCGTCTCTGTCATGATGCTTCCTTTGGCGGGCATAGGGCGGTCGTCTAAAAACGTGTTTTTCCTCATTTGGCAGGCTCAGCAGCTGTCGCGGGCTTATCGCGCCGCCCTTCCTTTTCGCCAAAAATCAACATGGCGGGTGTCACGATCAGCGTCAAAACTGTGGCAATCACCAAGCTGTTAGTGAAAGACAGCTATTTGAATACCTGCCTCTGGAGCTTAATTCGGCATTTTTAGAAGATACACCCCTCACACTTGGAGATGACACTCGGCGCCGCAAAGGTTGGCCAACGTTCGGTTCGGGCCGTCCCTGTCGGACGGCTCAAACCCCTAGATTTCAATAGCTTCCGATATTGCCAGTGCATTTTCAAGTTCGACATCCAAGTATCTGACAGTGTTGTCCATTTTTGTATGGCCCTAAAAAAGCTGAACAGCACGCAGGTTTCCTGTCTTCTTGTGGATCTTCGTGACCTTTGTGCGCCGCATCGAATGAGTGCCGTAGGCAGTGGCCTTTAGCCCAATCGACGACACCCACTCCCGCACGATCCGTGAGTACTGGCGCGTGAAGCAAGTATCGCGCGTCTTTATTCGCAAGCAAGCTATCTCGTCCGAGGTCTCCTTGAGTAGCAGGGTTGGGAAGTCGTTCGCGAGCAATAGATCGAAAGCGCTGGTGTCACGTTGACGAACTTTCTGGTGGAGAAGCGCTCCGATGAGTCAGTCAAGGGCACCGACGTTGCCGCAAATTGAGAGCAAAGCTGACCTCCATGTCCGACAAATGAACGGCAATTTCGTCCCACGTAGCAGACTGTGCATGCTTGATCTTGCTCCGCCGAGCACGAACGTCCGGTTTGGAGAAGTTGCACGGCAGTATCCGTCAATCGTTGAGCGGCCGGAATGGGCCGCGTGCGCCATGCAGCCACCTTATGTGGGAAGGGCGCTATCTCGATGCGGCCATGGAAGCCTAGAGTGTCTCGCGCGATGAGATCGACGTGGTACTACGCCAAGGCGGACAGTTCGACATCAAGGGTGTTTGTCCATCGTTCTGGAAACGGACGGCTCCATGACGGTGATCCCAAACTGACCCGGGTGGCGGTCTTGCCATCCGTCTGGCAGGATGACAGGTCCCGAAGAACGGCCGATGATCAAGGACAGGCTTAGGGAGGATGCGACATTGTTGTCCATGGCAGACCATCTGGGATCTGTCGCGGTCGTTCTGGGATGAGTTGCCGTCCTGATCGAGCTGTTCGCGATCGCCATACTGCTACTGGGCATTGTGCGGGTTACGGGGTGGTTCGTCTCTGGCGAGGTTATGCGGCGCGATGCGCATGAGCGCGATCATCAACTCAATCGCGGTCGGCTGGCGCTTGGCAGGCATATTCTGGCGAGCCTCGAGGTTCTGATTGTCGCGGACCTGATCCGGACCGTGCTGCACCTTACGCTTGCCAATATCATGCTGCTTGGGGGGCTGGTACTGATCCGCTCCTTTATCTCCCTCTCGCTCGAATATGAGATGAGGACGCTAAAAAAGAAATGACCGCGCAGACGGGATGGGGCGCTGTCTGCCCTATCGGCCTTGACCTGCCCCCCGTTGGTCCCTCGATCATAACGAGAGTCTGCCGGTTTGTGCGCTGCTCCCTAACCTTGGACCGCCGGATGCTGGAGTTTTCCGGCTTGGTCCGGCGACGGGCTGGCTGCGCCGCCGGGATAATGCAGGGCGATCGGGACGTTATATCCGATGGCGCTGTGGGGTCGGTCCTCGTTATAGTGCCTACGCCAAGTCTCCAGTTTTTCCTGTGCGTCCGCAAGGCTCATGAACCAGTGCGCGTTCAGGCATTCCGACCTGAGCTTGCTGTTGAACGCTTCGATAAAGCCATTGTCGGTGGGCTTGC
>NZ_JBISHD010000016.1:0-18985 GCF_045064235.1 Paracoccus sp. Ld10 | reverse complement strand
GATCGGTTCGCAGCGCGGGACTTTGGGGCCCTTCGCTGCAACTGATGTGTCATCGACTTCGATGGCGGGGACGCCGATTGCAAGGGTGCAGGCCGATCGCGAGGAAATCCGTCTGCGTGGTTGTCGTGAGACCCTGCGATGACGATGTGTCCGCCGGATATGGCCGTCATGCCCCCGAACCCAATGGAACAGTTCGGGTCATCCGGCAGCGGACACGTGACGCCTGCAGATCCCGGCACAAGGGCAGACCAGAGCGTTGAGGCGCCCGGGGTCCCTTACGCGACAGATGCACCGCTGCCTCTCTGACGCCGCGAACCGTAACCATAAGGGCGTGGACGTCAGCGCCGTGCCGGTTATTCCAACAGTGCCCCATCAATGCTTTCGCCGGTCATCCTGCGGTACAGATGCTCGTTCCAGTAGGGGGTCCAGCAGACCAGGACCTTTCCGGTGCCGCTGAAAACGCGCAGGCGTTTTTGGCCCGAGATCAGATTGCGCGGAAACGACGCCGAGTTCCGCGACGAGAACTGCAACCCGTTTGTCCTGCCCAGCACCAGCCGACCCTGAACGCGCAGGTCGCTGTCCTCGACGTCAATCGTCTCGACGGGGCCGGGTGCGTTGATGGCCACCAGACCCGCATTGCGCAGCGTGGTCTTCCAGACCAGGCCGCCGTCACCGGCCCACAGGCTGGGCCAGAACCGTTCCCGGCGCATGCCCAGGGCCACACCGCCTTCGGACGCCCAATAGACGCCAGGCTCCAGCACCCATGTCTCACCATCCTGCACATCCAGCAAATGGTATCCCGACAGCGACGGCTGCAGCACGATCGAGCCGCTGCCGACATAATAGGGCCTGATCCGAGCTTCGCTGGTGAACATCGACCGAAAGACATCCCCCAGTGCCGGCAGCCGCGGCGTCAGGGCGATGTCGCCGCGCATGGTCGACAGCGCCCCGCGGCGGGCGCGGACGGTCTCTTGGTCGATCTCGATGCGGACCTGCCGCATTCCCTCGACCTCGCGGATGGAAAACTGCGCCATATCCCCTCCTTAAGCCTCGTCCCAGATCATCACCCGGTCCCACAGACGGTCCAGCGGATCGGGCTGGATAGCGGCCTCACCACGCAGCGGATCGTCAAGCGCGACGATGACGAACAGGATGACGCCCAGAAAGAACGCGGTGATGGTGCCCAACACGAACTGACGCACGGGACGCATCCGCAACAGCACGATCAGCAGAACGTTGATCGCCGCGCCCACCAGGACCGCGTACCACAGGACGTTGGGAATTTCGGTATAGACGCCGTTCAGGCGCAGCTGTCGGGCGCGGGTGAATTCCTGAAACGCCGACAGCATCTGCGCATGCAGGATTTCCTGCCCCGCCGTCGTCGGTTCGAACCCCAACAGCTTCTGGCGCATCGCATTCACCCGATTGCCACCGCCATCCAGATAATAGCCCTGCGCATGGGCGGGCCAATCCTTGTACAGCGTGAACAGGACATAATCGCGCATCATCGCTTTGGTTTCGGACCGGACCGGCTCGGGGTAGCCGTTGATGTCGGAATACAGCGTTCCCAGAACCGTCGCCTCGTTCAGCACTGCCTCGTTCACACGCTCGTTGTTCTGATAGGCCGACACGGTCAGCAGGCCCAGCAACAGACCATAGAACAGGTTGAAGCCGGCCGTGCCGTGGGTGATCGCCTCGTTCAGGTCGGGACCCGACCCGATCAACAGGCGAAGAATCGGCTTGAGGATCAGCATCCCGACAATGATCGCCAACACTGCGGCAAGCGAGAAATAGATGGCAAGGTCGCGCAACGGAATGTTGTATACGGAATCCGGCATAGCGTTCCTCGCCTGGCTGCCTCTCTATAGTGAGTGCGACTTTCCGTTTCCACGAGAGAATTTTACGGACTTGCTCATGAATTGCCGTCATGCGCTAATGCCGCTGGCAAAATGCAGAGGTCGTCGATGATCCGTTGGGTGGGAGTGGCCATTCTGTCCCTGGTGACGGCCACGCAGGCGCAGGATCTGCGGTTGTACACCATCGGGTCCGGCGACGTTAACGGCAGCTATTACGCCGCAGCCACCGCCATATGCCAAGAGACCAACCGGGTCGAAGCGGGGCTTCGCTGCAGCCCCGAGGCGACCCCCGGTTCGATCTACAACATGGAGGCCCTGCGGACCCGCCAGCTGGATTTCGCCATCGTCCAGTCTGACGTGCAGCACATGGCGCTGACATCCGAGGGTCCGTTCGATGGCGGGCCGCCCTTCGCGGACCTCCGCAGCGTCATGTCCCTGTACCCTGAAACGTTGACGGTCCTGGCCCGCCCCGATGCCCATATCCTCAGCCTGCGGGGCCTTGTCGGGAAACGGGTCGATATCGGCCTGCCCGCGTCGGGCAGGCAGGCGACGGCCATGCGCCTGCTGGAATCGCTTGGCCTGGACAGGTCGGATTTCAGGGCCCTGTTGCAACTCTCGACCGGTACGGGTCTGGACGAACTGTGCGCAGGCCGGATCGATGCGACCGTGCTGCTTCTTGGCCATCCAAGCGCCGTCGTCGCTCGCGCCATCGCCGATTGCGACGCGCGACTGGTCAACATCTCGGGCCCCGAAGTGCGCGCATTCATCGAGGCGAACAGCGACTACGTCTACGCATCGATCCCCCGGACCGTCTATGGCAAGAAGGGCCGGACACTGTCGTTCGGAGTGCTGGCGACGTTGGTGACGCGCACGGATATGCCCGATGACATCGTTGCCGCGATCACCGCGAACATGGTGGCGAACCTTCCCTCGGTCGGGGTTTCAGCAGCTGTTCTGGAGAACCTGTCGATCAGCGACATGCAGCAATCGGGCCTGGCCGCGCCCATGCACCCGGCGGCCGCAGCCACATTTGATCGGTTGGGTCCTTAACAACTCGGCCCTATTGCCGAAATCGACGTGCCTGAGGACTTGCGCGGCCGGGACGGCAGGGTAAGCGTCGTGGCATGAGCCAGGCCGACGCTTACCGCCACCGTATGGCGCACTGGAAGTCCTGTGATGATGCCCTGATTGGCAAGCCGCTGAAGGTCAGATCCGTAAGGCACGCATGAAAGGCTCCACCGCGACCGTTCTCTTGGTTCGGCCTGCAACAAGAAAGAAGCAGGCGTGCCTTCACGGCGACCTGTGAAACAATGCCAGTCCAAAGTGCAGACGACGCCTTTTTCGGTTCGCGCATATCAAGGTTCCGGCTCTTTCACCCCACCCACGGCGGTGCGGCGAGGACGAAATGCGTGACGGTCGCGTCTAAAGCATAAAACCCCCAGTGCAGTCCGAACGCCCAACGAAAGCCGTGGATGGCACGGAGGTAAAGATAGGGGACCATCAGGCCGAACAGCGTCGCGGCGACGGTAAAGCGGGCGACGTAGAACGGCAGAAAGCCATCAAGCGCCAGCGTCAGGTGGAAGCCGCCGAACAGCAGTGCCATCAAGAGCGCGATGGCCCGGATGGACAGGCCGACAGCATCGGCCCGGCGGACCATCGCGGCAACAAGAACCTGTTGGAGCAGGATGTCAGCCGACTTGGGCAGGTAATACCACGCCGAGGCAAACATGAACTCGGGCGCATCGGACGGAGCGCGGATGACGGATACGCTTGGCAGGATCGGCAGGATCAGCACCGCGAAGGCCCCATAAGCGATCAGGATCGGAACGAGCGCACGCGCCTGGGCGGCCACATTCGATCGGGTCAGGCCGGCGGACAGCGGTCCCCGCAGGGCGGCAATCGCGGCCAGTGTCCACAGAATATAGTAGCCCGCAAAAAGGACCGGCGCGTCGTCGTAGCCGTTCGCCAGGTTCAGCCCATCGACCAGCGTGTAATAGCCCCAGCTTGATGCCAACCACACGAGCGCAATGGTCGCCACGGTCGGCACCAACTGCACAAGGCTCGACATCAAATGGGGTGGCGGGATGGTGGGTGCTGGCCTTGGGTGTTTGGTGGTTGCCAAGATCATGGTAGTGTCCGTTTCACGATAAGCTTGCCCCTGACAGTAAGTTAGTATACGAACGGTTAGAATGAAAAGAAAGCGTTTTGCCTTGCATTTCATCCTCCACGCGGCCGACCTTCTGGACGACAGCTTGCGCCACCGTCTGGCCGTGGTCGGTGTCCGCCCGCGACAGGCGCGCATCATCGATGCGCTTGCGCGGATGGAACCTGCGTCGCAGATCGCCCTTGCGCGCGAGTTCGGGATAACGCCCGCCAGTATGAGCACGATGACCGCCCGCCTCATCGAGGCCGGTCATGTCATGCGCGAGGTCAACCCGAACGAAGCACGCGCGCATCTTTTGCGCCTGACGGAATCCGGTCGGGGGCTTCTGGCCGAAATTCATGCTGCATGGCGCGACATCGACCAGTTGATCGAGGACACGATCGGGGCGCAGGGCGCCGCCGAATTGACCGAACACACCCGGGCACTGCGCGACGGCCTTGGAGGGCACGCGCCCGGCACCGCCAGACCCGAACAGATAGCAGACACCTGAAAGGACTTGGTTATGCGTTGTACGACAACACTCATCACCCTGCTGACAACGCTTTGCGCCACCCCGGTGCTTGCTCACTCCGACGGGATGGCCTTTGATGCCTCCGCCTTTCTGGGCGATCCGCAGGTTGTCGATTGCACGCTGGAGGACGGCACGGCCTCGACATGTTTCGAATTCACGGTCGCTGCCTTGCCAGAAGAGCTTGAGATCGGGCCGTTCTGTCCCGCGACGCTGGACGATGTGGGCGGCCTCTGGCAATGGGACGGCGAAAATCCAGGCCTCTATCGTCTCGACCGCGCCTTCTTCGAGATGCTCGACGCGCAGGGGTTCACTTTCTATGACGACACAGGCGCCGTCGCTGTCACCGATATCCGTCTTGACCAGCCGACGGCGGACCATGCCTGCCTTTCGGCCTCGCTTGCGCCCGATGTCACGATGACCATCCGTCTGCCGATGGAGCCGCGCATGGCCCAGGCGCCGACCCCGCTTGGCACGGTCGCCAAGGTGGGCGTCGGCCTTGACGGCGTTCCGATCTTTGCCGATGCACCATCGGTGCTGGAACGCGATCACCTGCCCGCGCTGGATGTCTGCGGCGGACATATAGACCCGGGCGGCTGGTATCACTGGCACGCCACCGCCACCGATATGGCGACCGTTCTGGAGAACGAAGGCGTCGAAGCCGACTGCGCCGCTGTCGTGCAAAACGCGGCGGCCCCGTTCGGGTTCGCCTTTGACGGCTATCCGATGTTCGGTTCGACCGAGCCGGATGGCGGCGTGCCCGAGGGCCTCGACGCCTGCGGCGGCCATGTCGGCACGACCGCGCACGGCGAGACCTATCACTATCACGCGTCCCAGTCGTTCCCGAACCTGCCTGCGTGCCTCGTCGGCGTGGTGGCGCAGGACAATTTCGCGACGACGGCGGCGCAGGGCATCGGTGCAGCAAACCCCCGGGGTGGCCCCGGCGGGCCCGACGCGGGCGAAATGCCACCGGGTTTCGACGCGGCTGCCGAAACGCTGGGTGTCGACCCGGAAACCCTGTTCGAGGCGCTGAATGCCGCGGGTGGTCCCGAAGCGGACCTTTCCGAGGTCGCAGCGACCCTTGGCGTGACCGAAGATGCGTTGCGCACAGCCCTTCCTGCGCGCCGCTGAACCAACCCACCCCCGGTCGAACACAGGAGATCCACGTGTACAGGACAATACTTGCCGCCGCCCTTTTGGCTGGCCTTGCGACCGCCGCACCGGCACAGGACCGGGCCGGACCCATGGGCGGGATGCCCCCCGGGATGGAACAGGCCGCAGAGACCCTGGGGGTCGAGGTCGATGCCCTGCTGGCCGCGCTGGATGCGGCGGGGGGGCCGCGCGCCGATCTGGCCCAAGTGGCCCAGACGCTGGGTCTGTCCGAAGACGCCCTGCGCGCCGCCCTGCCCACGCCGCCGCAGCATGGCCGACCGCCGCGCGGTTGACCTGATGACACAAACATCTGGTGCGGGTCCCCGTTGCGCCAGGCTTCGCTGACATAACAGGAGACCGACATGCATCTACCCATCCGCGCGACCCTGCTGATCATGGCCACCACCTTCGCCACGGCAGCGTTTGCCCAGACCGATCCGCGTCTGGCCGAGGTCACCGCCTTTTTTGCCCAGGCCGATGTGCGTGCGGGCCCCGACATCGTCGATTGCACCCTGTCGGAGGGGGCGGAAACGACATGTTTCTCCATCACGCTCGCCGCCGATCCACAGGCCTACACGCCCGGGCCTTGGTGCCCGACCAACGTCAGTGACGGCCCGGAGGAGGGCGGCATCTGGTTTCTGGACGGCGAGACCGTCGATGTCGACGGCGCGTTCATCACGCGACTGGCCGAGATTTACGGCGATGACAAATGGCAGTTGTTCGATTCCGACACGGGCGAGATCCGCTATACCGGCACGTTGGAGGCCTGCGAGGCCGCAGCCCGGCCCGACGTGGACCCGGCCTATCAGAATTACTGCGTCCAGTGCTTGCCCGAGCAATTGCCCAAAGAGGCGATCATGACGTTCGTGATTCCGCTGGAGCCTGTCGCGGCATCGGCCCCCGCCCAGACCAATCGCACCGGATCCGGTATCGCCTACAACGGTGTGCGGCTTGACGGTCCGGCCCCCTTGGACGCGATCCTTGGGGCCTATACCATCGCGCCCTTTGACGATTGCGGCGGACACGCCAATCCGTTCGTCGGCTATCATTACCATGCGGTGACGGATTGTCTGGACGCGTCCCCTGCCGTGGCGGCTGACGCAAGCGAAGGGGCCGCGATCGGCATCGCCATGGACGGTTATCCCATTCTGCCGAACCTGTTGGCAGACGGGTCTGAACCGGCATCGCTGGATGCCTGCAACGGTCATGCCGGCGCAGACGGCGAGTATCATTATCACGTTGGCAAGGCGGGCGCGAATGCCATCCTCGGCTGTATGACCGCGCAGGCGGGCTGCACGCAGGAGGATGCGAACGGCATCTGCAACGCCGCCGCCCGCGGCCCGCGGCCATAGGGCTGTTTCGCGAATGACCTGGACCGCCGTCGACCCGCCTGCGCGTCCGGGGCAGCATGACACACGGCGGGCGACGACCGACCGGGCGGGCACGATCCCGGTCGATCTGTTCGCCGTCGCCCGGGTGCTGACACGTCTGTGCCGCCGGTTTCGTCGGCGGGCGAATGGGATCATGGTACCGGCTGTTTCTGTCGGCGTGCGGGTCGTGCCGGAAACGCGGAACGCGCGGTCAGGTTCGTTTCAGGTCGCGGACGGGATCATCCTGTTGCCGTTCCCGCTCGCCATGCGCCGTGGCACCTCCAGGCTCCGTCCCGCAATCGCGGCGGGCAATCGTGACCCGGAACGGTTCTTACACCGGGGGACGGCAACGCTGTTGATCCTCGCGCGTGCGCTGACTTTGAGGCCGCTGTTGGCGGTAAGCATCATCGACCGTATGCTGGGCGAAACCGGTTCATTCGCCATCAGCCGCGTCATGGGCATTGTTCTGGCGACAATCGTTGCGGACGCCATAGCGGGCGGCTTTGACGTCTTTTCAATGGCCGATATCGCCTCTGCGCCGGACGGCAACCCGCTGGCCATTGGACACGAATAAAGTAGGAAACCCGATGACGACATTCTCAGATACTCCCGACCGCTATGGCATCGTCAGCCGGACGCTGCACTGGGGCATGGCCATCCTGTTCGCGGCTCAGTTTCTCTCCGCCGCCGCCCATTGGGCGCTTCCGCGCGAAAACACGCTGCGTGAAACTCTCTGGAGTTACCACACGACGCTTGGGGCGACGCTGTTCCTGCTGGTTCTGGTGCGCGGTGCCTGGGGTTTGGCGAACGTCCCCAAGCGCCCGCCCCAGTCCGGCAGGGTGGGGCAGGCCGCCATTGCCGGACATCTGGCGATCTATGCGCTCATGGTGCTTGTCCCCGCCGTCCGCCTTCTGGCGTCCGCAGGCAGCACGCGCGGGTTCAGCTATTTCGGGGTTCAGGTCCTTCCCGCCCGCGAGGTCGAGGTTGCGTGGATGCAGGTCGCTTCCGCATGGCACGGCGAGATGGGCTGGATCCTGGCTCTGCTGGTCCTGGGTCATATTGCCATGGCGACTGTCTGGCATCGCCTGATCCGCCGCGATGGCGTCTTGGGACGCATGGCCTGACCAACCGCCCCCTCCTTTGACGACAGGTATCCCGATGCTCTTCTCGTTACGCAGTTCGACGCCGATCATCTTTGCGGCCCTTGCCGCGATGACCTCACAGGGACAGGCGCAGACGGCCGATGAAACGGCACGTTTCGGACAACTGGAACGCGTTTTTCAGACGGCAACGATTGTCGGCGTCCCAGAAATCGCCGACTGCACCCTATCCGGCGGAAGCACTGCCAAGTGCTTCAAGATCACGGTCGTCGCGGCCCCGTCCGATCATGTCACCGGCCCTTTCTGCCCGCGGACCATTGCCGATACCGCGCAGGACGGTGGCACCTGGTTCGTCGATGGCGAGGTCCGTGACGTGGACGGCGACTTCATCGCCCGGCTGGCTGAGGTTTATGATGACGATGCCTGGCAGATGCATGATCCCGAAACCGGCGATGTCTATCGCCGCGCGGGGGAAATCGGCTGCCTCGTCGCGGGCGATCCGACCAATGAGACCGGCCAGCCCGACAATATCTGCGTGGAATGCGAATTGGGTTATGTCGGCAAGACCGTCACGCAGACCTACTTCATCCCCCTGATCCCGGTCATCGCTGCCGGGACGGGTGACCGGATCGGCCCGAACTCGGGGATCGGCCTGGCCTTCAATGGGGTCAAATTCGATGCACCGGCGCCGCTGGACCTGATCCTTGGCGGGCATACGCTTGGGCCTTTCGATGATTGTACGGGGCATATCAACCCCCACACCGGCTATCACTATCATGGTGTGACCGAAGGCTGTGGCGCGCGTGTCGCCGCGGCAATAGAGGGCCATGCCGCGATGATTGGCGTCGCCATGGACGGCTTTGACATTTATGACCGGCTGAATTCCGGTGGCGCAGAGCCGGACGGGCTTGACGCCTGCCGGGGCCACGAAATCGAAGGCCTCGGTTATCACTACCACGCCAATCGGACGGCGGAAAATCAGGTTATCGGATGTTTTACCGCCGAGACCGGATGCAGCACCGACGACCCGGATGCACCATGCGATGCGTCCGCCCCGCAACGTCGCCCGCGACCATGACCGACCCATTCAGAGGCCACGCCATGAAACACGCTGTCATCACAGCTGCCCTCGTTTCCCTGTCCGCAACGGCCCTGTCGGCAGAGACTTTCTCGGCGGACGTATGGGCCGACAACTGGTTCGAGATGCGCATCGACGGCGCACAGGTCGCGCAGGACAGCGTGCCGGTCACGACCGAACGATCCTTCAATGCCGAAAGCTTTGCCTTCGAGGCCGAACGTCCCTTTGTCATCGGCCTTGTGGCCAAGGATTTCCGCGAGAACGACACCGGCCTCGAATATATCGGTACGGGGCGTCAGCAGATGGGCGACGGCGGCGTCATCGTTCAGATCATGGATGCCGCGGGCGAAACCGTCGCCGTCAGCAACGCAGGCTGGCAATGCCTTACGATCCACACCGCACCGATCGACAAGTCCTGTGAAAGCGCCGCGAACCCTGTGCCAGGCAAAGACGCTTGCGCCTTTGAGGCGATGGCAGAACCGGACGGCTGGGACATTGCCGGGTTCAACGCATCCGATTGGCCGGACGCGGACGTCTATACCGCCGCGCAGGTCGGTCCAAAGATAGGATATGACGAAATATCCTGGGTGGACGATGCAGAGCTGATCTGGGGGCCGGACCTGGAGCAGAGCAACACAGTCCTGTGCCGCCTTACGGTCGAATAGGTGCCAACCACCTCGGGCCCCTGAACCCGGACCGACCCAAAGGACCAGCAACGACCAATCGAACGCTCTCCACCGCCATCGCCGGGGTGGCGCATGCAGCGACCGTCGAGGTCAGCGCCGCCGATATGCTTGACAACAGTCAGGACCGCCCCTGCATCGACATGCCCGGTGGGCAGCGGGATCATCCTTGCTACAGTCGGCAGGGTGACGTCTTTGTCGAAAATGACGTCGAGGCTGGCCAGGCTGCTGGTGGTCCTTTTTCCATGCCAGAGTTCGATGCGTGTGTGCGTGCGCCCACGACTGGCGCGCGGGCGGGACCGGCACGTGTGTCCGGCGACGGTTCTGACGCGCAGCGTCTCACCGTTTCCAATCGCTGCACAGTTCCGCCTGCGTCTGCCCCGGAAATTTGCGTGCCGTCCGGGCAAGGGGCCCGATCGGAACTCAGCAACACCAACCAGAACAAGGCCATCGCGCTGGCGAGCTGTAACGGCACCCATAGGCGTGAAGATCCTGTCGCCCGGTGCCACGGACACGCCGCTCCTGAACTCGTTAGCGCCCGGGACAGAAGGAAACCGGGATTTTGTCACGGCTTTTGAAGGGGCGATCCCGCGTGGTCTGATTGAAAGGCCCGATGAGATCGCTGCTGCCGCGCTGTCGTCGCATCACCGCGCGACAGGGCGCATGCCGCGATGCCATCGCCTGACCGACATCGTAACGCCGATATGCGGTATCAAGCGGCGGGCGCGCGCCTCATCATGCGGACCTGGGCCGCCGGGGGTTGGGGTCGCCATCATCTCCCGCGGTACAGCGCATGAAATGCCCGCCACACAGCCCGGCGGGTGAATTGAGGGTTCTGCCCCTGGTCAGGTGCCGGCAGACGAGCGCCGGCACCTGTGGTGATGCAGTCAGCCGGCCATCAATCGAGGACGGAGGGCAGCCACAGCGAGACGGCGGGCACATATGTGACCAGCATCAGCGCAACGAAGATTGCCAGATAGAACGGCCATATCGTCCGCAGCGCATCCTCCAGCTTGATACGACCGACCGCGCACCCCACGAACAGGCACGTTCCCACCGGCGGGGTGCAAAGCCCCAGGCCAAGGTTCACCAGCAGCATGATCCCGAACTGAACCGGGTCCATGCCAAGCTCGACCGTGATCGGCAGGAAGATGGGCGTGCAGATCAGGATCAGGGCGGCCATGTCCATGATCATGCCCAACAGCAGCAGGATGATGTTGATCATCAGAAGAATGACCAGGGGGTTGTCCGAAATCGACAGCAACAGGTCGCTGAGCAATCCGGGCACCTGATACAATGCCAGCAGGTAGGCGAATGAGCTGGCGAATGCGATCAGGATCATCACCATCGCTGTCGTGCGGACCGCACCGGTCAACGACACGATCAGGGATTTCACCGACAGGCTGCGGTAATAAAAGGCCGTCAGCAACAGCGCATAGATGGCACCGAACGCGCCGGATTCCGTGACGGTGAACACGCCCGAGAGGGTACCCCCGACGATGATGACCGCGGTGAAGAACCCCGGAAGGGCATCAATTGCCGTTTCCGCCACCACGCGCCATCCTGGAAATGGTTCGGCCGGGTACTTGTCGCGGACCGAGATGACATAGGCCGCCACGGCCAGGCAGACGCACATCAGGACACCGGGAATGACCCCGGCAAGAAACAGCTTGGACACTGAGATGCCGCCGCCTGCGGCCACAGCATAGATGATCATGTTGTGGCTGGGCGGGATGACGATGCCCGCGATCGATGAGGTCACCGTGACGTTGACGGCGAAATCCGCGCGATAGCCACGCTCTTTCATGACCGGGACCAGAAGCGAGCCGAGGGCCGAGATATCGGCCACGGCCGATCCCGAAATGCCGCCGAACAGCATGGACGAGAAGATGTTGACCATGGCCAACCCGCCACGCAGGTGGCCGACCAGAGCCGAGGCCAGACGGACCAGCCTTTTGGCGATCCCGCCATGCAGCATCAGCTCGCCCGCAAAGATGAAGAACGGGATCGCCAGCAGCGAAAACACCGACACCCCGGCCGTGGCGCGCTGAAAGGTGATCAGCATCGGGAAGCCTTCGTACATGAAGGCCGCCGCAGCGGCGATTCCCATCGCGAAAGCCACCGGCGCGCCGATAATCACACCCGTGGCAAAGGTGCCGAGAAGAATCAAAAGTCCCATGCTCAAACGTCCTGAAATTCGATTTCGGGTGACCAGTCCGCAAAGGACAGGCAGCGCCGAAGGGCTCGCAGCCCGGAAAACAGCATCACGAGGCCGCCACAGGAGGTGATGGCCAGGGTTCGAAAGGTTTCGGGAATGTTCAGCATGGGCAGCCGCGTGTCCCATCCGAACCGCATCAGGGTGATGCCAGCGATCAGCATGGTGGCGCCAAAGATGCAAAGGCCGATATCCACAAGGATGATCAGTGATTTTCGGGCGTTGATCGGGACCATGTCGCGAAACAGCGTGACACCGATATGCGTGTCTTCGCGCACCCCGACAGCCGCGCCCAGAAAGGCGATATAGCAGATCAGCAGCAAGGCCAGTTGTTCAACCCAGGTCGGAGTGGCGTTCAGGACATACCGACCAAACACCAGCCAACCAAAGCTGAGGATCAAAACGGCGAGCGCGGTCGAGGCGATCGCCATGCACAGACCGCGTACCAGTTCGAGCGCCTGATCGACGCGACGCAGAAGCGTAGGTTCCGACATGTTGGGGTTCCATCATTGAAAAGCGTGCGCAGGCCCGTCGTTTCACGCGGACCTGCATTGGAATGCCACGCTTGTCAGTCCGCGTCGCGGATCATGGACACAAGATCGGCAAGGTCAGGGTTGTCGGCCAGGAACGATTCGTAGACCGGTTCCATCGCGGCCTGGAATGCGGCCTTGTCCTCGACGACATTGACTTCCGTACCGGACGCCCGGACCTTTTCAAGGCTTTCGGCCTCGCGTTCAGCCCACAGTTCCCGCTGCTCGACGGCACTGGCGCGACCGGCGGCCATGGTGATTTCCTGCTGCTCGGGGGTCATGCCGTCCCAGGTGCGCTTGCTCATGCACAGGCATTCGGGAATGATCAGATGCTCGGTCAGCGAGAAGTACTTGGCGACTTCGTAGTGGTTGGTCGATTCATACGAGGGCGAATTGTTTTCGGCCCCGTCGACGACGCCGGTCCGGATCGACTGGTACACTTCGCCGAAAGCCATGGGTGTCGCGTTGCCGTCCATGGCCTCGACCATCTTGACGAACAGGTCGTTGGACATGACGCGGACCTTCATGCCCTCCACATCGGCAGGGGTGTTGATCGGCCGGATCGAATTATAGAAACTGCGTGCCCCGGCAGCGTACCAACCAAGCGGAACAACGCCCTTTTCCTGCATGCCTGCGCTGATCGCCTCGCCAACGGCGCCATCCATCAGCGTGTACATCTGTTCAGAGCTTTTGAAGATGAACGGAAGGGACGTCACGCTTGCTTCGGGCATCGACTGGCCCATCGGGCCCAGGTTGAAAACGCCAAAGTCCATCACGCCAAGGCGGACTTGCTCGATGGCGTCGGGCTGATCGCCCAGAACACCGTTGTGGTAGACGCGTGCCGTATATTCATCGCCGGTCTTTTCGGCCAGCTCGGATGCAAAACTCTCCATCGCGATCGAGACCGGATAGTCCTCGACGTGGATGTTCCAGCCGCGCAATTCCTTGGCGCTGACAGCGGATGTCGAAAAGGCAAGAATTGCCACCGATGCGGCGGTGGCAACGGCAAAGCTGTGTTTTGTTGCGGACATGATCCCTCCCTGGATTTTCCCACGCTCGCAGCGGAAATGCTCTGAAAGATACATCTGCCAGAGACTCCTCCTCCCCTGCGATTATCACTGGTATACTAGTATCGCCAAAATCCGCAAAGCAATATCTTCATGCACGGCGCCCGCATTTCACCAGCTGCGAACGATCTGGACAATCATCTGTCGCAAGACTGTGCCGGGTCAGGCGTCAGGCGTCAGGCGTCAGGCGTCAGGCGTCAGGCGTGCCGATGTGGCCGGTGCCAAGGTTTTCACAGGGTCGCGGTCGTTGCAGAGGGGTGTCCGGGCCGGGAACGCGCGTGTTGGTCACGTGGGCGCCGCGGGATCCCGTTCGATCGCGGCCTGTTCGACGGCCCAGGCGCCTGCAGCTTCGACAGCGACGGGTGACGTTGTCGGAAGGACGCTCAGATAGCTGTCTGTCTGAGCGACGGGCAGGGTCGTCGTTTGCGTCATGCGATACATGGCGTAGCATGCGATCGCGGCAAACAGCCCCCCCAGGACAAGCCAGAAGGCAAACGGACCGAATCCCTGCATGGCCCAACCTGTCACCATCGGCCCCGCAATCGCGCCCAGGCCAAAGATGAAAATCAGACCGCCGGATGCGGAGGGCATTTCTTCGGGCGGCAGGGAGTCATTGGTATAGGCCAGAAACAGCGCATAAAGCGGTGTGGTCACGCCACCGGCACAAAAGGCCGCCGCCATCAGCGGCACCAGGGTGCCCCCGGTCAACCATCCCGCCGCGCAAGAGGCCGCCCCCATGGCCGCCGTGCCGAGTATCAGCTTGCGGCGGTCCATCCGGTCGGACAGCCAGCCAACCGGATATTGCATGACCAGCGCGCCCGCGAACAACATGGCCACGAACAGCGCGATCTGCGTGCTGTTCATGCCGATCTGGGTGCCAAAGACCGCTCCCATGCCCGATTGCGTCGCATAGACGCTGCCCAGCAGAAAGATCCCGACGGTTCCCAGGGGTGATGCGCTCAGCAGGCCACGCAATGACATCGGCCGTGCGACATCGGCCACGGGGGCCGGCGTCACCGACAACAGGATCGGCGCGAATGACACCGACACAAGGATCGACGCCCCGATGAACAGCACCGACGTGCCGGCATCGGCCAAGGTCAGCAATCCTTGCGCCCCGATGATGCCAAGCGTCTGCGCGATCATATAGGCCGAGAGGACCTTGCCGCGTGTCTGGTTGGTGGAGGCGGCGTTCAGCCAGCTTTCCGCCGCGACATAGACACCTGACATGCAAAACCCGATCAGCATGCGCAGGACGGTCCAGGCCCACGGCTCTGTCAGCAGGGGAAATGCGATCAGCGCCGCCGACATCAGGCTGCCAAGGGCCGCAAACACGCGCACATGACCGACCCGCCGGATCATCACCGGTGTGGTGCGGGCACCCGACAGAAACCCCACGAAATAGCCTGACGTCACAACGGCCAGTTCGAACGATGAAAACCCCTCGATGCCGCCGCGCAGGCCGATCAGCGTGAAATGCATGCCGTTGCCCAGCATGATTAGCACGATCCCCAGCAGCAGGGCCCACACGCTTGATATGACCGTCGACATGGATTCGCTGCCCTGCTCGCTGTGCGTCTTTGCATATCTGGTCATGATACGGCCGACCCGTACGGTGTTTTTGCGTCATGGCCTGAACGGTTTGCGACAGCAGGGCCGCGTCTGGGTCCGCCCTGATGGCGCTACTGGCGGATTCGCCTGCGATGCGGCCAAGGCCATGATCCCGACGTCGATCAGGAGGGTCGCACCGGCGATTTCATCGTCAGGTCAGATATACAGTCGCACGATGCAAAAAGGGTGCCCTTGATCAGTTGGTGGGCGCTTATCACGCGATATCAGGCCCAATTATGTCATTCCTTTTGCGTAATTCAGGCATCCGTGATTCGATCGATGATCATTTCGTTCTGAGCGCCGAGAGCGTTGATCCGACGACCATGATCGATTCGACCTTTCTGATTGCGCACCGCATGCCGTCAAAACTGCCGTTGAAGCATTCTGCTGCGGTGTGGCTGAGCTGGCGTCGTGCCACGCCACGTCGTTTTGCTCGGCCCATTTCAGAATGGCCCTACGGGCGAACTCGGTGCCGTTGCTCCGGCTTGCCACCGACCCGACTAATGCGCCCAGTTCACGCGCCACCTTGGCACCAGAGATGCCGGCGCTCAGGCATAGGTTCTCGCGGCAGCGATCGCCGACCAGCGCCAGGTTGCGGAACGTGCGCGACGCTTCGAACCTGTTTGCCACAATGGCTAATGACCGGCTCTGGTTCGGCATCAGGTCCAACAGGACCGGCGCGCACGTGCCGGACTGATAACCCTTCCTTGCAGTGGTGCCGATACAGCGTCTCCGGGTTCATCGGCATGCCCCGGCTTTCCCGCAGCCCGATCCCGCGATAGTCGGACGGCGACGTGCCGCGGCGACCTCCTGTACTGTCGTGCCGATTCCCGGCCCGGCCATTGTGCTTGAACCGATGGCGCATCCATCCCTCGATCGGGCGACGCTTGCTCCTTGCCGTCTTCTGGTCGACACTGACCAGGATACAGGCCCTGCGTTGCGAAAGGACGCGATCCCACATCGCCCGGCGTACCCCGTCCCGCCACGCGTTCGGTGCCGTCAGGGCTTTCCCAAGAGATCCTTAAGAACGACAGTGTCGAGGGTCGCATCCGCCAGACGCCTCTGCGGCTTATCATTCTCATTCGGCGCTGCACTTGCGCCTCATTCCAGCACCCTCAACCTTTGGGCATCAGACACACCCACTCCGCCATAGTTGGCTTTGAGCGTATGGCCTGTCGCCGGGCTGAGCCAATGCCGGTGACAGACCTCTCCCGTCGCCATTCCGCCGCCCCCGCGCCTTGATCAGCCCAGTGATTTGCTGGTCGGAGCTTTCATGGCCCCACCGGGCTACGATCCCCTCCTCATGGGTAAAGCGGCTTCTCCCCATGTCGTCTGCTCCTTCGCAATGAAGCAAACGCTTCGTTGAAATGCGGGACGTTCTGGGGAGGGGGCGGGGCAAAAGCGATAGAACCAAGACAAAAGATCACCAGCCAAGCGCCGCCCATCGGCGTGTCGATGAAAGGGCCAATCGCATCGGCAGAGCAGTGAGCAGCCTTGTGGTCAGAATGTCATTCATTTTCATAAGCGTAACATCATGACCCGGTTCGCCGCAGCCATGACCAAACTGGCAATATTCCCCAGAGTGGCGACTTTGACTGCGCAGCAGCGTGCGCGGGACCGCTGCGGGAAACCGGGCGACCATGACATAAGGCTCCATGCCAATTCCGAAAACGAAATTGCGCTGGTTTGCCAAGGTTCGGGCCCCTTCCTTTTACCATAAGCACGCTTATACGACGCCAATACAGCCTTATTATCGGAGATGTCATCGACAGTCCCATCGGGTCACCTACTGCCGTCAAGCGAATTGCCCAAAGGCGATCTGACCCTGCGCAATGATAGAGATCGCCTTGGCATAACCGTGGGATAGGCTCGCTCACGTCAAGGGCTGGCTGTGGGCCTGATGGCGGGACAGCATTTTGCGTACCTTGTGGCCGCGGTGGAAGGGTCTGACGCTGACCCCGTGACAGTTGCTTAACAGGCCAGGCCAAAGGTGATTGATCTCTTCGACGGCGCTGGATCCGATCGTCTCGGCGGCATGTGGACCATTAAACAATGATTCGCTTTCGGCACCGTTTGCCGTGATCACCTCGTGGTGATCGAAAAGAAGATGATGATAGGTCACGGCATCATCGGTTTCCACCTGCTCTATCCCGGGAAGCTCGGTCAGAACGATTGCGGGAACGAGCAATTCCATCGTTCCAAACATTCTTTGCGCAATTTTAGAGCGCACCAAGATACGGTGCTGTCGCGAGACCATCAGATCCGATAAAGGGTGGTTCTCCCCCAAGGATCCCGCGGATATGCGGATGGGGCGCAGCTTGGGATAAGCGGCCAATTCAGATGCCGAAATATGTCGTGTTCCGTGCCAGCGGACAGGCTGTGGACCTCGGTCCAAGGTATTAACCAGATCGCCCACTACAAGGTTTTCGATCGGGATCTGGCCGCGCGGTGTTGATATCAATGTTCCAGAACAAAAACAAACGACCTGAACATCAAAAATATTCCTGGAAAAAGAGACGGGCGCAACGAAGGTGGTTGCAGGTAGCGGCGTGGCATCGATGATATGAATAGATTTTATTTCGGGAACAACCTCCCAGTTTTCTATTTCCGTTTTTGCAGGGCGAAAGAACATGTCCCCATTATGCATCTGAATCAGAACACCAGTTCCCTGCCACGGTGTGCCATCCGGCAGGGTCAACTCATATTTGACGGACATGAAACCAGTAATGGCGGCCTTTGCCGCAGCACCTGTCGCCGGTGATACGTAATTGAAGACACTGTATCCGTTGGTATGGTTATTGTAGGTTGTTGAAAAAGCCTGAGTGTTGCCCTCGCTGGTGTGAATGTCACGAAGGGTTCCGTCCAGTGACACGGCTTGGATCTGGTTTGGACCAGTCCTCGAGTATCCTTCGATCTTGTTTGCATCCGCATCGGTCAGGGCGGTTCGATAATCGCTGTTGATCTGGGGTTCCCGCCCAAACCACATCCATGTTGCTTCGGCCATTCGGATACCTTTGCAGCTATAACTTCAAAGGGCGTCGTATCCTAAAAGAAATGAAAAATCCGGCCAGTTACATTTCAAGTTTTACGATCTGTCCGATGCAAGCGGTTCGTTCGATACACTTGAATGTATTTTCTGCAATGTTTGATTGAAGGGGTATCTGCAGTGGCATAGTGAAAAGATCGCACGGGAGCGTCTGCCCGGGAGGCTGCAGACTTGCGAATACATCCGCAAGATCCGAACATCCGGGCCCAGCATATCCACGGCTCTGTTGCAGAAAGCTGGTGAGGGATTCATGCGGTGAGTCCAGTGTGCTCGCTGGTCCGCATGAGCAAACCGATACCTCCGACGTACAGGACCACGAACTGAGCTGCCTACAATGAGGCTTTGAAGCGTCGCGGGTCACTGACCGTCCGGTTCGATCTGGAGATGAACTGGGATGCCAACCCCTCCGGCAAGAGGGGCAGGTCGCAGACGTTCAGCGACGCCGCCATCCAGACCTGCCTGACCATGAAAGTGCTGTTCGGAATGGCGCTTCGCCAGATCGAGCCATGGGAACGCCACCGGTCCGAGTGATAATGGCGAGGGGGCTTCGTCAGGAGCCTGCTGCGGCTGACAGGGCTGGACTGGGTCGTGCCTGACTTCGGCTC
>NZ_JBISHD010000015.1:0-5657 GCF_045064235.1 Paracoccus sp. Ld10 | reverse complement strand
TGATATTTCAACGGTTGCAACCGTCCGGCCGATCTTCTGCGGAGTAACTTTCAGGTCCAGCCGGGAGATTTGGTTGATTTCAAAAATGGCAGGTTTCAATGCCCAAGTGTTGAGATTGGAAAATCGGTCCAGCTTACCAGCCTGGACGCCGAGAAGGGCGCGCAGTTCGGGCACTGTGAATGTCTTGCTGTCTTTGCGATCCAAATTCGCCAAGCTAGCGACATGCTGGAAAAGCAAGATTGCATATTTGCTGGACAGGGCAAATACCGTCTGGCGGTCCAGAATGGCCCAATGGTTCGACTCTTCCGCAATACGCCGGAATTCCTCCCCAAATTTCCATTTCACCAGAATGTCGCCGCTGGTTTCGTGCCGGTAGTCGAGCACAACCCGGCCCATAAATCCGTCTATAATTTCAATTTTTTCGGCCGGGCGGTCGTAATGGATCACGGCCCCGCGTAGTTCAATGAACAGCGCTCGCAAACTGGCCCTGTCGTGGTTGCGCATTCCTTCAATCGCTTTTAGATCGGCCATGCGCAATTCATGCTGCGCATCATCCGCCATGCGACCGCCCGCAATCGATATCAGCAGGTGCATCAGCTTCAGCGCCTGCGCCCCCGGCGGGTTTTCAATGTAAATCCCCCTAGCAACTTCCGCCGGAATAACCGTCTTTGTCCGGTCAAATTCCCGATCTGCCGCGACCTGAATTGTCTTGCCCATAGCCTGCCCTTGCCACTCTCATAGGCTAGGATTTAGACGCAGCAAAACTAGCCTGTCAATCTAGCAATTTCGTCCCCAAACCTAGCCGTTGCGTCCCCAAACCTAGCCGTTGCGTCCCCAAACCTAGCCGATAGAGCCGCAAAGCATTGTTTAATAATAAAGATTTTTTCCTGAACTATAGAACTATAAGAACAAGAAAGGGCTGCGCCCTTTTTGAAAGTAAATTTTGAGGATTTGGACGCCTTGAAGCCCCCTGGATCAACCCAAAGATGCGCTCTGGCGGATATGGGGTGTTATGACGCGGAAGGCAGGAAGGGGTGAGGATCAGCTAGGGGTTGTGGGGCGCACTCTGGATCTAGTCAACTTACATCCGAACACCTCAACTAGGCGCGGCGAAAGCCGCGCCTAGTAAACTCTACATAATGGATATTATAATCCAAACCAAAACTTGGAAAGTGCTCCGAGAAGTACCCCAAAGAAAGCGACGAGCGCAGACTCTTGGTTGTTAAACCGGAATTTTCGTTCCAGCGTCCTTACACGAGTTCCGCACGGTTTAATTACTTCGCTAGTTTTGGTTTTGTAAAACACCTTCATTGTATGTACTCCACATATTTGGCGGAGTAACCTCAAGTGTTCTCATAGCGATCTCCTTTTGGGTATAGCGCCTCCGCGACTGTTTCAAAAAATAGACCCGCTTATGCTGGCCCGTGTACATCCTTTACGGGCTGGCAGTATCAGTCAAGGAAACAGAAGTGGGTTGTAAGTCGGTTACTGTCTGTCAATCCAGAAGACGCAGTATCCCTCTCCGCTGCTGATAAGGGTTCCGCGCTCGCCCCCTGCGGAGCCGCAGAACAGCCCCGGGTTGCGACCGAAGGAATTGGCATCGCCGCGTCCCTGGATGAGGAGCAGCGCCACGATGCCCAGAACGGCCCCCAGAGCCGCAATTCCCCCGAAGACGGCCAGACCCCCTCCGAAGCTGTAGAGGGCTTGCTGGCGGCCTTTGACTGCCTCCAGGCGCATGTGGTTGGCGGCGGCACTGATCTGGTCCTCCAGCCCCTTCACGGCCTGTCCTGCGGCTTCCTGAGCGGCTGTGAGGCTGTCCTGGTGCATACGGCGGGACATCTCGGCTGCGGTGCTGCCGATCTGCCGGTTCTGCTCCAAGGCGTCGATGGTGATCTTCTGCACCGATGCCATGAGCCTTGCCGCCTCAGCCTTGGTGGTCGCGGTGGCGGTCAGGTTGCCCACGTCCTGGCGCAGGAGCCGCACTTGGTCGGTCAGATCGGCAATCAGCTCAGCGGGGGATTTGGCAACGGCGCTCATGCGGTACTGGCCTTCGCGTCCAGTTCGGCCAGCAGTCCGGCTATCTCTTTCTGATCGACCTCGCGGGTGGCGTTCTTGCGCAGGGTGGCCGCCATCCACTTGGCGATCTTGGGGTCCTTCAAGGCTTCGGTGGTGACGATGGCGCCGACGATGATCTTGCGGCGGGTGTCGCTGGCCTTCTGTCGGGTCTTGAGGCGGTTCAGCTTGGCCTGTGCCTCGGCGATCTGCTGGTCAATGGTCCTGGGCATTTTCAAATCCTGTGGTCGCTCAATGGTTGCAAGTCTGGAGGCGCTGAGCGTAGGGTGCAAGACACGAAGTGCCCACTTATACAAACGCTGCGCGTTTGTGTGGGCAAGGGAACACTCGCGTTTCCCTTGAACCCTTAGCGAAGTGCGGCGCGGATATGGCGATCTATCATCTTCGAGCCACGATGATTTCCCGCTCCGCAGGGCGCAGCGCCACGGCGGCGGCGGCCTATCGCAGCGCCGAGCTGATCGTGGATCAGCGCACCGGTCTCGCTTTCGACTACCGCGCACGCGGCGGGGTCGATCACGTCGAGACCCTCGCGCCTGCGGATGCCCCGGATTGGGTACAGGACCGGGCGGCGCTGTGGAACGCGGTGGAACTGGCCGAGACGCGCAAGAACAGCCAGGTCGCCCGTGAGATCCGCGTGGCCCTCCCTCACGAGCTGGACGCCACGCAGCGGCTGCAGCTCGTCCGCGACTTCTGCCAGCGGGAGTTCGTGGACCGGGGCATGGTGGCGGATATCGCCCTGCACGCTCCTGGGCGTGAGGGGGACGAGCGCAATCACCATGCCCATATCTTGCTGACCACCCGGGAGATCGGCCCCGAGGGGTTCACCACCAAGAACCGGGACTGGAACGCCAAGGAGCTGCTGGAGGGTTGGCGGGAGGCCTGGGCACGCGACACCAACCACGCCCTGGAGCGCTGTGGCACCCATGAGCGCGTCGATCACCGGACGCTGGAGGCGCAGCGCGTCGAGGCCCAGGAGCGCGCCCTGGAGGCACGGGAACGCGGCGACGAAGCCGAGGCCCTGCGCGAGACGGTCCGGGCCGTCTCGCTGGACCGTCAGCCGCTGCCGCAACTTTCCGCCGGGGCGTGGCAACTCAAGGAGCGCGGCATCGAGGTCGCGGCTGTCCAGGTCTGGCGGGAGATCAAGGAACAGGCCGTCGAGGTGGCCCGCGTGGCGCAGGAGCTGGCCGACAGGGCGCGCACCTGGCTGGAGCGCGTCACGGAACGGGCTGCGGGACAGGTGCGGGACGTGGTGGAGCGAGTCACGCCCGCCGATGCCTGGGGGGAGTTCTTCGCCGCCGCAGCCCCCGGCGCGTCAGCCGCCGCCGAGGGGCTGGCCAGGGATCTCGAGGTCGAGCGCCGGCAAGAGGCACAGCGTAAAGCGCATGAGCAAGAAGCACAGGAGAGGGTACAGGAACAGAAATACCGAAAACATGATTATGGATGGGAGCATTAAAAATAAAATATTTTTTCAGTAATATATTTTAAAAAGCGTCCCATGCAGAAGGCGCCATAATATGATTGTATAGGTGCGGGGATAATTTAGAGAACTCTGACTTATAAGCGTTAAGTGAATTTATAAATTCAAAATCAGGTTTTTCACGAAAGCTAATGTGATGGCCAAATATAAAAGTCCAAGCTTTTTCAAAACGCAATATTGCGCTAGAGCTTGGGCCCCAGTAAAGATTGAACAAGTCACTTTTATTGTCAATTAGGGGAATTATACGTGTGCTAAAAACATGATCACTCATGCTCATAGCATATGTTCTTCGCATTTTTGGAGTAGGATAAGAATTATTTACTCCACAACTAACTCTTTCCCTATCCATACAACTAAAAAGAACCATTATAGCTATTTTAAATAAGTATATAGCTTGCTGACTAGTGCCGTGCGTATTGTAGGAAGGAAGATTTAACCTGTACATATAATTTAATCCGCAAACATCAGGCAGGGTTACACCTAGCGCTCGCAAAAAAGCGCGGCTTATTCCAACGGTATCCGCATCCCACTCTAAAGTTTGCCTTATAATGAAAGGTATTTTAGAGTCTTTAGGATTTGCTTCTGACATAAAGTTCAGATCAACTTGTTCTTTTTGCCATCCAATATGACCATTTATAAGATGGCAAAGTTCGTGTGATATTAATATGTCTATAGCCATGTTTATTACGGATATTATATTACTCTGCAAGTTATTATCTTCAGAAAATTTATATAAGTCAGGGTCATTTATAAGAAAATCTATTGAATTATTGTTGGGATCCGGTCCTATATAATTGTGATTTCTTCCAAAGAAATTTGCTTCATGGCTTAAGGTGAACTTTGCTACATGTAAAATATTTGGTATAACTGCTCCACTTAGTCCTATTATACACTTTCTTTCATCTTTTAGCACAAAGGCGTTGAACTTTTTGGAATTATAAAATACTAAATCAATTGTGACTTTTTCATCTATAAAATTTTTTAGGGCTTCTTTTATAGATTCCTTTCCTTTTTTATAAATAAAATTAAATAAATTCTTCCATGGTTTATCATTGTCACTTATATCTAAGTATCCTCCGCGTCTATTTGCTTCTTCAATAGCTCTTTTAGACGGCATTATATACTCCAAAGTCAAAATCAGCGTTTTATAAAACGATGCCAAAATGAAACTGAATCTTCTGCTAATTGGGACTTTTCTGGACTAGGTAACATTCGCCTAAGATCCATAAGATTACGTTCCGCGGCATTTAAAGCACGAGCCCGCTCTTCAGCTTGTGCTTCGGCAACAGCGGCCCGCTGCTGAGCTTTGGCGAGCTCATCGCGTAGGCTCTCAATTTGATCCCTTTCGTTACTTGCTCCAGCCGTACCGCTTTGGGGGGTCCGCACTGTTTCATTATGGGCGTCCCTATCCGTCCCGGGACCCCCTTTGGGAAATGCCCGAAACAACTCAGAAGGGTCTATGCTGAATGTGTCATCACCGTTCCGCAAAGCTGACAAACGTCCAGATTGTATAGCACGACCAATGGTGGACTTGCTGCGGCCTGTTGCTTTAGCAGCCTGTGAAAGTGATAGTCCCGCCATGATTCCTCCACCCGGTTGCGTATCGTCCTATCATGCGTTCCCTGGGTCGTCCCGTGCAACACGCTAGTTTGCCATCTTGCGAGTCTGCTAGATCTTTCCAACTTTACGGCAAAAGTCTCCAAACAGCGTTTCAATGTTTGCCGCGCTGCAGGAAATATTGCGCTTAGTCAAAAAGCGGCGGAAATCGGTTGCTATCTTGCTATCATCGACGTTGCAGCCTGATACGTGCTTGATGTCCTTCCAGCGAGGTGAATAGGCAATGCTGCCTACTTCCGGGAAGGCGGCCGGTTCAATTGTCACGGCATCAGCCGTACCGATGCGACGGGCCTTGCGTCCTATGCTGTGACCCTTCAGCTGGTGGATGGCCATGGCCTTGGCCCCGCCCCCCTTCATCACCCATGATATTTCAACGGTTGCAACCGTCCGGCCGATCTTCTGCGGAGTAACTTTCAGGTCCAGCCGGGAGATTTGGTTGATTTCAAAAATGGCAGGTTTCAATGCCCAAGTGTTGAGATTGGAAAATCGG
>NZ_JBISHD010000014.1:0-11747 GCF_045064235.1 Paracoccus sp. Ld10 | reverse complement strand
GATCGGTTCGCAGCGCGGGACTTTGGGGCCCTTCGCTGCAACTGATGTGTCATCGACTTCGATGGCGGGGACGCCGATTGCAAGGGTGCAGGCCGATCGCGAGGAAATCCGTCTGCGTGGTTGTCGTAAGACCCTGCGATGACGATGTGTCCGCCGGATATGGCCCCAGACCAACGCGCCGGGGCCATGTCCAAGTCATTCCGGCTGCATGCGCTCCGTACACCGAGCAACCCAGTCCCGGATTGTGAAGCCGAGCTTGACCAGATCGGCATGCATCTGCTTCAGCGTTCGTCGCTGTTTGCGAGACTTGCCGGTCTCCGTCTTTAGCCAGCCGGCCAGCTTCTCAGAGAAGGGGTCAAGCTTGCTTGGACGTTCCGGCGTCGCAAACCTCGGCTCGATCGTGTTCGCTGCCAGATGTTTTGTCACGGTATTACGCGAAAGACCCGTGCGCCGCGCAATCTCGCGGATCGACAGCTTCTCGCGCAAATGCATGCGTCGGATGATGTTCAAAAGTCCCATGTGGATCACTCCGTTACCCCCGCCGCTGATCGCTATGGGGGAAGGTTCACCTGGCTCACTTCTCAGTGGAAATTATGCGCCTACCCGGCTCAGTTCTGGGTGGAAATCAACAATTGGACTCCATCGCATGCCAAAAATCCACAATCGTCTTTTCCGACACTTATATTCTCCACAAGCTCAATGCTTTCGACTTTGGGTAAGACTTAAAGCGGACCTTCACCACATTGGTCTGGACCGTTCAAAAGGACGGTTTTTGGAACAGTTGACTATCAGGCTACGGTAAACAGTTTCTCAAATTCCTGCGCACCAACCGTGCTGAATGTCACCACGCGGGTCTTCTGGTCTCGCTTCGCCCATGACAGTTCTTCAAAGCGGCTCAGGAAGGCACGGCCAAGGCTCCCTGCCAAATGTGACCTGCGTTCGCTCCAATCCAGACATTCGCGGCAAAGCGGTGTCCGGTTGCTTCGCAAGCTGTCGAGGTCAATCTGGAAGCCTGCCACAAAATCTGCGCCGCTCGCGGTCAAGTTCAGATCGTCGCCAACTAGAACAAGGTGCCTTTGTGCCATCAAGCTGTTGAACAGTTGCGTTCCCATATCTCCGGCAAGATGGTTGTAGCAGACACGCGCTTTGCGCAGCTCGATATCTTTGGGGCCAGTGCGCTTGCGCAAATGTCCTGATCCGGCGGCAAGCCCCATCAGACTTTCAAGAACATGGGCAACGTCATCGCTGGCAAGCGAAAAGTATTTGTGCCGCCCTTGTTTGCGGGGGCGCAGCAAGCCGCCTTGGTCAAGCTTCGACAGATGTGAACTGGCGGTCTGGATTGTCACGCCAGCTTCCTCGGCCAGCTCGCTCACGGTCAATGCTTTACCGCTCATCAAAGAAGTCAGCATGTTCGCGCGGGCCGGATCACCAATCAGCGCGGCGATGTGGGCAATATCTGGGCCTTCTTTCATAGTTCGAGCGTAGTCGAAGCATATCCTCACGGCAACAGGATAGAAACCGCTCAACAGTTTTGAAAAGGAACCTGAAATGCTGACTTGTGTGATCCGCTACCAAATCGACCCGACGAAGAAAGCCCAGTTTGGAGAATATGCACGAAATTGGGGGCAAGCGATCCCGCGCTGCGGTGCTGACCTGATCGGATATTACGCGCCCCACGAAGGGTCCAGCACACTAGCTTATGGTATCTACCACGTAAAAAGTCTCGCAGATTATGAAGCTTACCGTGCCAGATTGGCCGAAGATCCGCTAGGGCGCAAAAATTATGAGTTTGCCCAAAAAGAAAAGTTTCTTTTGCGCGAGGACCGCACGTTTCTAAAATTGGTATCCACACCCCAAGTCCCGGATTCGCCCCGATGATTGCTGTTATATTTGAAGTTGAACCGGCGGCTGGGCGGAAGGATGAATACCTTGATATCGCAGCCGAGATGCGTCCGATGCTTGATCAGATCGAGGGCTTCATCTCGGTTGAGCGGTTTCAAAGCCTGACGGACCCGCGTAAAGTTTTATCGCTATCATTCTTTGAAGATGAGGCCGCAATCGCACGGTGGCGCACTCTGAACGCCCATCGAGGGGCGCAGGCCAAAGGGAGGGGTGGCGTCTTTGATGACTATCGCCTTCGGATTGCAAGCGTAGTTCGTAACTACGGCATGTTCGACCGCGCTGAAGCACCGACAGATTCAAAAGCTGTTCATACAAGCAAGGACAATTCCAAATAGTGACAGCTCGTTGGATTTCATCATACCGCCTGCCAAAAAGGACGGTTTTTGGAAGGGCAAAGCGAGGGGCGGCCTTACCCAGACCAGACGTTCGTGCGTCGCGCGGCGAATGCCGGTAAAGAGCCCAAACCGTCATTGCCGAAATGCGCGGCTCGATACCTGAATTGAGTTCTTGGACGGGTCTTTGGTATTTGCAAATTCATACCCGTCAGCCTTGTGGATCTTACCAAAATCAAGCCCGTCAGCCCTGGCAGCTTCACAAAAGGTCGATACGTTCTCAACATCGAACACGAGCTTCACCAAAACCTGCCCTTCTTTCTGCTTTGCCGCTGCCGGGTGCAAAAGCAGCGACATACCTGAGGTTTGCGCCCTTAGCTCGACGATGCGGTCGTCGTCAGCCCGCGACAATGAGAAGCCGAAGTGCTTGGCGTAAAAGTCCGCCATCTGATCGATCTTGCTTGTATAGATCACCAACCGCCCGAGTAATGCTGCCAATTTTACGCCTTAAGCAAACTTCGTATGACGAGTCGTTAGCACGGCATGTTGCGAGACGGCAGATTTGTCCCGCACAGCAGGCGGAGCAGGGCGGCGGCCGAGGGGCCGCTATGCGGGACGAGCCTGTCACGCTTCCTTCACGTCACACACTGCAGGCAGCGAAGGCACTCTTTGCCGCGGTGATCGCGTTCATGCAGGCGGGAACACCTGCATAGACGGATACCTGCAAGACGATTTCAATGATCTCTTCGCGTGTCACGCCGATGTTGAGGGCGGCGCGGATGTGAAACTTCAGCTGCCCAGGAGCCGTGCCCATGGCGGCCAGCATGGCGACTGTCAGCATCTCCCGTGTGCGCAGGTCGATCCCCTCCCGGCTGACGATGTCGGTGAAGGCATAGCCAAGCACCAGCTCCGCGGCGTCGGGAGAAAAGGCGTTCAGATTGGCTTCAACCTTTGCCGGCGCTCCACCATCAAGCCGCTCCAGAAGATCCATGGCCTGTGTCAGCCGCGCGCTGCGGGTCATACGTTCACCCCCTTCATGCCTTCTTCAGTGTAGCGCTCTCCTGACACCGGAATGGCGGCAAGGCTGCTGTTCAGGTCTCGCATGTCTTGGTCCGACAACCGTCTGGCGCTTGCGCCACTTCGAGACTGTCCTGGGGTTGATCCCCAGCTCTCTGCTCAACGTCGCGAGCGAAGCTTGCGATCATTCGGGCCGACCCTCGGACCGATGGCGGGCCCGCCCTCATTATTGCAGCTCTGACGGCGTGCGTGGTCGTGGCGCTTCCGTGACGAACCTGGCCCATAGTGCATCCTTCCATTCCAACGAAAGGATCACACCATCAAACCGTGGGATCAAACACCTAGTAGTTCCGAGGTTCGCTTGGATGTTGGCGATGTCAGCTGTCTTCGATAGTGTTCAAATGCGGTCAAAGCGCACCGCAACTTACCGGGAGCCCCTGCCGATGTCGAAATGGTTGCCAGCGTTGCTGGCCTGTCTCATTCTGGCCCCGTCCGTATCGCTCGCACAAAATGCTCTGCCAGCCTATCAGCCAGCGGCAGTTCGTCAGATATGCAAGGCCGCTCCCGTATCCGACACCCCGGGCGGGGCCGAGGTCGGACGCGTTGCGGCCGGTGATGCGATCACCGTGACCGACCTGTCCTTGGATGCGGATGGAAACCTTCATTTCCAATACGGCGACGCGACCACGCCACGCTTCATCGCGTCAGGTGCCGCACGGAATTTTTGCGGCTATGGCGAACGTGCTGCGGCCAGCCCGACCGCGTTCCTTGCCCCGCCGAACACATGCCACGTCATCGCCGCCTCTCGCCGGACGCTGGATGACGTGAACCTGTTTGCAGCGGATTATCCCGCATATGCCCAAGTGATGAACGTCTTTCGATCTCAGAACGGCTGGTATGCCGTTTCGCTCGGACTGATCAGCAACCAGATCGTGGGCCAGGTTCTGTCGGAAGGGCCGGATATTCCTTACGACGCCTACTGCTCGGATGGGGCGAATTACTTCGAGGTCATGGATTGGCAGGACGGCCGATTTTCCGAACCGAGCCCTCCTCCGCCAGCCGATCCGCGGGATCGGCGGCGCGAGGCCGACGCTCTCTTCACGACTGCACTTGAAGGAGACGACGCAGAGGGTCTTCGACGCGCCTGCCTTTTGGGCAATGGGAGCAGCTGCGGCCATTACGCAAATCTGCTGCGTCAGCCCAAAGACCCGTCGGATAACGAGGTCGAACAGATCACGCGTTTTGATCTGCTGGGATGCATGTTGGGCGAGCCGGTGGCCTGCAACAACGCGCTGTTCGGAAAATCTTTCCGGAACAAGGCGGTGTTCGCGACCTTTCCCAACCGCACCGGGGCCGCATCGGCACCGCCCGTATTGGATCCCGAACTGGCGAAGATCGGCTGCGACGCGGGCTTGGCGACCAGTTGTTACGAGCTTGCGAAACCGGCCATTCAGTACGGCAGCAAGGATGTCACCACGTATCTGACTTCCGTCGAGGCGATGTTCTACGCCTGTACCCTCAAGCAGGACGGGTATTGCCGCGATTTTGCCGCACAGATGGATTATCGTCGGACCGTGATGGACAGCGACTGGCCGCCGCTCGTCGAGTTCGGGGCCGCCCGGGTCATCGCAGGTGCCTGCGACGACGCCGACAGCGCTGATTCCCAAGAATGTCGGCTGACCTATGGGCGATACAGACGCTTTCTCGAGTCCGACGATGGAAGCGATGACCAGCGACGTACGGCCGTTGTGGCGATCCGCAGAGGATGCGATGCGGGAGGTCTGACCGCCTGCGCCTATCAAAGCACATTGAGCGATCAGTTCACGAACGATGAACGTCGCACCGCCGCGGCAAAGGTCCGCGCGGCCTGTGATGTCGAAAAAACCCGTGGCGACATCTGCGACCGGCTGGCTACGGCGCTTGGCGATGATCTGCCCGAGGCGCAGGACCCAATCCGCGCCGAATACGAACGGCGGGCGATGACCTGTCGCACCACGGAAGGCACCGACGGCAGCAATCCGTGCAGCGATGCCCTATGGTATTATGGCGGCCATGTCTCGCTCGATGACCTCAGCGTACCCTTGGCGCTTTTGCACGAAACCTGCCGCGCCGGGGGCAAGATCACTGGGTGCGGACCGCTCTATCGCTATTACGATGGTGAAGAGTTGCTCTTTGCGGGCGACGGCGTTCGCGCCCGTTTTCCCAAGAGGCCCCAGAAGGCGCTGGAAGTTCTGCAGATTGGCTGCGCGGCGACGTTGGAGGGGGTTGGCAACTGTGGCAGCCTTGGCTTGATGCTCGAACAGACAGGCGATTTCACTGCCGCCGCAGAGGCCTATGCGACCGGGTGCAACACCGGCATGACTGGCCGTACCGACCAATATTACGGTCAGGGCCGTGTCTGTTTCTGGGCCGGAGAGAACGCTTACAACACCCTTCGGGACTATGCCAATGCGCGTCGGTGGCTAGGTTTCAGCTGTTATGCGTACGACAACCCCTACGCCTGCACATACCTCGGCCTGATGCACGCAAAAGCCGAGGGCGGCCCGGCGGATCAGGTGGCCGCCGCGGGTCTCTATCGGATGGGCTGCGACATGCCTGCCGAATTGGGACAGCGTGACGGCCAAGCCTGCCTTCTCTATGGGCAAGCCCTCGTCGCACAGCGCGAGACTGCGCTTGCCGATGCCCCGTCCGTATACGGGGATCCCGTGATCGACGACGAAGAACGTGACGCCGTCATCGCGCAAAACCTGACCGAAGCGTCGCGCGCCTATCTACGCGCCTGCACGGAGGAGATCGCCGACGCCTGTACGGCCCATGCGACGATGTTGCGGCAATGGTCGGATGGCGCCTATCCGCGGTACGATCTCCAGTGCCGTGTGATCGATGCACAAGGGACGATGGCACCCGCCAAGACCTGTCAGATGTTCTTGTTCTATCTTCCAGCGCCCGACGGAAACAGCGACGATGGCTGGACGAACGTCTTCGTCTGGCCCGACGGCGACAGGACGGTCATGTTCGGCAGTGACGGCGAGCCGACACTGAACGGTGTTCCCGGAACCTGGATCCGTCCGGAGAGTGGATGGGACTGCATCCAGAGTTCTGCGACCGGACGGAGCTTTTGCTACGCAGCTATCTGAAGGGATTGCCAGGTTGCTGACCGCGGCTTTTGAGGCTCGGAAATTGATAGATTACGTTGTCATTTCGACGGGCTCTGTTGTGCAAAAGGGCTGAGGGATGAGCTTCCCCTTTCCCCGGACAGACTTATCTCACGGCTTCAGTGAGGGTTATGCCGCGTGCGGTGAACCCGTTCAGTATGGCCACCCTGATCTGAAACTCCGCAACCTGACGGTCGCAGTCCCGGGCAATCAGACGCTGGCCCAGCAGCTTCACACAATGCATCTTCGTTTCGACGCGGCTCCGGCGGTGATAGCCGCTCCATCGTCGCCAAAGGGCTCGCCCGAAGCAACGTGACGCGCGCAGGGCTTCGTTGCGCGCGATCGCTCCGGGCGTGTCGGACTTCCACGGCCTAGCGTTTTGCGGGGCGGTATGACTGCAGCAGCACTGCGGGCGGCAATGGCATCATGGCATTTGCAGGTGTCAAAGGCGCCATCGGAGGTAACGCTGGCGATCTCCTGATCCGGTGGGATCTGATCCAGCAGATCGGGCAGCATTGGCGCGTCGCCCGCGTTGCTGGTGGTGAACTCGGCTGCACGTATTTCCAGCGTATGCTCGTCAATTCCGATATGGATCTTGCGCCAGACCCGGGGCTTTGTGCCAGCATGCTTGCGTGCGTTCCACTCCCCTTCGCGTTCGATCTTTATGTCTGTGCTGTCGATCAACAGGTGTAGCGGGCTTGGAGAACCGCGATACGGGATGCTGACCCTCAGGGTCATCTGGCGCCGCGACACCGTGCTGTAGTTGGGCGCTGTCCTGTCCAAGCCGGTCAGGTGCAGCAGGCTCTCAACGACACCAGTTGTCTGCCTGAGCGCCATGCCGAACAGCACCTTCATTACCAGGTATGTCCGGATGGCTGCGTCCCTGTCGTCAGGCTGTCGGCCACATTTGCCGGTTGGCTTAGCCTCCCAAATCATCTCGGGGTCGAACCAGATCGTCAGCGAGCGACGGCGCTTCAGAGCTTCGTAATAGGCGGGCCAGTTCTTGTCTTGTAGGCAGGGGATGTAGGTCTGCTCATGCGCTTCAGATACCACGCTGAATACGCTAGATGAATCCCTTAGCTAATTTATGCAACAGAGTCGCGTCGCACCATAAACCCCTGCTACAGACCCTCATGAGGCATCTGCGCAGTTTATGATGAAACCATCATATCAATTTGTGGCTTCAACGTATTTCATCATTTTCGTCAAGCTTGCTTTCGATGACCGAAAAGGAACCGTCTGATTCCAAAATAACTGCTCCAATACTCGCCATATCATTTTTGCCCGCCGTGCGTACAACTGTCTCAAGTTCTGCATTGGTGACACGGGCGTTGCGCATGGCTCTAGTCAAGGGCGTTCCGTTGCGTAGAAGAAGTGATGGCTCGGAGCGTACAAATCGGGAGAACCTTTCAGAATGAACTGACATGGCAGTGACCGCATATTGGAGTAATATAAGCAGAACTAGCCCTGTGACCCCTTCTGCCAGGGCGACACTTTCGCTAAGAAGAATGGTCGCCAGCGTGGAGCCAAGAGCCACGGTGACAATAAGGTCAAACGCATTCAATTTAGCCAAGGTCCGCTTGCCTGAAACTCGCAGCGAAACAATCAGAAAGACATAAGCGAGCGTACCGACAATGATCGTACGTACGATCCCGCTCCAGCTTTGGAACAACATCTCAGACCAGTTCATGCGATACTCCTTCATCCATTCAATAACAGCATCATTTGGCCATCAGTTTTAAAAGCGGATTGACACGGGCATCCTATGTCGGGGTCCCTGGATGCCGTCTTCTGTCAAAGCAGCCACAGCACGACCCCTACCCCCAAGATGCCTGCTGATAGCAGCAGAATGAGGATGACGATCCGAGTTCCAGATTGGGCTCGGGCTGTATGGCTCGAAAGCCTGCGCCGGGACATGTGATTGGCTGACCAGGCAAAGAGGAACATCAGCTGTGCCGCCAGAAGGAGCACCGTCGCCACGGCTTTAGGGACCCAGGTTGGTTGAAATGGGCCAAAGACAGCCTGCATCCCGATCGCAACCGCGGCTGTCGCCAAACCTGTCCGGATCCAGCCGGAAAACGTACGTTCCACAGCAAGGATGGTTCGATCCTCGGCCAAATCCGTACGGTCTTCAACAGGATGTTCTTTGCATACCATGATTTGCCTTTTCGGCGTGAAATTCCTGCAAATAGGCGATGCATGTCTCTGCAGCCCCCGGCATCAGCATCAAACCATATTCAGTACCGAATAAGTCTTTGCCATTTGTCCGCCGTTTGCCTTCCCGGCCTAAATCGTATGATGGTGATCATGCTTAAGCGAGCGCTTTTCAGCATGTGCATCAAGCATCACATTCGACCCACAGACCTTCGCGACGGTTTGCGAGAATAGTGGTATATGTCGCCAAAGCCAATGACAGGATCAAGCAGAGCACCACCCTGACAGGCTGATCATGTAAAGCAATAGCCCCGCGAATGCGGGGCTATCTAAACGTGGTGCGGCTGTCAGCTCAGACTTGAGACGTTCGGGTCGTGCCCGGCGTCGGTGTTGTTCCAGACGCGCCAAAGGTACTGGTCGTTCCATATGGGGCTGCTGACGGGGACTGTCCTGAGCCGGAAAAAGTCTTATCTGACCCCCCGTCCGCCAACTCGTCCTTGGCCGCGGCGACGACGCTGGAAGCTGCAGACTTCGCTTCGTCGAGACCGGCGGATACCGCATTTTCAAGACGGCCCTTTTCCTCTTGGTAGACCGCTTCAGCCTCGTCGAACAGCTGGTCGCGATAGTCACCCATCAACTCGTTCTCGCGCCGGGTACCGGGCAATAGAGCGCCCAAGGCCGCGCCGCCAAGCAATGCCAGTGCCCCGAACAGCAACGGTTCATTGTCATAGCTGCGGGCGACCTGCCGGTTAGCCTTTGCCATCTGGCGGCTGGCCGCCTCGCTGGCGTCCAAAGCCTTGTGCCGTGCTGTCTCAATGCGGCGACGGGCTTCCTCGCTCATGCCCTCGGTCCCTTCTCCGAGACGGTCCCGGAAATGGCGCGCGCGATTACCTAGAGAGTTCGTACCGTCGCTCACGCGGTCTCGCAGGTGGCTGGCGGTTTCTTTTGTCCTGTCCATCATGCTGTGCTCCTTGTTGGATTCGGAGGTGAGGCTGGAAGACTGGCCGGTCCTCGTCGGGCGGTGATCCGTCGTCCAATCTGGGGTCGGATCTTTGGTCATCGACTGGGGTGCTTGAGCTGCGACCGGCGCTATACGAGCCGTCGCCGTGGCTGTGTCATCGGTGCGATGACCAGCAGAGGGTTGGCCGAATCGGTGGACCGGGTCATGCCCTCGTCCAAAGATCATCCAAGCTAGCCCGATGCCGGTCAGGCCCAAGGCAACGGGATTGGCCCGAGCGGCAGCGCTGGCCGACTCTGCCCAATCCGCCCCGTTCCGACGAACCGAGCCCGTCAGACGTCGTGACAGGCCATCGAGCGACAGCTCGTCCTGCAGATCGTTCAACGTACGGCGCAGCGCGTCACGGTCCTTTTCGATTTCGCGTTCGATTTGGTCCGGGTTGTTTGCATCATGCGTCATGATAGGCCTCTTTCACCGCGTGCGCATCGCGCTGGACATTTTCAACCGTGCGCGTCGGCATGAGGTTTTCGGGTTTGAGGTCGGCCATACCTTTGCGTAGCAAGACATAGGCCAAGATCGCCAGGATCACCCCTACGATTACTGCACTCCAGATCGGGCCAAGATCGGTCTCTGCCAGAGCGGCGACCAAGGCCGCGGTCAGCACATTCAACGTGACGATGCCCAGAACGGCTGCAGCAACGATCATACCAAGTCCGGCGCCCGCATGGCTCAGGTTCTGCCGCATCTCAGCCTTCGCGAGCGCGATCTCCTTCCGGACGAGATCACCTGATAGGCGCAAAGCTTCAGTTGCGAGCGAGGCGGGGTTTTGCGAACGGATTGGATCAGTCATGCGACCCCCCGATATTGTGGTTGCCTGAAAGGGTCTGAGAGCTGGTCGATACGGGGCGGACTGTGCCGGCGCTCGCGCCCTGATCGGCGCCTGTAGAACTGCCGGTCCCCCAGTGAGGGCTGGCGGCACCGACAGGACTGACTGACGCGCGGTCCTGGGAAGGGGTCTGTCGGGTTATGCTGGAGGTGCCGTAGCTGCTGGTCCTGACCGAGTCCGGCGAGGTCGAAGTCGTGGACCCTGCCCGCAGGAAGCGGAGGGCCGCGAAGCCCGCCAAGGCCGACAGACCGAGGAAGGCGCCCGGCTGGCTGCGTGCGAAGCGACGGATGTCACCCAGCATCTGAGTAGGATCAGTCGAATTCAGGCTGTCGGCCAGACCGCTGACGCTGTCGGCAGCGCGGTCGAACATGACCGCGATGGTCGAGTCCGGATCAATGTCGGACTTGGCCTTGCGCAGGCCCTCGGCGACGCTCTCGGCGCGGTCTGCGACACCGGAACGGAAGTTCTGTTCGCGACGTGTAACTTCGTCTTTGACACTACCGGCCAGACGCGACGCTTGATCAGAAGCCTCGGATCTGATGCTGCTTTGTTCGGACGTATCAGTCTCCTTAAAGTGCGGATCATTGACGGTCACCTGAGATCTCCTTGTCTGGTTGCGGCGTGCATAATCGCTGCGCGCCGACAGGCTTATTGGGGCGTTAACCAAACAGGACTCGCCATGTTCCAATAACTTTAATTAAGGCAGAGGACTTGGTGCGAAATATGGCCTCAAGAGGCAAAGGTCCTCTATACTTTTCTGTTACTCTGGAGGGTTCAAAATCTCCTTTATGAGGGCCAACAAGGCCATCATCAAAACTTCTTTTAATCACCCTAGGAGCAGGTTGGTTTGGTTCGGTTGATATCGACCAAATCCGGGTCCCGTTACTATGCTGCTGAAATAGGATCACACCGGTGTCTTACGGCGAAGAAGACGGATGCGGATCTACATCTAACCATAGCGGGTAATCTCACAACGCTCGGAGGACTGACATTTGAAGACGATGGCTGCCTCACCTGCAGTAGTGCGTCCACCCCGGCACGCCCTAAGGGTTTGATCCCACGGTTTGACGGGCCTCTGTTGCGCAAATCATCTGACGGACGGTTCTCGCTTTTCCCCAGATGGATTTATCCCACGGCCCTTGTGACGGGGATGCCAGGGGCGGTGCCGCCGTTCAGGATCGCAACGCGCTCCTGAACCTCGGCGACCTTCCGGTCCAAGCCGCGCGCCATCAGCCGCTGGCCCAGCAGTCGTGCACGATGCATCCAATCGTCGGGAAAACGATCCGCCTCATATCTCGACGCGGCTCCGGCGGTAATAGCCGCTCCAGTGTCGCCAGAGCGCC
>NZ_JBISHD010000013.1:0-69640 GCF_045064235.1 Paracoccus sp. Ld10 | reverse complement strand
TGGCCTGCCGTGGGACTTCGGAAAACAAGGCTCCAGACGCGCCATCTGCGCCTCGCTCAGCCAGAAGAGATCAGACATATCACCGCTCCGTTTCCAGAACCCTGAATCACGCAGCCAATCTGAAATCGATGGGTCCAGAGCCTAGCTCCTTACTGCCTTCGACGGCAAAGAGCAGCCTCAGCTTGCCAAACTTCTCCTTGCACTGCATCAGCGTGATCTCTGCAGAAGGCGCCGTTCCTGCACGCCGGCAAGCGGCATCAACGGCTATGGCCAGGAGGCGATACCAGCCTGCGGGCACGTCGCCCCGCATGTAGCGGGGGCGTTCGGGATCGGGCGACACCAGAGCGTCGATGCGATCGGCCGCCTCGGCGATGTCGAAATCAGAAACGCTGAAGGCGTACGGGTCCACATTCTTCCTGCAAGAATGTCCGATGCCGTCACTGTCGCATGCTCATGCGGTCCTCCCTGGCGCAGTCGCTCCACGTAACCGCCGTAGCGGCCATAAGGTTTTGATACCGTAGCGGCAAGGCCACGGGATTTTCGCAACACGACGCAACGTCCACTGGCAACTTGCTTTGCGCAGGACATGCTGAATAAAGATGAAAGTCAGGAAACATTTGCAAGGCCACCATTTCCATGATGCGAGCCGTCGCGATTGCCGCGGTCGGAACGTTGATCCCCGCGCTGCTGCTCTACTTGTGGAAGGTCAGCTACGGAATTACCGACCTAGCCATCATCTGGCTCCTGTTCATCGCGGCGCTCATATTCCTGGGGAACAGACTTCTCGTGCTGCAACGCTGGAGAGCCGAGCGGCGCCTGGTCTTGCGGGAAGACTCCTTCGTTGCGCCGTGGATGACGGGCCAGCTGGGGGCTTTCCTATCGTCGATCCTGCTGGTTGCGGTTCTGATCCCGGCCCTTGCCTGGCACGCCCTGACAATGCCGGCAGACGTCGCAGGCATCCTGTGCGCGCTGTCATTCGCGGCGGGGGCGATGTTCCAGGCGCTTCGCTCGTTCTTTCAGCGTCATCTCGTGCCGCCCTTTGACAGGGTGTTCGCTTCTGGACCGAGCACCTGGCTAATCGGGCTGCCTTTCGCCTTCATCCTGTTCTACGTCACCTGGCATGCCCCCGACATACCGACGGAGATACGCCCGGCCTCATTCGTGGACGCTCTCTCGATAGATCTGCATCAGCTACCAGAGCGCGGCAGCTGGCTGTCCCAAATCTTCCGACTCGCGTCGGACTTCGACAGCGTCAAGCTCTGGATCGTAACGCAGGCCGACGAATATCCCGAAGTCGCGGCCTTCTACAATCTCGACATGGTCCTCTTCGGCCTTCTGACGGCGCGAGCCAGCATCGTCATCACCAATTTCATCGATAACCATTACGACGGGAAATCGGCATGACTCAGCGGAACAACGGCCAGAACCAGGACTACAAGACGAAGGCAACGGCAGTTCAGGTGGCTGGAAAGTCCAAGGGGCTGGCCCGCTGGTATTGGGGCACCGCTGGTCTGCTCATCGTCGCAGCCCTTGGCGTGAGTGCGATCGCCGGCAGACAGGACGCGCAAGAGGGGCCCGAGGTCCAGGAGCTCTCCGACGACAGCGGGGGATGGGCCGATGCAACGATGAGGAAGGCCGAACAGGCGGCGATGGAGGTCATGGAAGATATCGACCCGGCGCTGGATGCTGCTTTTGCGCCCGTCTATGCAGGGATCCCGCGATACCTGGACTTCCACTATTCGCTGAAGGGCGAATGGCTGGAACTGAGCGCGAGTGTTCTCGGGCAAATGGAGAACCAGCTCGACGAGCAGCTCTTCGCGGGATTAGAAGGAAGGATCGGCTCCATCTCTGAAGGGCTGCAAGCCGATTTCGATCGGCTGTGGTTGGCATCTGTCGAGACTTCACTGACAGAAAACCGCGAAGCCGAGGCGCCTTTCGCCGATTTGGCGAGGCAGTCCGTGGGAGATGCCCGAAATCGGATCGCGACGACGGCCGTCGTGTTCGGTAGCCTTGGGATCGGCGGCGCCGCACTTGCAGTCGTTCCAGGCATCGTCGCAAAGAAGCTCGGCCCTAAGATCGCCGGCAAGGTCGCCGTCAAGACGGGAGCCCGATGGGCCACGGTGGCCAGCGGCGCAGGCGCCGGGGGGATCTTGTGCACCTGGGCAGGACCGGCCGCAGCGGCTTGCGTTGTTGTCGGCGGGCTCATTTCCTGGGTCGGCGTAGATTACGCCATTATCAAGCTGGACGAGCACGTCTCCCGGGACGAGTTCAAGCAGGAATTGGAAGCTCTGGTCGAAGAACAGAAGGCGGCAATTCGGACTGTACTGCAGAACATCGTCAGGGAGCGCCTGCATAGCGCACAGACCGAGCGCAAGGACGTCGTCATGACGATCTCGCTGGACGAGTTGCCCGGCTATAAAAGACGGATGGCCTGCGAAGCGGTGGAGGAGATCGCGCCGCGCTATGCGCGCGTGATCGTCAGCCTCAACGAAAGATCACCCGCGACGGTCGATGCCCTAATCGATCTGCTCGCACAGTCCGAGGACAGCCGTCTCCTTGCGCCTTGGGTTGATCGCGTCGAGGCCAGCATCCTGGACGCCGATCTGGACGTCAGGCTCAACGGCGACCTGAAGATCAAGGTTCAAGTGCCGCAGGACCTGCAGAACGGGCGGGAGATGCGTGCCGTCCTGCAAATGGGCGACTTGGAGATCACGAGCGTTTGGACCGAGCCAAATTCTTACGGAAACTTCGTCTTTCACATGCCTGTCGAGGACAAGCTGCCATTGCTTGGGCACCAGCGGATGCGCGTCAATCTCAGTCAGGATGGAGGCCTAAGGCAGTGGAATAGGCAGTTCGTGGGGCAGGCAAGCTTCCTGCCTCATAGCATCCTTCCCGATCGTCCCGGTCTGGCTGTCATAGGGGAGACCGGTGTCGCAACATGGGCGACGGGCAATAGCGAGAGCGCACCCCGGGTTTGGGTCGAGATCCCCGTGTCCGGCGCGCGACTCGAAGGAGTTGCGCCACCGGAGTTTTGCACGATCTGATTATTCGCTTCCGTGTTTTCAGAAGACGGCCTGCTGCTGGCATTTGCTACGCTTGGCGACGGGCCGTGCGGTCGCGACCGCCAGCTCTGGCCACAACCGCACGCCCAAACACTAAAGACCCGCTGTTGCGGGTTTGTGCGGTGATGATGATGGTGGGGAATTAGCTTTGGTTGCGGGGACAGGATTTGAAAACTGTTGTTCGATTTCCAAAGCTATCCTTAAGCCGCTCTGTAAAATAGCCACCTGATAACGTGAAGGCCCCAATTCTACGACCTGCCCGCTGATCATCTCTGAAGGTTCAAACACGAAAAGCGCTATAATCAGGAGGACAACACAAATGAAACTGCGCGTTGCGATTTATGCGAACAGCTCGAACAAAGGCGAAACTATCGAAGAACAGATATACATCTGCCGGACCTTTGCGATAAAACAGGGCTGGCAGACGTTCGACATTTATGCGGACGAGAACTGGCGTGATGTTCGGACTGATCGACCTGAGATTTCGTTTCTTAAGGTGGAAGCCTCTGCAAGATACTTTGACATCGTGCTGTGTGAGCACAGCGATCGGATCACTCCCAACGTTTGGGAACTTCGCGATTTTCTTGTAAGCCTGAATAAAATTGGCCTACGGTTGTGGTCCGTTCAAGAGGGGCCGCTCGATGATCTGAGAATATGGCTTCAGGAAACGTTGCCAGATCTGGGCGATACCTCCGGTCCGTAACTCGGATAGGCGCCAGGATCGAGTCTCACCTTTAAATGTAGGATGGAGCCTACCCTTTGGCCGGCCACCCGAGCGTGAAAGTCCACGTCATTTCCAGAAATTTCCGCGACGATGATCTCCATATTCTCGGACACCAGCCAACGCCAGATCATAGTTTCCGTGACTGTCCTGAGCTGAAGACCTCGACGCGTTTGGGCAATCTCCTCGATGGACCCGATGGGATGGACCCTTTCCATGCTCACCTGCCTGCGTCCGGGAGAGTCGACAAAGATCAGCCCCTAGGCTAGCTTCTTAGTGCCACGATCCTAGCGCGAAGAGATGACATGACAACCATCACCGACGCCACGCGACGCCACCGCATCCGTCCCGCGCAGACCTGCACCATGCATATCGACCGGATCGACAATCTGGGGCGCCAGATGGCCGCGCTGGAGACGATGCATCGTGAACTGATCATGGCCCGCGACAAGGATGATTTCGTCAACAAGGTCTATACGTTCGGACGGCTGACCAAGGATACCTGCGTGGGCTTTCTGGAATTGGCGGGCGCACTGGTGGGCGGGCCCGCGTCGCGGGTTTCATCGCTTGGCACCGCTGCCATCGACACGGCCCAATCGGCATCAGAGGTGGCGCATGGCCAGGCGAACAGGGCCGAGGTCACGCGCCGTTCGCTCAATACTCTGAACGGCATGGTCGGCGGAGGAGCGGGTGCCGATTTCATGCAGATGAAGGTTCAGCAAGGGCTGAACATCGACAGGATGGTTGCCGATGCCCGCGCAGCCGATACCAGCGATGCGCGACGCCGGGCCATTGCCAACGGATTGTTCAGGACGCTGGCCGATACGGTCGAATCGGCCGCCAAGATGGCCGGTAACCCGCTGGTGGAACGTGCAGCCCAGTTGACGAAGGCCGTCCAGACCTATCAGACCGCATTGAACGAGACCTTTGAGCAGCGGCTGGAGGTGGAATACGATATCGCCACGGCCAAGCAGCTTTACCTGCACAACAACAGGCAAGTCATGCGTCGCCTGCGGACCAATCTGAACGAGGCGATGGATCTGCTGAACCAATGCCAAGGGCGCGAGGTCAGGCCCCAGAGGTGACGGCCGCACTAAGGTCCGTTTTGCCATCGCTGCCTGAAGCCACTCACATCACAGCGGGTCTGGATACTCTCCCTTTGCAGGAACATGTCTGACAAGGCCGAGACTTTACCGACTGAACATCCCCGTCTGACCGCCAAAGCCACGGATGGGGCACGATAGAACAGAGAGGCGATGCCGGTCGCGCCCCTTGCGGCGGCCATGACGGCTGGCTGATGATCCCCGGCGGGACCTGTCGATCCCGAACCATCCTGCCGGAACATCTACTCCGCTTGCCCTGCCCCCGGCATCAGGACGATCAGACCGGCGGCGGGGGCGGCGGATGTGGCATTCAGTTCGGCCAGTACGCGCGGCAGAAGATCTGCGGCATCTGCACCGGAGGGCGCTGCGGTGACACTGGCCAGAGGGTCCTCGACCCCCAGCCCGACCAACAGATAGGACGCATCGCGAGTCGCATCCTCGGGCAGTTGGACCGCCACCGCAAAACCGCCGTCGTCATTGGCCGAGATCTGCGCCGACAGGTCATAGACCTTGCCATCCGGCGCCAGCAGGAACAGCCACAGGCTGCGGCCCTCCGCACCGGCCAGCGCCCTGCCCCGTATCTGGAACCCGGTCGCTTCTACGATGCTGGTGGCCTCCAGCAGGGGGGGGCGCGCGGGGCGGCCGGCAATCTGGCGCAGAAAGTCCAGCGCGGGGCATTGAGCGGACGCAATCCGGCGTGACAGGATCGACGGCGCGGCGCCAAACCGTGTGCCATAGGCCGCAGCCAATGGGGTCAGATCGACCGCGCTATCGGATACGGCCAGCAGCCGGCCCGCATCCGGCCCCTGAGCGATACGGGTCACGAAGGTGCAGGTGGGCAGGGGCTGATCGGCCAGAAACCCCTCTCGGGTGTCGGGGTCGCGGGGCTGCATGGTCGAGAGGGCTGTCGCGACTTCGGTCGGCGCTTCCGGATCAGGGCCAGGCGTCGATAACCACCAGAAGCCCGCAGCCGCCATGATGAGCAGACTGGCAAGACCCGCGATCGGCACCCATGGGCAGCGTCCCGGTGCGGGCGGCGGCTCGCTGGCATCCGTCGCAGAACTGGCGGCAAGCGCGGCGAAGGGACTGATCGAGCCGGTTCGAGCTGCATCCCCACTGCTGGCAGTCGTATTCGGCAAATCCTGCCCCGCCGCTGCGGACCAGAGCGGCAAGCGATACTGCGCAGGAAGGGCCATCGGATCATCCAGCATCCGCAGCACGGCCCCCATGTCCCTCAAACGCCGCGCCGGATCAGGTTCCAGCATCTGTTGCAACACCGGAAACAGCCGGTGGGAAAGACCGCCCAGATCAGGGATCACCTGTCGCGCAGCCGAGGCCGACACCACGTTGTCACCCATCGGCAGCGCCGATCCCCGGGCCGCCGCCGCGATCAGCAAGGCCAGGCCATAGACATCGGTCCAAGGTCCGATCTCGCCCTGCCAATGGCCCAGCTGCTCTGGGGCGATATATTTGAACTTGCCTGCAAATCGCCCGGCCAACCCGTCACCCAGCTCGGTCGAGCGGGCAATGCCGAAATCGATCAGCACGGGCTCGTCCAGATGATCGTCGCGCAGGATCACGTTGTCGGGCGACAGATCGCGGTGCGTCACCCCATGGGCATGCGCGCGCGCCAGCCCCCCCGCCAGCCGCCGCATCAGCGCCAATGCGGCCGTATCGTTCAGCGGTCCGTCCTCTTTCATGCGGGCGCCAAGGTGGCGGCCCTCGACGAACTCCATGATCAGGCAATAGCGCTGCAGCCCGCCATCCAGAACAAAATTATGATAACGCACGATCGTCTCGTCACGCAGTTGCACAAGGACCCTCGCCTCGCGCCGGAACAGATCCAGCACCGCCGGATCGTCGGCCAGATCCGGCAGGACCACCTTGACCGCCACGGGATCGCCAGTGAAGGCGTTCTCGGCGCGATAGACCTCGCCCATGCCTCCGCTGCTGACCAGACCGGTGATGCGATAGTTGTTGTTGATCAGCGTGCCCGCATCCAGAATCCTGTCGCCCGGACCGAAATCGGGCACGGCATCGCCCAGTACCGTCGCATCAGGGGGCCGCGCACCGGGCAGAAACTCGGGCGCCGTGCCGATGACCGTCCGCTCTGCCGGGGCGTCGGACGGATCTGGTGACACCTCCACATCTGTTGCATCAAGACGAGATGGTTCGGATAGAGGATCACCGGCCTCAGTCACCCCAGATGGTCCGCCCTCCCGGGCTTCCAATTCGGTGGCCTGTATCTCGTCCGCAGGACCTTCACCGGAGCGGTCGGCCTTGTCAGGCACCGCAGCGGATACGTACTGATCCGCTCTTTGCCCGGCGTCCGTTTCATCGCCGGACGGTGCATCACCCGACGACCCGGTCACGTCGCCTCATCGGTGGCAGGCAACGCCGTGCAATCCACCACGATCACGCTGACATTGTCGCGCGCGCCCCGCTCCAGCGTCAGCGCGATCAGCGCCTGGGCCATCGGTTCGGCACCCTCGGGCAGCGCCAGCATGGCACCCAGTTCGCTATCGGTGACATGCTCGGTCAGCCCATCCGAACACAGCAGCAGGCGATCTCCATCCCGCAGCGCGCCGCCGACCATGTCCGGCTGCGGCACGGCCCCGATGCCGATGGCGCGGGTGATGACATTGCGGCGCGGCGACTGACGTGCCTCGGCCGCAGAGAGCGTTCCGGCTGCCACCATCTGGGCGACTTCGCTGTGATCCTGGGTCAGGGGCGTCAATGCATGGTCGCGCCACAGATAGATCCGGCTGTCGCCTGCCCAGATGCAGGTCAACTCGCCACCGTGGATCAACAGCACCGCCAGTGTTGCGCCGACAGTCTTCAGCTGATGCGCGTCGGCATGGGCCAGAATGCGATGATGCGCACGCTCGATCCGCTCCAGAACACGGGCGCGCTGGTCCTGCGCGCTGACCGGCACGCCAAGCGAGGCCAGCTCCTCGACGATCATCCCGCTGGCCACATCGCCCGCCGCATGGCCGCCCATCCCGTCGGCAATGGCCCACAGGCCCAGATCCGGAATGGCAGTCAGGGCATCCTCGTTGTGGCTGCGCACGAGACCGGTATCCGACAGGGCGCCGGTGCGAAACTGGAACAGAACTTCGGTCGCGGTCATGCGGGATCCCCCTTGATGACAGTCCGTTCGACACCCGGCCCGCGCCCCGCCGCCATCAGCCATGCCAATTCGTCCGGTCCGGGCCATGACTGGCAAGCCAGAACGCCGGACCCGCCCTCCTGCGCCGAGAACCACCAATAGCTGCGGCAGGCAGCGGCATGCGCATGGTCGGCAGCGGCCATTTCCTTCAGAAGATCGCGCGCGACATGGCGCGCGTTCAGGGCCCAGAAGGTCGGCCAGACCGGCGTCGACGCATCGGGCGGTTGCGGCAGGTCCGTGGCCAGACGACCCGCCACGTCACGCGCGTCGAAACCGGGGGCTGCCAACAGATTGTCCAGCATGTCTCCCGCCGCCGCATAAAACTTGTCCGCCGGATCAGCGGTCGGTGGATGCCCGCCCGTTTGAAGCACAAGCAGCGGATAGCGCCGCCCGCTGCGATCGCGCGACGCCTGCCAGACACCCCGCAACGCCATCCTGTCGCACAAGGCCGGGCCGATCCAGAAGCTGATCCGGGGCGTCGCGTCGAATGCCTCCTGCCAGCCGTCGCCCGCAGCGTCGCGCCACTGGCCAAGCGCGGCCTGCATCCAGTCGCCCAACGCTGCGATCACCCGGTCCGGAAGGCCTGCCGCGATGAAATCGCCGAAGCCCGGATGCTTGCCGTAAAGCCCCGCCGCTCCGGACATCAGTCGATGCTCTGCGGGCATTGGAAGTCCCGAAGCTCGGACATCGTGAACGGGTTTGCGACAGCGTTGATGGTGAAATCATAGGTCACATTTCGCCCCCCCAGCACAAAGGTCGCCCGCAGCGTGTCGCCGCGCTGTTCACGATAGTTGGCCGCGTCAAGGAACTGCATGAACGTCCAGGAACTGCCCTCGAACCGCAGAATAGAATCCCGCGCCAGCGGCGGCGTCAGCTGCAACAGGGTCGAACGCCCCTGCCCGGGCCAGACGACCGTGCGCGACAAAGACCCGGTCGCCGTCTGCAAGACCGTGTCATTGATCGACAGGACGGCCGTTTCGACCGTCGGATGGGCGTCCACCTGCGCCACGTTAATCTCGACCGACGGCTGGCTGCCGCCGCCCGCGAAGAAGGCGCGGCGGATCCGTTCGGCCTGTTCGAACTGTCGCAAGGCCGTCGGCGACAGGCGCTGCGTGATCGGCTGGTCGGCCCGCCAACTCAAGCCATCATTGCTGCGTTCGACGTAAGGCTCCAGAAATTCGGTAAAATAGCGGTCCATCTCGCCGCCCGGACCGAAAAAGCGCGAGAAGTTGTCGATCGAGACACTGCGTGATGCATTGGTGAACGGATAGGACGAAGTGATCGTATCGCGGCAGAAAAAAGTGATCCGGTCGGTCAGCGCACGGTTCATGACCTCGATATTTGCATCGGACGCGCCCGCCCGGACATCGCCGTCGGCCTTGGTCACCATCCGCGCCAATGGCTCGGGCAGCTGGGAATTGTACTGGGTCAGCCCGTTCAGCAGGGTCGGCATGGCGGCGGCGGCCTGATCGGGGCTGTCCTCGGCCAGGCGCAGATTTTCCCAGATCGCGCCCAGATTGCCCAGCAACGTGTCCACGGGGCGCTGCCCCGGCTCTCCCTCGGCCAGCAGGTGCCAGTTTTCGAAAGCGGAGGATATCGCGTCGATCGGCGCGGTCACGCTGTTGGCCTCGCTGCCACCCGCCGGGGCGGCAGCGCCGGGCGCGCCGCGCGGTGCCTGCTGGGCGGCAGCGTCCAGCAGGATGCGCTGGACCCCCGTGGATCGCGACTGGATGCGCCCGGCCAACTGGTCGCCGATGGATGCGGCCAGCCCGCCGCCACCCTCGGCGGGCGCCGCCTCGCCTTCGGGCGCGACCGCACCCTCCAGCTGTTCATATTCACGGCTCAGCCGGGTCTGGGCCGCAACCTCGTTCACAAGGTTCAGGATCGGCGACCCTGATGCCGAGGCCGCGCTGCCCAGAACCGCGTATTGCGGCTTGTCCGCAACCAGCGATGCCAGTGTCAGATTGTCCAGAACGCCGTTCCAGGCGGCGATGAAGTCGGTGCGATAGCGGTCCATCAGGTCGCGGTCCAGCCGCGACAGGCGGCCCTCTATTTCCTGAGAGTCGCCCAGATCGCCCAGCACCCACTGATCGCGGCGCAGTTCGTCGGCAACGACGGCCAGCTGATCGTAGAAATAGCCCCAGAACCCCTCATAGGTGAATAGGGCGGGCACGCGCAGATCGGCCAGCGACCGACCATCCTGCGTGGCAAAGACCTGTGCGGCAGCGGCCCCGCCGACCGCCTGTTCCAGCTGCCAGTCCGCCAGGCCGGTCGCCAGAACACCGTCCTGGATGATCGCATAGGCCTGCTGGTCCAACGGCAGCTGCGCGATCGCCGCGCGGGCGCGTTCGACGGTGGCTTGATCCAGATCGAACAGCATTGCGCGAGTGTCGTCCAGCCGCGTCATGGCGGCCAGATGGGCCTTGAGCTGGTCGATCAGATCAAGGCCGGTCCGGCCCGGATATTCCTGCCGCCAGCTTTGGTCGAACCAACTCACGATCGCATCGTCATCGGTCGTGTCGCCCTGTTTGCCCAGCAGCAGATAGACCTTCAGCGCGCGATAGATCTCGGTCATCTCGCCCGAGGCGATGATGTCGGGGATGCGCTGCTCCAGATCCAGAATGAGGCGCGGGCGCAACATCCGTTCCAGCGCCTCGGCATAGCTGTCGGTGGCGACAAGGTTCAGGCGTTCGCGCTGCCCCAGGCCCAACCCCTCCCAGAAGCTGGGCTGCTCGCGGTCGCCATAGCCCGCCGAAACGGTCGCGATGTCGTTCAACAGAGGCACGATGGGGCGCAGATCGGTATCGCTGATCACCTCGCGGCGCAGCTCCTCGTCGGCGGCGACCAGATAAGCGGTGGTTTCCGCCTCGGCGGTCCGCACAAGACGCAGGTTCTGCCAATAGCTATAGCCGAACGCCCCGGCTCCGCCCACGAATGCCAGAACCAGCGCCGTCAACGCAGTGACGCGCAGCGCCAGGGCACGGCGCACCGCCCTCTGATCCTGGCTGACCCAACCTTGTTCGGGAAAGATCACGCCGCGCATCAGATCGTGGATGAAATAGCTTTTCCCCCGCCCGGACATGAAGCCCGCGCCGAAAGCCCCGACCGGCCCCTGCTGACCCATCGCGCCCAGCACCTGATCGACCGGGGTGCCCTCTTGCGTGCCAGAGGTAAAATAGAACCCGCGCAGGATCGCATTGGTCTTGTAACGCGTCGGCTCGAACACGCGCCGCAGCAGCCCGGCCACGTTGTCCCGCAGCAGCGTCATCTGCCCGGGAAGACCGAAGATGGCGATGCGGGCCACACCATCGGGTTCTTCGGACAGGCGGTCGATGATCTCGTCCGACAGACGCGACACGAGGCGGTCGAACTCGGCCGGGACCGCCTCGTGAGTGATGGCCTTGCGGTCCTTGGTCTGAAAGGTCACGCCCCAGACCAGCTTGCGCCGGTTCAGACTGAAGCTGGAAAAGTATTCCCGAAACCCGGCAATCAGGTCGGCCTTTGTGAACATCACATAGACCGGAAAATCGATCTTGAGCTGCTCGTGCAATTCGGCCAGACGCGCCCGCACGGTTTCCGCGTGCCGCGCAAGGCTGGCTTCGTCTCCGGTGATCATATCCTCGACCGAAAAGGACAGGATGACGCCGTTGATGGGGCGGTTCGGGCGGGTGCGTTTCAGCAAGCCTAGAAAGGCATCCCAGCTGGCCTTGTCGGCCACGGCGTCGCTGTCCTGAGTGGTATAGCGCCCGGCCGTGTCGATCAGAACCGCGTCTTCGGCGAACCAGAAATCCATGCTCCGCGTACCGCCAAAGCCCGAGATGGCATTGGTCTGGGCCACCGGAAAATCCAGGCCCGAATTGGCCAGCGCCGTGGTCTTGCCCGCGCCGGGCGGACCGATAATGACATACCATGGCAGGTCATAAAGCGATGAGGCGCCGCCTGATTTCTTCAGCACCGCCAGCGCCCCGGCCATCTTCTCGGCCAGAACGGCGCCGTCGCCGGTGGGCTCGGTCGGGACCAGCGCCTCCTCGATCCGGCGTGCCGCGCGCACGCGGCGACGCCAGCGGATCAGCAGAACCGTGGCAAACATCGCGAGGACGCCCACGATGATCCACACCCGCACCGTGACGCGGGCCAGCGGCGGCCATCCGGTCATCGGACCGCCGAACCAGATCGCCGCGCATAACGCGCCCAGCCCCAGCAGCGTGAAAAGCCAGCGCATCCAACCGGAATTGCGCAGGCGGGGCGTCGGGACATAGAGGCCAAACAGGTTCAATTCGCCGTCTCCGTCGGTTCTTGGGGCGCCACGTTTTCGCCGTCCGGGGACGCGGGTGCAGGGTCATAGCTGCCTTCGCGGGCCAGCAGGATCTCGACCCGGCGATTGGCCGACTGGCCCTCTTCAGTGGCATTGTCCGCGACCGGATCATCCTCGCCGCGCCCTTCGACGCGCATCCGGGCGGGGTCGGACAAAAGCGGCCCCAGAACCTCGGCCACGCCCTCGGCCCGGGCGGTGGACAGCTGATAATTGTCCTTGAACTGGCCACGTCCGGTCAGGGGCACGCTGTCGGTATGCCCCTCGATCAGGATGGGGCCACCTTCGGCATTGAGAACCTCGGCGATACGCGCGGCCAGATCGGCAAAGCCCGGCTTGACCTCCACCTGACCCAGATCGAACAGCTGCAGGTTGCCGACCCGGATCGCGATGTAATCGCCCTTGACCTCGACCCCCACCCGGCCATCGGCGATCTCGGACTGAAAGGCGGTGCGGATTCGGTCCAGTTGCGGGACCTCGGCGACGAAGGCGGGACCGGGATCGGTGCGGTCGATCTGCAAAGCCGGGGCGCCGCGATGAATGGCGCGCATCGTCTCGGCGGCGGCGGCACCATCGCGATTGATCAGCGTGGCGAACACCGCGAACAGGGCGACCAGCGCCGCCACCCCGACCCCCAACACCGCCGGCAGGGGGATGGCCGCGAACCGCCGCCCGCGATCCTGAACGACCGGCGTCCACATGACCGAGATATCCTCGTCCGGTCGCGGATTGACGCGGCGCAGGCTTTCATAGATGGCGCTGCGGATCCGCGACAGTTCGGCGGCCCCGTTCGGCATGGTGCGGAACTGCCCCTCGAATCCCAGCGACAGGCAGACCAGCATCAGTTCCAGCAGATTGTATTGCTGGGCGGGGGCGTGCATGGCCTTTTCGGCCTCCTGGAAAAAGCCCACGCCGGAATCGCGCTTGTGAAAGAACCGGGCGACCATCGAATATTGTTGCCAGTTGCCGCGATCGCTGCCGGGCAGGTTCTGCACGATGTCGTCGGCGGTGCCGGACAGCGCATATTTGGCCACCAGAGCCTCGTGCGGCGAGACGCCTGCAGCGACGGCATTGCGTTCGAAGCGGTCGATCTCGCGTGTCACATGCTCCATCAGCGGTGCGACCTGCAACTCCACCATGCCGGTGCGCAGCCGTCCCAGCAGGATCAGAAGGCTGGCCGCAGACGCAAGGATCGGGTTCGAGGATGACCCCGCCCCCAGATCGCGGACCTGCAACGCCTCGAACAGTGGAATGCGCGGAGCCTCGCGCGTCGGGGTCGACTGCGGCGCGGCGATGTCGGGGAAAAAGCCGCGATCCGGACCAGCCGCGCGACCGATCTGCCCCGCGTTGCTGCCCGGGACCGGCGCAGGGGCGGGACGGCCCAGCCAGGTTTGGCCCGGGCCAGCCGCGCCCATGCCCGGCCCCCCGAAGGGAGAGGCGCCATCGCCCTGCGGCGCGCTTGATCCCGGTGCGGGATACGGCGGAGAAAAGGGTGCCAGCGGTTGAGCCGAGGCAGGACTGCCATGTCCCCCGCCGCCCGGCACAGGCGGGCGGCCCCAGCCATCGGATGCCGGTCGCGGCCCCGGCTCGCGCGCCGGGTTGCTGCCCGGCAGCGGGCCGCCAAATACGGTTTTGTCGTCGTCCTCGCCTGCCATCAGCCCCTCTCAGGAACAGCCCAAAGGTCCAGCTTGAGATGCGGCCAGTCGCCCGCAAAATGCATGCCGATCGCCGGCGCGGTCGAAAACTCCCGCCACAGGGGCGAGGTTTTCTCCAGCTGGAAATAGACGTTCGTCGACAGCACCCTGATCTGGCGCGGCGGATTGGGCAGATGCTGCAACCCGATCCCCGGCAGGTTGTTGTTCACGATTTCGGACATGCGGGTGTTGGGGCCGACCTTGCACAATTCGGGGAACTGGCTTTGCACCTGTGTCAGCGGCTTGGCGCTTTCGACCTCGATCACGAACGTCGCCTCGCGGAACAGATTGCGGTCGGCCACCTCGGCCAGATACGAATTCTGGCGCACCTCGCGCAGCGGCAGACGGATCGCCCGGCCCACATCGCGCGACAGCAGCCGCTGGATATCGGCGACAAGGGGGCCGAAAGCCTCTTTCGGATTGTCGTGGTCATAGGCCGGATAATCGGGCGCATGGCGGCTGCCGATATCGAATGTCGCCAATTCGCCCGCCAAAGACAGCAGCGCGCAGTAAAGCCGTTCGGGATGGATGGCGAAGGCGCGAGACAGGTGGCGCAAGGGTCCGATACTGCGGTTCAGCGTCATCAGCATCAGATAATCGCTGGCCTGCAGCCCGCCCCCCGCCGAGGGATCGGTGGCATAGCGCGCCAGACTTTCCAGGCGCGCCTCGATCCAGCCGATGACCCGGGTCAGATAGCCCAGAATCTGCGGATGAGCGGCGATGACCAGCGCAGGGGGCGGAGAGGTCTCGTCCAGGGTCACGACACCGTCGCGCACTTCGGTGATGCGTGCCAGACGCAGGTTCTGATAGCCCGGACGCGGGGTCTTGCGGATTGCCACCTCAAGCCGGGGCACGGCAAGTTCCAGAACCTGTTCGGTGCGCATCGACGACGCGCTGTCGCTGACCGTTTCGGTCACGATCCCCCACCGTGTCGTCGCGCCTTCGTCTTCATAGGGCGACGCGTCCCGCATGTTGGGCGACACATCCGGCAATGTCAGCCAGACGAACTGGCCCGCTGCATCTTCGGGAACAGGCACCGCCAACGGCAGCGGACCCGTTCCCGGCGCGTCAAAGGGCGTCCCGTCGGGCAGGATGCCCGCCACGGCGCGCAGGGCCAGCATCCCTTGCTGTGCCTGATCGCGATCGATCGACAGCTCTGACAGACCCCATGGATAGGGCGTGATCAGACGCGTGCGCGCGTGGATGAGATTTTCGTGATATCGGTCGCCCTGTTGCAGATGCTGGGGTTGCAGAAACAACCCTTCTTTCCAGGCGACTTTGCTGAACCAGGACATGCGCGCGGTCTTCCTTTGGCGTTCGATTCCGTTTGGGGCAACAGGCCCCCTAAAGGCTATTGGCCGGCCTATGACCGGCCGCTCAGGTGGCGCCGGTCATGGTAACGGCTCAGAATTGCCAGCGAACCTGCCCCGTCACGCCAATGCTGTCCAGCGAATTGCCGTAGCGGACATCGAGGCGGGAACTGGTGCTGAACTGGCGCGCCCGATACCCCTCGCCTATGATCTTGATATAGTTCGCCCCCAGACTGAACTCGCCATAAGAGCCCAGATTGTCCGAGACCAGCCGTTGCGCATCGAACGTCGGGTCGCTTTCGTTCGAAAAGACGGACACGGTCGGATCGGCAAAATCCTTGTAGAATGTCGTCGTAGCGAACGCGTAGAGCGCCGTGTTCTGGTCCGGCTGCACATAGGTCCTTGCCAGCGTTCCGCCGATAAAGCCGATCTGACGTTCGCTGTCGTCGAAGCTGAGGCGATAATCATCGTCAAAGCGCACCGGGTCGGTAGACAGTCTGGACCAGGCAAAACCTGCGGTCGGCACAAAGCTCCAGCCGCTGTCCTGTCCAAGCGGAACGACATAGCTGAACGAGCCCGAAAGCGTATTTGCCGCACTGCTGAATTCGGCATTGTCCAGACCCAACCCGCTGCCGGTCGCAGCCACCGCACGGTTGCTGATGTCGAAATCGGTCAGCTCGTGGCGCAGCTGCAGGTCGGCCTGCATCCGCCCTCGGGTCGCTGTGGCATAGACCCCGGCATAGCCTTGCGTGAAATCGGCGGTCGTCACGCTGCTGAGGGTCGTCGAAAGGTTCTGGGAATTACGTCCATCGATGGCATAAATGGGTTGGGTGGTGCTGCCCTGGTTGACGCCGCCCAGCACGCCGAAAGCGGTATTCCAGCCTGCGAAGCGGCCGTCGAAACAAGCCAGATCACTGCCGACCTGAAGGCCATAATAAGTGGCGCTGATCTTGCTGTCGACGCTGCTGACGCCATTGTCGGTGGCGCCCTCTGCGGTGGCTGTCCCGCCCGTCATCCGGCCCCAGGCCCCCGCGCCACACGGCTTTTCTGGGTCCTCGAATGCCAGTCCGGTCACGAAGGGGCTGGTCGGTCGGTTGACGACCGACCCGATCAGGGACTGCGTCAGAGCGACATTGCCGAACAGCGCCCCGATGGCCGGGTTCGTCTGGCTGACCAAGGTCAGATCGCCGTTATTCGCAAGCTGTTCGACCGAAAAGACGATCCGCTCGGACGCCGCGAAATCGGTATTCGCAGAATAGCTGAACGTGTTTTCAGCCGCAAAACGTTCGTCCACGTCCAGCAGCGTCACCCGCCGACCGGGCTGCGAGACGGTCCCAGGTGTGGCCTGATTGAACTCCAGTCGCACGAAACCGTCCGCAGCCCCGCCGCGCACCTCGATCCGGTCCGCCGTCACCTGAGAAAGATCGACGTCCAGACTTACCGTCCCGTCGCCGCTCAGCCCGCCGACCTGCAGCACGTCGCCAACCCGGTTGCCGCCGGTCAGATCCAACTCACCGTTATTGGTCACCGTGCCTGTCACCGATGCCTGATCGCCCGAGACCGCCACGGTGCCTGCATTCGACAACGCGCCGTCCAGCCTGCCGCCAAGCGACAGGGTCGTGTCATCGGCTATGATCGTCCGCCCGGCCTCAAGTGTGCGCCCCGCGTCCACGGCATAATCCTGGCGAAGCGTCAGATCACCGCCGATCCGCACGTCATCGGCCAGGGTCAGTTGGCCCGAGACATAGTCCAGATTGCCGGTGACGCTGCCGAGGATCTGCGCTTGCCCGCGCGTCACAACCGATCCCTGCAGGACACCTGATTGCAGATAATATCCGCGATTGTCCAAGTCTCCAACAATGCGCCCGTCATTGATCAAGGTCGCGCCCGTCTCATTGGCGATCCCGCCATCGGCGGTCAGGACAGTGCCCTGGCTTACGGCCAGCGCAGCGCCATCGCCTTCGGCTGCGATGCCGACGTTCGCCGCGCTCGCGGCCCCTGCCGCGTTTATGAGGGTGCCACCAACGGACAGATCGCCGGTGGTGGTCATGCGGCCCTCGTTACGGACATTGCCGCCGACGGTGCCCGACAACCGCGCCACATCGGTGCTGAGCAGTCCGCCACCGATGCTGCCGGTCCAGATCAGCTGGCCGCGGCTTTCGACGCTGCCTGTGATCTGGCCGCTGCCCCCCAGAGTGCCGCTGCTGGCCACCGATCCGTCCAGCATCCCCGCCACCGACATCGTGCCGCTGCTTATGACAGGGCTGTCCGATGTCAGCCGGTCACCCGCATTGATGCTGGTCTGACTAGAGTTGACCAGCCCCGCGACCGCAAGATCGCCAGCCGTCTGCAGGCTGCCGCTGTTGTCCACGGCCACCGCGTTGCCTTGGATGATCGCGGTGCCGGTATTGACAAGGCTGCCGACGATGCTGCCGTCGCCCGACAGCAGACCGTCATTGCGGATGTTGCCGCCGATGGTCCCGCCGGTCAGGCCGATCTGCGCCCCGACGGCATTCTGCACATTGCCGCCCAGACTTCCGGCGACGGTGATCGTACCGCCCTGATTGTTCTGCGTGTTCACGGCGGCGACGGTGCTGCCCGCGCCGATCTGCACATCGCCCTCATTCACCAAGGAACCCAGGCCCGTTACGCTGCCGGTGACGCCGGATTGACCGACGATCAGGCTACCATTGTTGACGATGTCGTTGCCCGCGCCGTCCAGATCGGCCAGCACGCCAACCGAACCTTCGGTGCCGTTGCGCAGATCGCCGTCCAGAGCCGCATCGCGCCGATAGACTAGATCGCCGTCATTCGAGACGGCGCCGACCAGATCGACCCGGCTGTTATCCACCTGCGAGCCGTCCTCCAGCACAATCTCGTCAGCCTCGATGGTCAGGAAACCGCTGCCGCTGACCTGCACCACACCCGAGTTGGTAAAGGTCCCGTTCTGCACGCTCAGCGTGACATCGGGCGCGGTGCCGGTCAGATCGATCATGCCGCGATTGGTCAGATCACCCGCGATGCTACTGTCGCTGACGATCTGGATTAATCCGTCCGCCGCATTGGTCACGTCCGCCACGACAGTCGCGCCGTCCAGCGCAATCGTGCCGCCCGCATCGTTGCGCACGCCGTCCCCGGCAGTCAGCCTGCCGTCCAGCGCAATCGTGCCGGCATTGGTCACCGCGCCCTGAACATTCAGCGCCTGCCCAGCGCCGACCTGCACCGTGCCGCCATTTGCCAGCGAGTCGACCGCGAGCGCCCCGCTCATCGCAAGCGTGCCGATGTTGGTGACAGCGCCCACCGACCCCGAGATTTGCGCCGTGCCGCTGTTGGAAAGCGGCCCGGCCACAGTCGTGGACCCGCGCAGCGTTCCCGCATTCTGGACCGCGCCATCGATCCGGCTGCCGGTGGTCAGGGTGGTCGTGCCCCCTGCCCGGTTGCGCAGATCCCCCGCCAACGTTCCGCCAAGCGCCAGATCGCCGGTATTGGTGACCCCGTCCGACGCGGTCAGGACGTGACCCGCGGCCACGCGCGCCTCGGCGCTGTTATCCAGCCCATCCACGCTCAGATTGCCGGTGGTGGTCAGCCGACCGCTGTTGGACAGCCCGCCACCGATCGTGCCGCGCAACCGAGCCTCGGCCGCGTTCTGCACATTGCCGGTGATGGTGCCGTTCGTCAGATCCAGACGGCCCGTCGCGCCGTTGGTCAGATCGCCCTGCAAGGTGCCGCCGATGCTGGCCTGACCCCGGTTCTGAACGGCGCTGTCCACTTGCAGCGTCGTGCCCGAACCGACCACCAGATTTCCGCCCGAGATCAACGATCCGACATCCAGCCGACCCTGTGTGCTGAGAGTGCCGGAGTTGGTGACCACCCCGGCCTGCCCGCCCAGGGTGGCCGTTCCACTGTTCGACAGTGCCCCGGTGATCGTTCCGGTTCCGGACAGCGCGCCCGCATTGGTTACCGGGCCCTCGATGGTGCCGCCGCTCAGGCTGATCTCCCCACCCTCACCGTTGCTGAGCGACCCGGTCAGCGTTCCACCGACGGCGATCTCGCCCCCCGTCGCGTTGCTTGTCTGGGTGGCCTCCACACGGCTGCCTTGGGCGATGGTCAGACGACCACGGTTGGTCAACGTCGCGACATCACGCAATTGCCCGTCGCGCGCCGCATCGCCCACCTCGATCAACCCGTCATTCGTCACGTCGAAACCTGCGGCATCAAGATCGGCATAGATGCCGATGGATCCACCCTCGCCGTTGTTCAGTTCGGCCGTCAGACTGGAATCCTGATCGAAATCCAAACGCGTCACGTTCAGGACGCGTCCGATCAGTTCGACGAACCTGTTGCTGATCGGGCTTTCCAGAATGATGTCCTGTGCGATGATCGTCAGCCTTCCGCGGTTGATCGATTGCACCAGACCGCGATTGGTAAAGCTGCCCCCCTCGACCTCAAGGCTGGCTGTGCCGCCCTCGGTCATCTGGATGGTCCCGGAATTGACCACGTTGCCGCTGACGCTGGACGTGCCGCTGACCGTGACGACGCCGTCCTGATCATTCAGCAACGTGCCTTCGACCCGTCCACCGGAGAGATTCAGTTGCGCATCCGCCAGGTTGCGGAACTGCCCCGCAGCCGAGGTGACCTGCATCGTGCCGGACAGATCGACCCGTCCGGCATTGGCGATGTCGCTGGCCGATCGCAGCGTCGCATCAGCCTCGACCACTGTCAGGCCAGAGGCCGTGTTTTCCAGACCCGCGAGGTCCAGCAAGCCGGTGGCACGAACCTGACCGGTATTGACGACAAGACCCTGGACGAGTCCCGCGCCGCGCAGCACACCATCATTCTCAATGTCGCCCGAGACCGTGCCGCCCGCCATCACCGCAGTGCCGCCCTGATCAATGCGCAAGCCGCTGTCCAGGCCACCACCGACCGACAGGTCGCCGCCATCCGCAACCCGGCTGGACTGCGCCTGCAGGCGCGTCCCGGCTGTGATCACCGTGGACCCGGACGAGACGAAATCGCCGACATTGACGACCTCGGCCGGAACGCCCGTCGCGGGACCCGTCGCGATGGTCAGCGTGCCGTCATTCGTGATGTCCTGATCTGACGCATCGAGTTGCGCCGACACCTGAATGGTCCCACCGTCGAGGTTGATCAACCCATCGCTGAGGCGTGTCGCCGCGGTGACCAGAAACTGACCCGCATTGTCGATCCGCCCGACCAGTTCGATCAGGGCCGTATCGATGACCGAGCCCTGCTGAAGCTGGAACAGGTCAGCAAGGATACGCGCCGTCCCGTCCCCCCGCCGGATGATCTGGCCCGAATTGCGGAAGGTAAAGCCGGTCAGATCCAGCTCGGTTTCGTCGTCTGCTGCGATGGCTAGCATGGCGCGATTGTCCAGATCGCCCGCGATGCGGCTGCTGGCCGCGATGGTCAGTTGGTCGTCGTTGACGACATCGCCATTGATCTGCGCGTTTGTCAGCGTCAACGCACCGCGATTGGTAAGGACCGACCCGGAGCCCTGCAAAGTGGCCGTCCCGGCAATCTGCATGACAGCTTCGTTGAAGATCTGACCGGTTGCGGTCAGCGCGTCCCCCGTTCCCACCGTCACGCGACCCACGCCCGTGTTGGTCAGATCGCCAAGCTGCAACTGCCCGTTGACGTCCAGCGTCCCCAGATTGGAGATATCGCCAGCCATACCGGCCAAGACCGCATTCCCGCTATTGCTCAGCGTGCCGTCGATCCGGCTGGCCGGGTCCATGGTCAGGCGGGCATTCAGCGTGTTGCTGACATCGCCGTCGATAACGCCCCCTTGCAGCGTAACGACCCCGTCGCCCAGGTTGCTCAGCGTCTCTGTTGTCGAGACGCGGCCACTGACGGTCAGGGTGCCGCTGGTCGTCAACGGGCCTGCGACGGCCAGCGTGTCGGCGGCATCGACGGTGACCGCGCCAATGCTCGTAACGCTGTCGGCCCGCAGCAGACCGGTCAGATCCAGATCGCCATTGTTCGTCAGCGCGCCGACCGTGCCCGCAAGATCTGCCGTGCCGTCATTGCTCAGATCGCCATCGATGGTGCCCCGGCTGGTCAGCAGGCCGGCATTGCTCACGGCTCCGACGATACGCCCCGACCCGGCAATAACCGTATCGCCGCCCGCCTGATTGACCAGATTGCCGCGCAGCCGTCCGTCGATCGTCACACTGCCCGTGTTATCCACCCATTCGGAGGTCGTCAGTTCACTGCCAGTGGCGATGGTCACCTGCCCGGAATTGCTGATCAGATCCGCGTCGAGCAGCCCTGTTGTCCGCAGCGTGCCGCTGGTCGTCACATTGTCCAACCTGCCCCGGCCAATCAGTTGCCCCCGGTTGTCCAACGACCCGGCCAGCGCTCCGCCCTGCATGTCCAGGGTTCCCACCGCCGTATTGACCACGGAACCGGTCAACTCGCCCCGCAGGATGGCTGTGCCGTCGTTCTGCATGCCGTTTTCAACACTCAACTGATGACCGGCACCCACGGTCACCTGACCCGTATTGCTAAGCGTGCCAGCCGCCAGATCGCCCGAGGTGGTCAGCGTTCCCGACGATGCGATATCCTGGACCGATCCGGCAAGCGCTGCCGTGCCCGCATTGACCAGCTGGCCCGCAATCTCGCCCTCGCCGGTCAGCCCGCCCGCATTGTCGACAGGGCCGGTGACGACGCCCCCGTCCAGCACCAGATCACCGCCAGCCGCGTTCCGGACCTCGCCTGTGATTTCACCGCCGATGGTCGTCGTGGCACCATCCTGGTTGGTCAGCAGCTCGGTCGCCAGCGTGCTGTCTTCGCGGACCGTCAGATCGCCGGAATTGTCAAAAACGGCGACGCCGGCCAGGTTGCCGTCATCGCCGTTGGCGCCGATCTGGAAATCGCCCTCGTTCGTGACGTTGAAACCGTCGGCATCGACATCGGCCATGACCCGGACGCGGCTGCCATCCGCGTTGTTCAGATCGCCCCTCAGCACGGTGTCGGCGGTATAGTCCAGACCTGCCGCATTAAAAATCTGCCCAATCAGATTGACCAAAGCCGAATCGATATCCGTCAGCAGCTCGATCCGGTCGGCGATGATCGTCAGTTGCCCGCCATCGGTCGACGTGACCAGACCACTGTTCGTGAAGGTGCCACTTTCCAGCTCCAGCGTCGTGTCGTCCGAGCCGGAATTCACCATCGTGCCGTTGTTCACGACATTGCCGGCCACGGTCGAGTTGCCCGCCAGATCGACGGTCCCGTCCTCGTCGTTGATCAGATCGCCCTGCAGACGCCCGCCGTTGAAATTCACCTGCTGCGTCGCCTGATTGACCAGCCGACCGGCACCCGTCGCGATGTCCAGAGTCCCTGTCAGGTTGATCACACCGGCATTCAGGATATCGGTCGCCGCGCGCAGGATCGCCCCCGTGTCGATGGAAACCGTGCCGCTATTGTCCAAAGCCGCGACACTCAGATCGCCGGTCGCCGTCACAACACCCAGATTGGTCAGCGTCCCGTCGATCAGTCCGTCGCCCTGCAGCTCGCCTTCGTTGGTGACAGCGCCCGCGATGACGCCGCCCTGCAGCTCGACCTCGGCATCGCCGTCGATCTGCAGCGTGGTCTCCAGCCGTCCGGCGACCTCCAGAATCCCCTCATCCTCGATCAGCGTATTGTCCGCCTGCACCCGCGTGCCTTCACCGATCTGGATCTGGCCGTCCGAGGTCAGATCGGTCAGGCCGGTGATGGCACCTGCCGTTCCGGCAAGCGCATCGGCCTCGGTCCTGATCACACCGTTGTTTTGAATCGACAGGCCGTTCGCGTCCAACTGGTCAGACAGGATCAGCTGACCGTCTGCGTCGTTCAGCATATCCTCGGTCAATTGCCGCGCGGCCGTCACCAGCAACGTGCCGTTGTTCTCGATCCGGCCGATCAGTTCGACCACACCCATATTCAGGGTCGAGCCCTGTTCCAAAGCAAAGAGATTGGCGAGAATACGAACCGTGCCCGACCCCGTGCCATGGACCTGACCCAGGTTGGTGAAGGTCGCATCACCCAGATCCAGCTCCATCGGGCCCGATCCGGTCACGGCAATCTCGCCCTCGTTGATCAGATCACCTGCAAGGGTGGTCGTCGTCAATGTCTCCAGATCCGATGCGAATTGCAGGACGCCGTCCTGTTCGTTGCGCAGGCCCCCGGCCAGCGATCCGCCCTCCAGCACGATGGTGCCAGTATTCGTCGTCTCTTCCGCGTCACCGTCGAACGTCACCGCGCCCGAGAGAAACAGCGTGCCCGCATTGACCAGCCCGTCGCGCGCGATGTCCATCGATCCGCCGCTTTCGATCCGCAATTCTCCCTGCTGATCGGTCAGGCGATCAACCCGAAGATCCCCGGTCACTCTGGCCGTCCCGGTTTCGGAAATCGACAGATCCTCAAGGGTGCCGTTCAGCAGGGCTGTACCGTCAAGGTCCAGATCGCCCTCGATCACTCCGGTGCTGATCAGGGTGATCGTCGCATTCTCGGCGACGGTCGCATTGCCATCATGCCGGTTCCTGACGATTGCGGTCGCGCTGTCCTGAACCCTGAGTGTGCCGGTGGTCTCTCCGCTGCTGTCCAGCGTCGCGTCTTCCGTGACGGTCATGCTACGATTGGCAGTCTGCTCTCCGGTAAAATAGACGATTCCGTTGCCGGCCACGATGGCCCGGCCACCCAAATCGCTGCTGACAGTGAGGGTTGATTCCGAGACAAGCTCAAAGGTCACCGCGTTGAGAAAGTCCCCGATCGTGCCGCCGTTCAGCGTGAAGCCCGAACCCTCGGCCCGGATCGTGCCGGGCAGGACGGTGCCCTCGATGTCCAGCACGATGCCGGCGGGATCAGCGAGCTCTGCGGGTCGCAAAACGGCGGTGTCCCCGCGTGACAGACTGTCGTGGTTGTTGCCGTCGATATCAGACCAGATCACCGATCCCGACGCCCATGTCCCGGACCCGGGATTGATCCCGCTGTCGGCGCTTTGATCCACGTTATCAAGATAAAGGACATCCTGCCCCAAAGCCGGGCCTGGCAGAAAGATGACCGGCGCGGCGCTTATCAGCGCGGTGCTGATCAGAAGTCTGGCAAGGCAAGCCTGCGACACGGCGCGGGACGAAGAGGAGGTCATCATGAATGTCTCTTCCAGATCTTAACGAAGGGAACCAATGATCGGCATCGGCGGCAATTGCGCGATTTGCACATTCGGCACAAACCACGGTCTTCTTCTCAGTCAAACAGCAAATTTTCATCAACTGTTAACTTTTCTCTAACCGTCGCGATCTTGCCGCAGCCGGTCGATGGCCGCGACATAGGCGCGGATCCGGGCCGGCACTTCGACGGGCGCCGGAACCGCTGCGGTCGCACGACCCGTCATCTTGCGGTCCGCCCAATGCTGCAGATCGCCGATGGTATAGCCGCGCAGGAAGGGGTTCGCCCCGACCACGGCGGCCCCCATGACCTGCTGAACGCTGGCCTGCGGATCAGCCCGCAGTGCCATATCGGCGCCCGCAGGTCCCAGAAAATGGGCCAGATACAATCGCCCCGGGGTGATCGCATGATTGCGGCTGCGCAGGAATGCCTCGTTCTCCTGCGCCAAGTGGCGGACCATCTGGCGCGACAGATCGGGATCAAAGCGCAGATCCAGCAAGGCTGCCCGATCAAGGCTCTGCGCCAGATCAGGGCGATAGCTGGCCATCATCCGCAGCCATGTCGATTCGATGAATTGCCCCAGCCCGGTCGCACTGGACAGCGGATTGCGCGCACGCGCATTGCCCGCGCTTTCCACGGTGATGATGCGCCCGATCAGCGATTCGACCGCATCCGAGGCAAGAACCTCGCCCGCGCCGCTGAGATAGGGGATCGGATCGACCGGCACGCCGTCGGACAGCAGCTGAAATCCTAACCCCGGTTCGGCTTGCCCCGCAGCCCGGGAGACGGTGCCGATCACTGTCCCGCGCGTGACCTGCCCGGATTGTGCCACCTGCACGGCCACCGGCCCGACCCCGTCATAGCGTGTCGCAAAGCCGCCCTCATGGGTGATCTCGATGCCTGCGGGGGCTGCACCGGATGCTGCAATCCGGGTGATGCGCCCATCGCCTGCGGCGGTGACCGGCGTGCCCTCGGGCGCCGACCAGACGACCCGGCCACGCCCCGGATCATCCGCGTCAGCCCCGGGTGCCGGGGGCACGAAGCGCTGCGTCAGCACCCCGGCAACCGGGGGGGACAGGGTCGCGCCCGCGCTGCGGATCTGGACGCGGGACGAAGGCACATAGCATTCTGTCTGGCCCTGCGCCGCCGCCACGACATAGCAGCGCCGCTCTCCTCCGGGGCCGCTGATGCCGATGAACAGGATGCCGCCGGGGCGGATCAGCTCTCCCTCCCCGGCCAGGATCAGCGTCAGCCTGTCATCCGGGTCCGCAAGGCTGTCCAGATCATGGACCTGGGCCATCATCGCGATCGCCTCGCCCACGACGTCCGAGGAGAGGCTGTTGCGCAACGCCGCCGCATAGATCAGATCCAGCAACCGCTGCTGCGCCCCGGCCCCGTCGGGCGCGCCCTCGCGGCGGGCCATCAACTCGTCCAGCAGTGGCTGGTCGGCCCAAGCATCGGCGGCTGGAACCAGTTGCCCCGCCGCCGACAGCGCGAGCGAGCCGACATAGCCCTGCATGTCATAGACCGACAGCTGGATCACCTCGCGCCTGCCGTCGCGGCTGCGATAGCGCAGCGCCAGCACCGCGCCGGGGGGCAGCTCGTCCGGCAAGGACAGCCGGTCGGCGATCCGATCCGACAGCAGCTCTGCCGCCGTCGCATCGAACCCGTTCTGGACCAGCAGATCGGACAGAGGCGTGGCGCGGGTCGTCTCCAGAATAAGCTCTCGCCACAGCCCCACGCGCTGCGGCGTGTCGCGCAAAAAGCTGACGCTGCTGGTCGCACGCTGATCTGCGGGCACGCCGACCTGATCGGCTTGTGCCGACTGGGACAGCCGGCCCTGACCGCGCTCGGCCCGGAACAGCGCGAATTCCTCGCGCGTCGAGGGCAGGCTGGGCACAAGCCTGCGGTCGCGCGGCATCAGCGGGCTGTCCATCACGGTCACCATCGATCCCAGACCGATCAGGCGGGGTTCAGCCATCAGATCGGCGGGCAGGACCTCGGCTGCGATCTCGCCGGCCTCATCGCCCTCCGGTGCCGGGATGATAAGCGGATCGCCGCGGATGTCGGCGAAGGTGTCGCGGCGCACGACCGGAGCGATGTCGAATTGCGATTCGACCTGCACCAGCTGCTGATCCAGATCGCCGCCCGGCCACAGATCCGCCAGCCGCGACAGGTCGGGCTGCCAGACCCGCCCGACCAGCACGACAGCAATGGCCAGACCCGCCAGCAGGCTTCCCGTGCGCAACGCCGCCACACGCCTGCGCCGCTGCCGCGCGTGGCGGCCCATCTGGCGAAAGCGCGGATCGATCTGGTCCGGTTTCATCAGCGGAAGACGCCGGTGCCCATCAACCCCGGATTGATCTGCCGCGGCGCGCCTGGGGATTGCGACGGCGCAGCTGCGGGCGCCGTGCCGCCACTGCCCGCCGGTGCCGCCCGGGGCGTAGAGGTCTGGCGCGCGGCTGGCTGAGACGGCTGGGACGGGCTGGGGGCCGAGGTCGCAGCCACCGGCGCAGGCGGGGGACAGGTCACGCTGTCGGCGCCGATGATCGCACGAAACAGCGCAAGATCAGGCTGGAGATTGGCCTCTGCCGCGCCTCCCGCCTGAGCATAGCGCGCCAGCGCCGCCACCGACCCGCCGCCCCAATCGCCGTCGATGGCCCCTGAATAGCACGCCATCCGGGCCAGTTCAGACTGGATCGCGGCCTCTTCCTGACCCGGATCGGGATCAAAGGCGCCCTGCCCCAGAAGCCGCGCGAACATCGCGGCGTCGCGATTGCGGATCGCGTCTCGCGCGGGGTGCGGAAGGCCATAGGGGCCGCGCGGCCCCGCCGTCAGCAGCACCGCCATATCGCCCACAACAATCGAAGGACGCGGCAATCCGGGGCGCAGTGGTTGCGGCTGATCGAATCCCGCCAGAGGCAGCGCCAGGGCCGCAGGATCGGGCGCAAGGCTGGCGGTGATGACCCCGTCGCCCGTGGCCGGCAGCCCCGTCTCCAGCGGCATGGCCGAGATGACCAGCCCGCCCAAGGGGTCTTCGGCCCCCTGCTGCGCCCAACCGCCTGCCGGACCGATCATTATGATCGCCACGGCGAGCCCGGTCAGGGGGCCGCAAGAAGGGGTGCGGGGGCGAAGACGGCTCATCTGCGAAATCAATCCGGTCTTGGTGTCACGAACACGGTCCAGTTTTTCTGACCCATGGTATCGATCTCGATGAAACGCGCATCCAGAAAGCCACGCAACAGGCAATCCTGCTGGCCAGAGATATCAAAGCGTCGCGGCGCGACGCACATCGGGATCGATCCGGTCAGAACCTCGTTGCCAAAAACATCGGCGGCAAAGACGTGATATCGACGCTCGTGCAACGTCTGGCGCAGGAGGGTCGCGCATTGGTTGGGCGCGACACGCCACCAGCCCCGCGTCTGCACCTGACCCGCCCCTTGCGGCGTGCCAATGGCGACATTCAGCACATCGAACGACTGGTTGCACAGGCGCAACCCCGCAGCATGACCCACCGCCGGACAGGCGGCGATCCACGCCGTCGCAACAATCAGGGGGATAGCGCGCATTTGGAATTCCCCGTACAGACGAATTGAGCGAATAGCGGATCGATGCTAGGCTGTGAAGCGGTTGCAAAGGGATGGGCCCCATGAATGCAGTGATGATTGGCGCAGCGATGCTTGTCACAGGGGGCGCGGCCCTGGGCGTTGCCTTCGGGATGGATCATCTTGCGACAAGCAGCAAGATGGACCTGACCCTGCCCACCAGCAGCACTCCCTTTCTGACAGAGCGTCAGCCAGTCAGGGCCGCAGTTGCGCCGAAACCCGCCATGGCCGCGCCGATGCCCGATGTTCCCGCGCCACCCGTCATCGAACAGGCCGCAATCCCGACGGCATCAAAACCTGGCCTTGCCGTATCCGATCCGCTCACCACGCCCCTTCTTGCCCGCGACAGCTTTGCCGCCTTTGACCAAGCCGGTGCGGTCAACACGCTGCTGCCAATCATCCCCACGCCCCTTGACGCGGGCGCCCCGGCGCAACGCAATGCGTTCACAGAGATGCCGTTGATCGGTGTCTATCGCTGATTTCAGAAAGAGGATTTCCAATGACAGCCTTTGCCAGGGCGCTGACGCTTGCCGCGCTGACGTGGGGATTGCCCATGACGGCCGCAGCGCAGACCGCGACCTCGACCGAAACCCCGGCTTCGACTGATGCCACCTTGCCGGACGCTGCAGATCAGACTGCCGCCACGGCTGCGGGATCGGGCAGCGTCCTTCTTGACCTGAACGGCGCCACAGCGACCGAGGCGGGCAATTGCCGCCTAACCATGGTCACCACCAACCGGCTGGACAAGGGCCTGACGCGTGCCGCATGGCAGGTTGCCGTGTTCGATGCCGAGGGCGTGGTGCAGGCCTTGCCGATTCTGGATTTCGGCGCACTGGCCCAAGGCAAGACCAAGGTCGCCCTGTTCGAACTGCCGGGCTCGGGCTGCGACGCGATCAGCCGGATCATCGTCAACGATGTCGCCGAATGCCGGGCCGAGGATGACAGCGACCTGCGCGAGGTCTGTCTGACCGGTCTGGCGACCCAGACCCGCACCGCAATCGATTTCGGGCTCTGATCCCGTGTTCGCGTCCCTGTTCGCCGACCTTCCGGTGGTCAGCTATGTCGTGTTCGCGGCCCTTGCGGCGCTGTCGCTTCTGACCCTGACGGTCGCGATCTTCAAGATCGCACAGTTCACGCGCATGGGCGTCGGACGCCGCAAACCGGCGCAGGACATGCTGGACGACTGGCTGAACGGTCGCCCCGACGAGGCGCAGCGCAAGGCCAATGCCGGCGGCTCGGTTCTGGCACGGGTGCTGGCCGCCGTCATGTCGGGCCTGCGGGCCCGCCCGGCCGAGCCCGCCTATGGCGAGGAACTGGCGCGGCAGGTGGCCCTGGCCGAGCTGATCCAGATGGGCGCCCGCATGCGGCTGTTGGAGGCCGTCGTGCAGATGGCGCCGATGTTGGGCCTGCTGGGCACCGTGATCGGGATGATCGACGCCTTCGGCAGTCTGGCTCAGACACAGGAAATCGCCGATCCGCGCCTGCTGGCCTCGGGGATCTGGACCGCGCTGATGACCACGGCGGCGGGGCTGGCCATCGCGCTGGTGGCGTATTTCGCCGCCGCCTGGCTGGAAGGCCGGATCGAAGAAGAACGCCAGTCGATCGAACTGGCCGTCTCGACTGCGATCCACGGTCGGATCGCAAGCCCCGCGCGGGCCTGAGGCGCATGCCCGTCCTGACCGTGACCCCACGCCTGAAGGTCGGGCTGAACCTGCCGCAACGCAAGCTGCGGGCGGGGTTCTCGGTCACCGCGATGGCGGACATGCTGTTCCAGCTGCTGATCTTTTTCATGCTGTCGGCGAACCTGACCGCATTCGCCCTGCTGGACATCCGGTCGGGCGCGCTGAGCGGCGGCAGCGGCGGGTCCGACCCATTGACCGAAACCGGACGGATCACCGACGCAGCCAGCACCGCCGTCTGGACGATCTCGGGCGATGCCGTGGTGGCCAGTGGCCAGCGGTTCGGGCTGGACCGGCTGGACAATCTGGCAGCGGCGCTGGCCGATCAGGGCACCGCGAATGTCCTTTTGGTGCTGCGCCCGGATGTCCCCGTGCACCGGGTGATTGCGGTGCTGGAGGCATTGCAGGCGCGCGGCATCACCTCGGTCCAGATCGCGGATGGGGGCGGGACATGAGCCTGAACCTGCCGGTCCGCACAGCGCGCGTCCGCATCGACCCGGCATTGGCCATCGTCAATGTGGTTCTGCTGCTGATCTTTTTCTTTCTTGTGTCGGGTCGGGAGCAAAGGGCGCTTGGCGACCTGGAGCTGTCCCAGACATCGCAATTGCCGAATGCCGCCCTGCCCTCGCCCGTGCTAGAGTTGCATCCGTCGGGCGACTGGCTGCTGGACGGTCAGCCCGTCCAGCCGGATCTGCTGGCCGCAGCACTGCCCGACGGCGAAGCGCCTGTGCATGTGATGATCGACCGCGACGCGCCGGCCCACCAGCTGATGGATCTGTTGCGGCGGCCGGAACTGGCCGCGCGCCCGCTGCGGCTGGTCACGCTGCGCGCGGTGGACCCATGACGGGCGGCACCGGGCGATGGGGGCGGTTGTGGGTTCTGGCAACGCTGGCCTCGATTGCCCTCCATGGCGGCGCGCTGGCGGCGTTGGTCTGGCGGCCCGACTGGCACATGGCCCCTGCCCCCCCACCACCCGGAGAGCTGCGGCTGGATGTGACCAGCATCGCCGCCGACTCCGTCGACGCGTCGACGCAGGTGATGACGTCGGTCGCCGATCTGTCCGAGGGACTGCCCGATCCCGCGATGGACCAGACGCTGACACCGATGGCGGACAACCCACTGCCTACGCTTGCCGAAGGCAGCCCGATCCTGTCACCGCTGAACGATGCGATCAGCATCGCCAGCAGCACCGCGCCGGCCGCTCCGCCCGGTCCCGGTGCCGACCCCACGACCGAAGGTGGACCAGACGCCGAGGCTTCCACCGCCACCGCCGAGGACCTGCCGCCACCCGATCCGCGCATCGCCGAGCTGTTCGCCCGCATCCGCGCCCAACTGGCCCAGACCTGCCTGTTCGCCCGCCCGGCTTTGCTTGGGACGGATCAGGTCCAGCTTTCGGTCTTTGCCACCGACGACCGGCAGATCTCGGCCCTGATGCAGGATCTGACCAAGGGGCTGGACACTCCCGTCACCGAACAGAACGTCCTGCTGGATCCGCGCCAATGTCCGGCCCTTGGATTTGCGCGCCGCGATCCCGCCTATCCGCTGCCCGGGCTGTCGCTGCAACTGGACGATCAGGACATCGCCAGCGGCGCCAACCTGTCGGGGCGTGTGTCGGGGGGGGCGGGCTTTTACACGACGCTGCTGCTGATCGATGACGAAGGCGTGGTCCATGACCTGCGTCGCTTTCTGATCGGATCGTCTGCGGGCAGCCGGTTCGACATCCCCCTCGCCCGCTTCGGCGTGGCCCGCGACACCCACCAGCTGATCCTGGCACTGGCCACGCCGGTGCGCCCTGACAGCGTGACACGTCTGGCGGGGTCTGCGGCCGAGGCGTTCTTCGACGGTCTAGGCGCCGAGACGGGTCAGGATCTGAGGGTCGGGCTGGCCAGCATATACGTGCGCTGACCGCCCCCGCATGGCCACATTGCGCAACCCGGTCGGTTTTCAGCCAAAATCATAGATAAGCCCGCCATCGCCGACGCGGATCGCAACGTCCGACATGGCCTCGCCGGAGACCATCCGCCCCAGAACCTGCCGCGACAGATCGGGCAGGATCGAATTGGTGATGATGTTGTCGATCATCCGACCACCGCTGTCCGGGTCGCGGCATTGATCCACGATATGGCCGATCACGGCATCGTCCCAGACAAGCTGCGCATTCTGCGCCTCGCGCATGCGGCGCGCCACTGCGCCCAACTTCAGCGCGGCGATCCCTGCCAGCACCGTCGACGACAACGGCACATAGGGGATGGTCACGATCCGGCCCAGCAGGGCGGGGGGAAAGACGCCCAGCAACTCCTCTTTCAACGAGGCGTCCAGCGTGTCGGTATCCGTAATGGTGCCTTCGGGCGCCAGCGCCATGATCGTGCCCGTCCCGACATTCGAGGTCATCAGGATCAGCGTGTTGCGAAAATTGATCGGACGTCCATTCCCATCCTCCATCCGGCCCTTGTCAAAGACCTGGAAGAACAGCTCGTGCACGTCGGGATGGGCCTTCTCCATCTCGTCCAGCAGGACCACCGAATAGGGTTTGCGCCGCACCGCTTCGGTCAGGCGCCCGCCCTCGCCATAGCCGACATAGCCCGGCGGCGCGCCCTTGAGCAGGCTGACGGAATGCGCCTCCTGAAACTCGGACATGTTGATGGTGATGACATTCTGCTCGCCGCCATACAGCGTCTCGGCCAGGGCCAGCGCCGTTTCGGTCTTGCCCACGCCGGATGGACCGCACAGCATGAAGACGCCGATGGGCTTGTCTGGATTGCCAAGGCCCGCCCGCGCGGTCTCGACCCGTCGGGCGATCATCTGCAGGCCCGCATCCTGTCCGATCACCCGTTCGCGCAGGTGATCGGCCATCCCCAGCACGGCCTGCAACTCGTCGGCGACCATCCGCCCCGCCGGAATGCCGGTCCAGTCGCTGATGACACTGGCAACCGCCTGATCGTCGACATGCGGCCAGATCATCCGGTCATCGCCATGGATCGCCTGCAGCCGCGCCATCCCCTCGGTCAGTTCGGCCCGCAGGGCGTCGCGGTCGGGCGCCTCGCCCTCAGCCTCGGCCAGCCGGGCGCGCAGGTCCAGAATATTGTCGACGATTGCCTTTTCAGCGTCGAAAGCCTCGTTCAGTGCGGACAGGCGATTGCGCGCGTCCTGCAAATCGGCCCCGGCCTCGGCCAGCCGGACGTCATCCCTATGACCCAGATCGGATTCGGCGGTCTTGGCACGGATCTCCACCTGCAGCGCGTCAATCGCGGCCTGCAAATCGGCGATCCGCGCCGGGGTCGAGGATTGGCTGACCGCCACCCGCGCGCAGGCCGTGTCCAGCAGGCTGACCGACTTGTCGGGCAACTGCCGGGCAGGCAGATAACGCGCCGACAGCTTGACCGCCGCCTCGACCGCGCCGTCCGAAATGCGGACCTTGTGATGCGCCTCCATCGGCGCCAGCAAACCGCGCATCATGAAGCAGGCCGTCTCGATCGAGGGTTCCTCGATACTGACGGGCTGAAAGCGGCGGGTCAGCGCCGGGTCCTTTTCGAAATAGGTCCGGTATTCGGCCCAGGTGGTCGCCCCGATGGTGCGCAGCGTGCCCCGTGCCAAGGCCGGTTTCAGCAGATTGGCCGCATCCCCCGTGCCCGCCGCGCCACCAGCCCCGATCAGGGTATGCGCCTCGTCGATGAACAGGATGATCGGAACGGGCGAGGATTGCACCTCGTCGATGACCGATCGCAGACGCTGCTCGAACTCTCCCTTCATGCTGGCCCCGGCCTGCATCGCGGCGATATCCAGCATGTGCAGCCGCATTCCCTGCAAGGCGGGGGGAACCGCACCCGAGGCCAGCCGCTGCGCAAACCCCTCGACCACGGCGGTCTTACCCACGCCCGCCTCGCCGGTCAGGATCGGATTGTTCTGACGGCGGCGCATCAGCACGTCGACGATCTGGCGGATCTCGTCATCGCGGCCCACGACCGGGTCCATGCCACCGGCCTGCGCCTGGGCGGTCATATCGACCGAAAAACGGCCGAGCGCCGTCTGGGCACCCGCGCCCTCGCGCCCCGCGCCGCCCGGCGCGCGCAGACCCGAGCCATCCATCGGGCGCATGTCCTCTTCCTCGGAAGCGGCCCACAGGGTGCGCGCGTCGGCACCGATGCGGTCGGCCGACAGCTGCTCGAAAACCGGCGAATACATGTGCAGCGCCTGACGCAGGGCGGCATCGTTCAGCAGCGCGACCAGCAGATGCCCGGTGCGGATCTGCGCCTCGCCGAAAAACAGCGAGGCATAGGTCCATGCATGGTTCAGCCCGTCCGCCAGACGTTCCGAAATGCCGGGCGTTTCTGTCACGTTCTTCTGCAATCCGGCGCAGGCGCGGTCCAGATCCTTCAGCACCCGCCCCCGGTCCAGCCCGGCATCGCGCAGAGTCAGCGAGATATCGCAATCCTGATGCGAGATGGCGTGAAACAGCCAGTGGCACAGATCGACATGCCGGTTTCCGTCGCAGCGGGCCTGCCGCATCGCCGACAGGAAGGCGTCATAGCCCAGCCGGTTCATCTTGCCCGCGAATTTTTCGATGGTGATGGCGGTCATGCGGCCTCGCGCTGTTGTTCGTCCGGGCCCCGGCTCAGGGCGAACCGGGCGATCTCGATATGGGGAAGGGGTGCATCCGTGTAGGGGCTGACAGCTGCCAGCCAACCCAGTGCCATGCCGCCGCCCAGTTGCGCCGGCGGAACCCGCTTAGGCGGAAGGGTCAGGGCAAGATCGACGTCATAGCTGCGCCCGAGATACCAGAAGACCAGATCCGACATCCGGGCATAGCTGTCGGCCCCCGGCAGAAAGGCCTGGTAGCTTTCAACATCGGGCACATGCAGATGCACGCAGATCTTTTCACCGACCGAGCGTAACCGTGCCCCGAGATACAGATCGCGGCCAAGCGAGCCGCCCATGCCGAGACCGCGCTGATCGTCGGCCTCGAATTCCAGCCAGGCCGGGACATGCTCTTCGACCTCGACCGGAAGGTTGAAATGGTTTTCCAGGATTTGACGCAGACGCACCGCGCTGCGAACGCGTCCGCCAAAAACCGAAACCAGAGGCAACCGCGCCATGTCCGGAAAGCCGTCGTGATCGCGATAGGCCGGGCTGCCGATGCCTGCGGTGGACGCGACATAGGTGGCAAAGCGATCCTCGCCCGGTCGATCATGCTGGCTGATCGCATGAGAGTCGGACCACGCGCGGAAGAACAGCTGATAAAAGCGCCCCGCGAAGATATCTGCAAAGCGGACAAAGGCGTCCTCGCCCTCGGCCTGCCAGCGCAGGACCTCTTCGGACAGGTTCAGCGGCAGCGCGCCTTGTGACCCGAAATAGCCCATGAACTGCGCCCGGATCCGGGGCCGAGACGCGGCAAAATCGGCCTCGGGCAGCACGATCTCTTCGGCGGGAAAGGCCAGATCGGGATCCTGACCGATATCGACCAGGTCGTCTGCCCGCCGGGTGGACCGCCCGATGCGCGGCTTGCCCGGCGTTTCGCGCTCCAATCGCCGCAACAGGGCCAGAAAGCCCGCATCGCTCATATCAATGGCCCCTGTCCGGTCCGGGGTGGCCACACCTTGAGGATGCCGCGCTGCTTGCTGACGACCACCATCTGGCTGAAGCTGTTGATGCTGACATATTCGGCGAAGAACCGATCCAGCACGGCGGCCAGCAGAATGATGCCGCTGCCCTCGAACGCGGCTTCATCGAAGGTCACCGTGATTTCAAGGCCCCGGGCGGGAAAGAACCCCTCGGGGCGGCGGATGGATCGGGTCACGGGGCGGACCTTCAGCCCGGTCACGCCGGCGATCTGCGTCTCGGTCACGCTGTCGGACAGGTCGGCGAACAGCGTCAGGATCTCGCGCAGGCTGGCGGCGCCGTCGCGCCCAAAGCGGTCGTCCAGGCCGAAATGGTTCAGCGCCAGATACGACACCAGCCGCCAATACACATCGCCCTGCCCGGTGCGATGGGGTCCGGCACGTTCGGTCTCGGTCATGGCTTCGCGCGGGGCACTGGGGCCGTTCACGCAATTCAGCATCAGGGTCTGGTCGGACACCATGTTGAAATCGTCCGATCCTGCCAGAGGCAGAGCCGCAGGCAGGCCGCGGTTCGAACACAGCGCCCGGACATGCAGCCGCTGCGCGCGCCTGCCGATGATATCATCGGGCGGCTCGTAGACCGACAGGAACGTTTCCGACCCGCGATAATCGGCGCGCGCGCCACTGCGGCGTTCGGTTTCGGTCAGACGCCGGGGCTTGCGTCGGGTGGTGAAATAATAGGTCGCCCGCTGCAGGGCCGGGCCCTGTGGCAGCGCATAGAGCGGAAAGACCTCGACCCTGTCAGAGGCGGTGCCATAGCTGGCATGGACGCGCAGGATCTTTTGAATCTCGTAATGCGTGATCGGGCTTGAATCGGGCGTCACGACATATTCGTGGCGCCGGTCATCCAGCCGGATCTGGTTCGAGCTTTCCTCGAACAGGTTGATCGCCGTGGCGCAGTTCAAACGGATGTCGCGCGGGCCTGTCTGGCGGGCCAGATCCTCGTTTACACGATCGAATTCTAGGATCAGCTGAACATCCTGAGCATGGACGGGGCGCAGGGCGTCGCCCAGATCCGTGACGCGAAAGCCAAGAAACTTGCGGGGAAACGCGAACAGCTCGCGCAGCAGAGAAAAGCCCTCGAACATGGCCGAGGCACGGTCGAACAGCAATTCGTCGCGCGAAAAGCCGATCTGGGCGATCTGGTCGGGGCGCAGCCGCAAAAAGACCGGGTCGCCGTTGGGCTGCAACCAGCGCAGGCTGACCCGCGTGATGTTGCAATGCAGCTGCTCGTACAGCATCAGCGCGCGCAGCATGTCGCCGGTCAGCCGGAACTCCAACCGGTCGCTGCCAAGGGCGGACAGCGACGTGCCATCCGTCGCCTGCAGATCCAGAACCAGACCGGCCCGTGTCGCCTTGTCCGGGTCCTGACCCAGACCGCCCAATGTCGTCGTGCGGTCGTGATAGGTCACGCCCCGGATGGCCAACGGCAACTGCACCAAATCAGATGTCAGCCGGAACCGGCACGAAACCCGCTTGTCTGCATCGCGGAACCGCGCATCCAGATATTCCCCGCGTGCATAAACGCGCGGCCGCCCATCGGCGGGCGGCATGCTGGGGGGCGGTGCCTCGACCACCAGGCAGCTGGGCACCGGCGCCAGCGCGTCGGGAAAAATCTGTTCGAGCAGCTCCATGGTGAAGCCGCGGAATTCCTCGTCCAGCTTCAGCTGCACGCGGGCCGCCAGAAAAGCGGCGCCCTCCAGCAGTCCGGCGATGGTGGGGTCGATATTCTCGCGCAGCACGCCGCCAAGCCGGTCGGCCAGACCGGGAAATTCCTCGGCAAATTCGGCAGAGCGTTCGTAGAGAATATCCAGTTCCCGCTCGTAGGCGTCGCGAAAGGCCTTCTTCATGCCGCGCCCTGCATGCGCCGCATCGCGATCTTGCCGGCGGCCGGGTCGATCTCGGCCACGAACTGCAATGGAATGTCGTTGGGGTCCGAGATCATCTCGGCCACGATCTCGAATGACAGGCGCTGGTCCACGGTCGGCTCCGCCTCGTCCAGGCGCACCTCGATGGTTTCGGCGCGCAGGCGCGGCTCGGCCCCGATCAGTGCCTCGCGGATCGCCTCGGCCAGCGATCCGGGGGTCCGGTGGCTGCGCCACAGACTGTCCATGTCCTGAAAGCCGTGATTGATGACCGAAGCGCTGATCCGGGGATAGTCCTCCAGCGGGACGCAGACATCGAGGCGGATCGTGTTCATCAGGCTGGCGATATCCTGTGCCAGATTGCGGCGCAGCGAGTCCTCGCTGGCGCCTTCGCGGCGCTTCTGGCTGACCAGCGTCAGATCGCGCTCGCCGTCGACATAGTTTCGGTTGCCATCGCGACCGTCCCGCCTTGCCACGGAATCGCGAAAAATGTGCAGCAGCGACATTTCCCGCAATCCGCCCCGCGCTGCGTGACCGCGAGATCCGGGGATTGCGTCAGGTCTGCGAGACACGATGAACTTCCCGATTTGCGTCCGGTTAGACGGACAGATGTGGTTGTGACGCAAACAACAGGGCCGGCACGATGGCCGACCCTGTCGGGTTCAGATCCGGCCCGTCACGACGGCGAGCCGGGCGGACGACCGATTACGAGTTCCACTCGCGATTTTCGGCGATGTCCCAACCAGCCATCGTTTCAGCGCCAGGGGCACCCGAATCTTCCTGCAGCGCATAGAGCACCTCGAACTTGCGGAAGTTCAGCGTCAGCGTTTCCTGAATGCGGTCCAGACCATCCTTGGAGCCGCCGGTGGAGTAGCTGGTGATCATGATGTTTTGCATCTTGATCCGGAAATACTCGACCGGGGAGGTGCCGCCCGATTTGCGCACGATCAATTCGCCCGTCTCGATATGCTCGCCCGAGGTGCAGCGCTTGATCAGGTCGTTGGTCGCCAGATCCACATATTTGGTCAGGGTGATGTCTTCGACATTCACCTTGCCGCCGCCGCCACCCTTGCCGATATGGGTGGTGCCGGACTGGGTCAGACCCCAGTTCCAGGCCAGTACATCGATTTCATCGCGATGACGATCGTCCTGCGATTCACCTTTGATGCTATTCGACAGCTTCAGAAAAATATCGACAGCCATGAGAAACCTCCGTTGCGGCAATCATTCGAAAAAGTCATTTACCTTTCGGCAATTTGGAGACGAGAGACATCCCGACGTCCATGCCTTCCAATTGGAAATGAGGTTTGAGGAAAAATTTGCCCATGTAGTATCCCGGGTTTTCCTCGTCTTCCACCACTTCCACCTTGGCACCTGCCAAGGGTTTCTTGGCCTTCTCCCGCTCGCTTGCGCTTTCCGGGTTGCCCGACACGTATTTGTTGACCCATGTCTGCAATTGCGTCTGCAATTGCAGCCGGTCCGGGCTTTGGCCAATCTTGTCGCGAACCATACATTTCAGATAGTGACTGAAGCGTGACACGGCGAAGATATAGGGCAACCGCGACGACATATTGTCCGAGGCCGTCGCCTGTTCATCGACATATTTCTTGGGGCGATACAGCGTTTGCGCGCCGATGAAGGCGGCCTTGTCGGTGTGCTTGCGATGGATCAGGCCGATCAACCCGGCCTTTGACAGCTCTGCCTCGCGCCGGTCGGTGATCGACACTTCCGTTGGGCATTTCAGGTCCTTGTTGCCTTCACCCGTCTCAAAATTATGGGTGGGCAGGTTCAGCACTTCGCCGCCGGATTGAACGCCGCGGATCTGCACGGTCCAGCCATGCTCCTTGTGGGCGCGATTGACGTTCACGGCGAGGGTATGGGCCGCATTCATCCAGGCATATTTGGTGCCAGCATGTCCGTCGGTCTCTTCCTCGAATCCAAACTCTTCGACCACCGAATTGGAATTCTGGCCATAGGGTTCGCGCGCCAGCACCTTGGGCAGTGTCAAGGCGATGTAGCGAGAGTTCTCGGAATCGCGCAGGCCATTCCAGGCCGCATAATCGGGCGTGTCGAAGATTTCCGACAGATCCGGCGGGGTCGACAGCTCGGTCCAGCTGTCCAGACCCAGCAGTTCGGGCGCGGCGGCCGAGATGAACGGTGCATGGGCTGCAGCCGCGACCTTGCCGATATCGCGCAGCAGGGCCACGTCGGCGGTGCCGTGATCGAAATAGAAATCGCCGACCAAGGCGCCAAAGGGCTTGCCGCCCAAGGTACCGAACTCGGCTTCGTAGACAATCTTGTTCAGCGGGGACTTGTCCCATTTCGCGCCGGGATAGCGGCGCATCATCTGCTGCAGTTCTTTCTTCGAGACATTCATCACTTTGACGCGCAAGGACGCATCCGTCTCGGAGTTGTTGACGGTGTAGGCCAGGCCACGCCAGGAGGATTCCAGCTTTTGAAATTCTTCGTGATGGATCACCGCATTGAGCTGTTCGGTCAGCTTCTGATCAAGCTTGGACAGCATCGCGTCGATTGTGTCGATCACGTCTTCTGCGATCAGCGTCTGATCGTCCAACGCTTCGCGGACCAGCGCCACGACGGCATTGTCGACTTCCTTGGCAGCGACATCGGTGCGTGGCTTGATGGTCTGACGCAGGATGTCGGAAAATTCGCTCAGTTCGGCGAGCGGCGCGGATTCGGATGCGGCCGGAGCCTGATGTTCCTGCGCCATGATCAGTGATCCTCTTCCGGGGTAAGCTTGGCGCTGTCGCGCTCGGCCAGCGCGGCCATCAGTTCGGGATCGTTCAGCAGCTTTCGGATCTGGTCCTGCGCCTTGGGCTTGGAATTCATATAGCGTTGCAGGTTTGCCAGATGCTGACGCGCTTCCAGCAGCTTTTTCAAGGCCGGGATCTGTCGGGCCACCGCCGCGGGATTGAAATCGTCCAAGCTTTGCAGCTGCAGCGACACGCCAAGCCGACCGTCGCCGCCACCCATCTTGTTTTCAACATTGAAGGACAGACCGGGCGCGATGCTTTTCATGTAATCGTCCAGCGTCGCGGCCGTTACATCCGTAAAGTCGCGCTCTTCCATGTCGGGCTTGTCGACCTCGGAGGCGTTTCCGGACAGATCGGACATCACGCCCATCACGAAGGGCAGTTCGACGATCTTTTCCGAATCGTAGGGGTCTTCGTAGGAAATACTGACCCGCGGCGGGCGGTTCCGCTTGATAAAATCGGTGGATTTGTCAGACGCCATCATCACAATCCTTTGTTGGCCCCAAAAAACTCGGTTTCGCGGTTCAAGTCAATCGCGCAGCACAGACATATTAGCCATTTCCTGCCGACGGCATCAGCAGGTCGGCCATAATGGCATCAAATCGCTGATCCAGCATGGACGTGGCCTTTGCCAGTAGCAAGGGAACCGGACTGGCGGGCTCGAAGGCGGTGAAATAACCCTCGACGCTGGCAATCAGACCGATCAGATCGCCCCGGCCGGTGACAGGACGGGTAGCTGTGGCTGCAATCAGCGCCGGTTCCGCCTGCCCAAGGGCCGCGGTGGTCAGTTCACGCAGCCGCTGCATCGGCAGGGCAAATCCGCTGCCCTGCCCCACATTCAACGTGATCGCTGAGGCGCGATCGGGCATCAGCGCCTCGATGGCATCGACCAGGGGCAGGCCCACCAGCAGGCGCGCCTGCACGATCAGCAACAGCGCCGCCGAAGAGGGCTCGTTGCGGACAAGCCATTCTTGCGCCGCATCCAGCGCTGCGGCGGCTTCGGCGCGTTCGGTTACGGCCTGTCCGCCTGTCGGCATCTGGGCAGGGGCCGTTCGGGCGGCCCCTGTGCTTGGTGGCACCGGATCCCTGCCGGGCGTTGCGACAGCGGCCCCCTGATCGGACCAGACCCGCAGATCGGGCCGCGCCCGGGCGATCATGGCCTGCAGATCGGCCAGCACCCCGCGCACCGATCCCAGCTCGGGCGTGAACCCGCCCGGCGCCTGGGCCGAATGTCGTTGCAGCCGGAACAGCGCATCCGAGGCCCGGCACAACATGCCATGGACCGCCGTCACATGCCGCAGATTGCCATCGGCGCGCAAAGGCTCGGCGACATCCTGACCCAACTCGATCTCTTCCGACAGGCGCGGCGGCACCTTGCCCGTGGCCACCATCGACCGCCGCAGTGTGACGTCGCTGCCTGGCACCAACGGCAGATGAGTCAGCGGCATCACGACGGTCGTCTGGCTGTTCAGCGCCTCGAGGGCGGCGCGGCGATCGCCCGTGCCGCGATCAAGGCGCGGATGCAGATCCTCGGGCCATTGGGTCAGCAGGGCCGCCATGATCTCGACCGTATCGACGAAATCCTCGAGCCGTCCCGCCAAAATCTGGAACTGCGCAAGCAAGGCCAGCAGCCGAAGATCGCGGCTCTGATCAAGAAGGGACAGGATCGAAGCGCGCTCCTGCGCCAGATCGACCGTGCGTGGATCGAACAGCCGGTCCTCGCGACCGTCGCTGGCGGAACCGGGGATAAAGTATCGCTCTGGCAGGCGGGATTCGGCCTCGAAGTAGTAATCGAGGAAACCGGCATCATCGCCGCGTTCCAGATCGGGCCCGCAGGGCTGATCGTCCGAGACCGGTTCAAGAAGATCGTCCAGTTTCATCGCCTGCCCTTTGTGTCGCCGTGCTCTGCCCGATCATCCGCCTTGCGATAAGCCTGGGCGAACAGCCTGATGAATTCGTCCAGAATGCCGTTCTCGCTGGCGGTCTTTGCGTCCCATCGTGACACAAAACCATCCCAGGCCCGCGATTTTCGGTTGCCGGTCAAGCCGGGCTTGGCCTCTGCCTCGATCTGGCTCGGGTCAAGATCCGCCAGCAATTCGATCAGGGCTGGCTGAAGGGCCGCGAACAATGCCGCCTGATGACGGCGCAGATCGCCCAACGCCTCGTCAAAGCCCGCAGCCCCGGTCAGGAACCCCGCGCGCGGGCGCAGAAACAACGCCTCCAGCGCCTGCGTCCCGTCCGGCAGGAACTTCAACGGATTGTTGTCCGTGGCGCCCCGCATCGTCCGTTCCCCCGAACGGGTGAAGTGCCGCGCGGTCGAGCGGTCCTGCAGGGCCGCCATGATCTGCTCGGCACTGACGCGCAGGGCCTCGCCCAGCTGGCGGCCCAGAACTTGCGGATCGACTCCTTCCGCAGCGGCAGGCGTCAGACCCGCACCGTCACAAAAGCCTTGCAGGAATGCCGCCCCGGACGCGGCCGGGGCCGGACGCATCGGCGGGACGGACATCGGCTGCACCGGATGAGAAGTCGCAGGCACAGCCGAGCCGTCACCGCCCGAGGGTGGGCTGACCGGCGAGACCTGAGCGGGGGCCACGGCAGACGTCCGGACAGCCTGTCCCGGATCAGGCGCGGGCGCCATCGGCAGATCAATGAAATCGTCGCTGAAATCGGGCTGGCGTCCTTGCCGGGACAAGGGCAGCGGGTTGATCGGTTGAGCCGCCACCCCGCCCAGAGCCCAAGGGTCGTCCTGACCGACTTCGTCCACCACCCGCTCGATCCGATGCTCGGGCAGCGATCCCGGCGACAGGGCCGAGACGCTTTGCGGCAAATCAAAGATCGCCACGATCAGATATTGCCCGACCTGAAAGCGATCGCCATGGCTCAGCGCATGGGGGCGGTCCAGCCGGTGGCGGTGACCTTGCAGGAACGTGCCGTTCGTGGACACATCGCGCAGCCACCAAGTCACGCCGTCATGGCTGACATCGAAATGATGGCCCGAGATATACCGGCTGGCATCGGGCAGCACCCATCCCATCCCCGACCGGCGTCCGACCTGCAACCCACCCTGAGGCACCAGCACGCTGACCGGGCCGCCATCATCCAGCATGTGGAAATTCTCGATCTGCAAGGTCAGGGTCATGCGCTCTCCTCAGACCCGGAACAGGGTTTCGGCCAGATCGAGAATGCGGGCCAAAAAAAAGGACCGCCGATCTAACGGCGCGCGGGCCAGACAGGACAGGATTGCGGAATTGATGGCAACGGGACTTTTGTAGGCCGGAACGGATTCGGGTTCGTTGGGCGCAGGCCCCCCGGTCGACCAGCCGACCGCCAGTCCCAGCAGGACCGACGGGTTGCGCGCCGGGGCCCACAGCGCCTCTCGCATGATCTCGTGGCGCAGCCGGGTTGTCGGGTTCCCCAGCCAGCCAGAGATCTGCTGCATCATCTCGCGTTCCTGCGGTTGCAGGTATTCGGCCATCAGACGCAGACATTCATAGCCCCAGCCCGCCGCATCGGTCGGCACGGCCGCGAAAGCAGTGTAGGTCACAGCCTCTTCTGGCGTGGTCGAAGATCGCAGACGAAACAGGAACCGCAGAGGGTCGTCACCCGGCTGCGGGCGCAGCTTGACCAGCTCACCCAGCCTTTGGGTCTGGGCAAAATGGTCCTCAGGTGTGCCCGGCCGCAGGCTGCGGCGCGGGCGGCGGGTCGTCTCGTCGGAGCCAGGATCGCCAGTCTGCATGGGGTCGGAAGGTCCTCGTCAGCGCAGGGGGACTATGAAAAGAACGGGCCGGGTTCACAAGGGGTCACTCTGACCGAACTGAGCTGCTGCCGGTTTCGTGGAAAGCAGGTTAAGCTAGCATGGCGCGCGCCTCGATGGGACGGTGCCTACCGATCAAGGCGAACCTCATGTCGCCTCAGGCACGAAAATTGCGTTCGACCATTGTCCCTGAACCAATGGCGGAAAATGGTCTCGGTGGGTTCAACCGGTCAGCGCAAGATCTTTGGTTTGAGATATTCTGAAAGGACCCACGATGGCACGTATCTGCCCGTTCCCGGGAAAGGCAGCAGCCGGGGTTGCGCTTAGCTCCCTCATCCAGCGGCGCAGCACACTTTCGGACAGGTCGAGGTCGCGTGCGGCCTGCGACACCGCTACGCCCCGATCGGTTACAAGCCTCACGGCCTCTGTCTTGAACTCACGGCTGAACTTTCGTCTCGTCATATCCACTCTCCAGTTCCTTGGTCACGACCTTATCTTCGTGTCCACGAAACCGGCAGCGGCTCAGTCATAGCGTCTAACCCACTCCAGCGTTGCTTCCAGCGCATCGAGAGGCTCCGGAGCATCCAGAACGGGGACGATATAACTCTCAAAGCGAAGGTTCCGGATCGCGGCATTTACCGCGCGATAATCTTGCAGGATCAGTCCCTGATTGACGTCACCAAGTTGCGGGTGTTGACCTGCCTGGATTATTATACCGCCATCGAAGCGCGATATCGGGATGCTGTCTCCCAGATGCTGTTGAAGCTGTTCAGCGGGCACAAGCTCGGCAAGTAAGTCGTCACTAAGAAGTGTCAGCCAGTTTAGCGAGAAATAGCGGTTCGCCCGTTGCCTGCGAACGGACAGCTCGGCCGCAAAACGATCGTCCAGACCGCAGTGGAGGCCGGGAAACCGGGCAAGATAGGGATAGGTTCCGGCGGTGGACGCGTAAATCCGGTCGTACTGAAGGGCAAAACCCGCCATACCAAAACTTGCCCTAAGCGTTGAGGCAGCTTTGCGGGCCCTTTCGGCGTGGCGGCGGAACATGGTCTGCGCATCCCAGAACAGGCTGGTCGAAAACTCGAGGACCGAAATATCCGCCGTTCCCTCCAGCCCGCCCCCGGCGATCACGCTGCCGCCGAAGGGCGTGACGCCCGTATTGTTAGGGGGGCGGAACTCGGCACCGAACAGGCCCAGATCGATCCCCGAGGCAGAGAGACCCGCGGTGTGACGCTTGCGGATCGCTTGTTCAGACCTTTGGCGGAATGCAATCAGGTCGAACTGCTCGGGCCTAGCGGTATCGCCTGCGCATTGCATGAAGGCCAGATGCGGCGCCACGTCTTCGGCAAGATCGGCGAGTGCGGTCAGCGCGTTCAGCTGGCCCTCAAGCGTATTGCCACCCTCAAAGAACAGGACGAGCTTGAAGACGATCCGCGCCGTTTCGTCGCCTTGCGGCGACAGAATGCGCACATCGTCAATATCCCTCGTCGTCCGCAGCATCTCCGGTGTCATCTGGTTTGCGCCTGTCATTTTTATGCCTCATGTTCCCGCTGCCGCCGTGGCGCCTGCCCCGCCCAGCACCAGGCCACAAATCCCCGCCGAGAAATAGATGCAGGCACCCGCCGCAACGACGCCCGCGGCACCAAGAAGCCACCAGCCGAGATTCGGGTCGGTCTGTGGAGCGGCGTCCGGCTGATTGGTCTGGCGAAGACCTTCGCAATTGTTGCAATCCTGAGGAATGTTCATCATCTGAAGTTGCTTCCCGTTCATTCGCGCGATTTGCGAATATCGCCGCTGCTGCGTTCCTCTCAGCCGGTCGCCGGGAAACTTCATCTCGATAAATTCGACCGGCTGGCCAGCTGCTACGGACGTCAAATCAAGCCGGGACCCGGGAACCCCATAGCGCGTCTGCGGCGACTGATCGGGATTGCGATACATGACACCGGCATTCGAGAATGTGACCTCTGCGTAAAGCCCGTCGGTCGGGGTGCGTGGCAGGCCGGAAATGGCGGCGGCGACGCAGGTCTGATGCTGGCCGGACGCCAGACAGCGGCAGGCAATATCGCACAGCAGGTCCAAAGTCGTCTTGCTGGCACCCGTCACCGGACCCGTGAAATAGCCCGCTGCCGAGATAGTGTTGCCTTGATTCATCAGCATCCGGTCGGTCAGTCGGGTGACAGGTCTACCCTCCATGAAGACGTCCGGTGACCAGCTAAGAAATGTCGCGCGATCACCGTTCACTCCGGATTTGACACCGCCGCCAGTGCCCGGTTCATCACCATAGGAGATAGAGAACTCGGATCCCTTGATCCCGCACATTGCACCGTCATGCGACCTGACCGTCGAGGTGCCTTTGGCAAGATCGCGTGCAAAGGCAATGTTGACAAAGGGCACAGGCATGGACGGAGCCTTGCAGACATCCGGAAGGGTCGAGCGCACAAAACCAGTTGCCTTTTTGTGACACAGCGTTAACCCGTTGATCCGGACGGTTTCTGTAGACATGGTCTTATCCCCTGCCAGAGACGTTTGCAGCGATGCGTGTTCCGTCAAAGTGACTTATCAGCACCAAGCTATCCCCCGGCATTTCGGGTGCGGATCTCGCCCCCCGGCAAGCAAGTGCCAGCAAGAGCCCAGAGACCGCCACGCCGGAATAGCCCGTCTGGCAGGCCGGAGCTTCGATGTCAGCCAGTACCTCGATCGGAAGCCGATCTGCACAACGGCTGGCGACGACTGCGGCTTCTTCGGATCTCCAACGTTCGCCGTTCAGGTCGCACAGGACGCGCTGTGGCATCTCCGACCCGAACAGTACCGCTCTTGCCAAATTTGCAAGAACCAGCCCCATCAGCGTTGCGGGCTGGCGCGGATCGACCTCGTCTACCCCGCGCTGCAGCGCGGTGATCGCGTATCCGCGCTGGCCTTCTGTAGGGCCAAGATAAAGCGCCACGGCCGCCTCCGATGGCACAAGCCCGTGCGGCTGGTAGCTTGACAGCACGCGATCTGCAGCCGTCAAGCTATCAAGCAGCTCTGCTAAAAGATAGGTCTCGGCGACCAGAAGGATCTGAGGCGAGGAGCTGTCTTGGGCCGCAAACACCAGATCCAAGATAGTCGTTTGGTCAGCGAACGACAGCATTATCGCCTTGGTTGGCAATGACCAGCGCTCGGCCAGCCTTGCCCGCAGCGAATCACCATGCCGTCCCTGGTGCACCCAAGCTGGCAGGCACAGAGTAATGCCGACCATCCCGGTAGTGTCAAAACCCTTATCCGCAAGGTCAAGCAAGGCGACGGTGGCCAGCCGCGCTAGCCGCTCAAGCGGATTATGGATCTCGTGCAGCGGCCAGACGGGGGCAAGTGTCATGGGCAGGCCGTCCACCCCAATGGCCTTACGATCGCGATGCAGCCCTATCTTGCCCCCGTCCAAAGCTTCGATAGTTTTGTGCCAGTTTTCACCGACAGAGGTGATCGCGCCGATGCCAAGGATTTTGGTTGTCATGACATAACCAGCCCCGAGACTTGCGTCAGCAGTATAGTTGAAAGCGATACCTTTGCATCCTGACCCTGACACGGAACCGCAACATTCCAAACCATCGTTCCCCGGCGCTCAACAGCATCAACGGTCAGCGCGATGAGACGCATGCGGTTTGATGATGTTACATGGCCGATACGCGTCCGCACATCGGAGATGATCTGCGGAATCCTAAAGGTTAATGGTGGCCCTGAACTCGCGTTCCGGACATGCACCGCCTCGCCACCGCGAAGGTCAGCCCTCTGTCCGGGGGGGGCGGACTGGTGGAAGCTATTGTCAAAGTCGGTAGGGGGCAGGGGGTGGCGTGTGCTCGCCCACCTCTCGTCATAGGTGCCGGCCAACAGACGTCGGCTGCGCCAAGAATGGGCAATTGCACCAAAACCAGTTGGAAGGGGCGGTCCGGCCGCCTGCGCCGCAGTATGGGGCGCGTCGTCCAGCGGCGCCAGCGTCAGGTTGTCGCCGCGCCTCATTTTGCCGGGGTCGGCGCACCAGCCAACGCCAATTGGATTGTCGGGATGCGGCTCGGCTTCTGCCTTACCGAACAGACAATCGCGTCCGCCCGTCGCGTAACGCCAAGACAGGGGGGTTTCGGCAGCAGGGCCAAGATACTCGACCTTGTGGCCAAACCGGGTCCGAACAAGCCGGCGGCGTCCATGGCAATGGATGGTCCGCTCCAGATTTCCGACCGACAGGCTGACGGGGAAGCTGAGCAACGGGCTTGGCGTGTTCGGAGTGGCCGTGCCGCGAAGGAGGATGTCGCAGTGCGGGCGGAATGGGGCAAGGTCGCTGTCCTCCAACAACTCCTCACCGGATGCATCCACAACCGGCAGCAGGGCGACTTGTTGTTGCCGGGCTGCTAGCGCCGGTAGCGCGTTATGCGGCAAGTCCAGCGTTGCGCGCATGGCGACGACCCAGTGCTCGGCACCTTGGGCATCGCGGAGGAAGTATCCCGCCGTCTCGAAGGGCGTCTGGTTGACAATCTGCCACATGGCCCAGCCTTTCAGTTTAGGTCGATCCAAGCGGCGGACAAGGTGATATCCTTGTCAGCGGATTGTACGATCCTCATGCCTTCAAGCCGGATCGTTCCGTCCGCGAGCAGGTGAATCGCTGCCTGTCCGTTTCGGAAGGAAAGGCGCTGGCGGGGTTCGTCCCAACTGATCCGCTCAAGCAGGGCAGACAGCTTCTGCATCATCTCCGTGCTGTCGCCGGCGATAGATTGCAGGAACGAATTGCCGTCGAAATGCTGTGTCATTTGTCCCTCCGTGATGCGAGGCGTTCATAGCGGTCAATCTGTCTTTTGTCCAATTTGTTGGCGCATAGCGTCAAGAATAAGGCGATCAACGAAGGTGGAATGCATCGCAAGGCCCATCGCTTCCAGCGTCTCCGGGTAGGCGCTGAGCGACGAATAACCGACAACATCACGCCCGGCGCCAACAAAGAAACTGCGCGCCCCCATCCGGCGGCCTTCCTCCCAGTCCAGACGATCAAGATACAGCCCCTGCACGGCGTCGGGGGCAAAGCCCTGCATGCTGTTCTCATTCATCGGCTGGCGCCGGAACCGGACCTGTGGGGCCAGATTTTCCATCAGCAGATCCGACATCGCGGACGCGATGGTGCGCAGCGGTGCGTCCTCGGTCTTGGCGCCTTCCGGCACGGCTGCGCCGAAGATACCGATGGCGCTGTTGCCGCCTTCGTCGGCACCATCAAGCCATATCGCGGCAGACATGGGAGTCTCGGTAGCCGCATTCGCGCCAAAGTTTTTCCAGTGGGAGGGCAGTAGATAAGACAGTGTCGCGCCTGACGGCAGGCGAAACTGATGTTGCTCCAGTGCTTCGATGATGGCATCGGGGCTCTGCATTACGAAGTCCAGCGAGCCGATCATCGCGGCAAGCTTTGGCGCCTGCGTGTCAAAATCGTCAAGTGTCGTATCGGCGCGCACGACCAGCAAGTCCGCCCCGCGCCGCCAAACGCTGATCCGCGTGCGGCGGGCATAGCCGCTGTCATCCTCGCCGGTCATGACCTCGCCGAAATCGCGCTCGTCGCCAGAGACACCGTAATTCTTCGGCCCCCAGAGCCGCGCCAGCAGGCGGGCATAGTCGGCGGCGACGGCCACACGTTCGGGCACAATGCGGGCGCAATAGATCGTCACTTCAAGCCTGTCGCGATCTTCGGGTGCATAGCCCAGCCAGACGCGATCGAATCTCGTGAACATCCCCGCATCGTCAAAACCGGCCACCGGCTCCGGGCTCTCGAACCATTCCAGCCCATCCGGCAGCGCCGTGCGGAACTCCAGAGCTGGAAAATCCGGAAGCGCGAGGACGCGATCCGACACCGTGGCCCTGCTGCGCGTCAGCGCACCGGTTCCCGAACTGTCCTGCGCCATTCCAATTCTCCCGTTCAATATCATCATGCCTGCGGCGGAAACGGCCCATGCCAAAACGCGCCTTCGTTGCATCTTCATCAATCCCATAGCGCGTTCCACCCATCCTTGATCCTTGCCCAGGCCTTGTCGAGACCGGTCAGCCCTCCGCCGACTTTCACGCCGGCGCCCACACCAAGACCCAGCTTTGCACCCGCCTCGGCCCGCAACCTGCCATTCGTGTATCCCGCCTCGGCCTCGCCTTCGGCCTGTGCGCCGACCGCGCCGCTGACCTCACCGTTGATGACGATTCCGAAATCCCAGTCATCGCTCAGCGCGGTGGCGTCCTCGTCATACAGCCAGTTGTACAAAGAGACAGCGGCGCGGCTGATCCGTGTGGGCGTGATGCTGAATTCTCCGCCGACCTTGCCTTCCACCAGATTGGCCGACGCCCCCAATGTGCCGCCCAATGTCGCCTGTTCGGCAGTCAGAATCACCTCGCCTTTGGCTTCTGCTTCGGCCTTCAGGACCGCGCCCTCGGCTTCGGCGCTGATCAGGCCGTCATCTGCGGTCTCGATCTGTCCCTGCGCGACATAGGCCGAGGCTTGCGCATCAGCCGAGGCCTCCAGGCCTTCGCTGGACAGCGACCCCTTGTAGCCCGCATCGGCCTCGGCCCCCAAGACCTGGCCATCGCCTGAGAACAGCGAGTCGGCATCGCCAAAGCTGCCATCGGCCACCGAAACCTCGGCCTTTTCGGTCCGGTCAGAGACTTCTGCGATGGTGATGTCGGTGTCGAGCCACTTGCCGCGCCAGTCGTTGTCCACCTCGTGAGTGCCGTCGGGATTTCGCCTCGTATAGCCCGAGCTGACATATTCGCGAATGCCCCGGCGCCATTCCTCGTTCGTCCCGCCATCCTCGGTCTTGCGCTCTGCCTGACCGAACGTCCATTCTGGGCCTTCGTCACTGTCCTCCTGTGGCGCCGGAACAAGATGGTTCGCGCCGATACCTTGAAGATATGCGCTCAGGTCGCCGATCGCATGGGGATCAAAGGTGTCAGGGCCCTTGGCGCCGCCGACCGGTGACCAGGGGGCGGTCCCTGCCGGCTGTTCCGGCACCCGCCATGGCGGTCCCTTCCAAGGCTCGGGTGCCGGTGTCAGCCACTTGGTGAACAGGCGCGTGTCGCTGCGCAGCATGTTTTGCGCGGGCGGGCGGCCTTGGGGAAAATTGCCGGTTGCAGCCGTGAATGGCCATAGTGATGTCGCGCCGGTTCTGCGCACCTCGTCCCTGCCGTCTTCCGTGCCGCCCATATCCTTGCTCAGTTCTGCGATATCTTGTCGGCCTTAAGCCGGATATGCTTGCCTTGAATGACGATATCGCCCTCTTTCGACATGGTCAGCATCGAGTTTTCGCCCACCTTGATGGTCAGTTGGTCGCCAACGCGGATGTTATGAATTTTGCCGATGTCGGTATCGGCTCTGCCGCGCACGATCAAGCTGTGCGACTTGCCGACGCTGGTCTGGAACGTGTGACCGACCATGACCGACTTTGCAGCACCCACAATCTCGGATGATCCGACGCCAATGATTTCAGAGCGGTTCTTCTCGACGAAGAGCTGATAGTTCCCTTTTGCAAAGTTGAACGGATCGGGGATTTTCAGCTTTCCTAGGGCTCTCCCAACCTTATCAAAAATCAACTTTGACTTGCTGCGGAGCAGGTCCGACAAAGGGTTCTCGCCCACCGCGATGGACATATTGCCCGCGACAAGCTCATCGTGATCGCCGCCGACCTCAATCGACTTGTCGTTGCCGACAGACTCAGCCTGATTGCGGCCGACCTCCTTGGCACGGTCGTTGAGAACCTCGATATTCATGTCCTTCTGTGCATGGGCAAATATCTCTTCCTCACCCTGCTTATCCTCGAAACGCAATTCATTGAAACCACGCCCGGTACGATTACCGTCGTGGCTGTTGGTGCGGAATGTGCTCCGCGTCTTGTGCTTGGGAAGGTCATAGGGCACGTTATTCTTCCCGTTGAAGACGTTCCCCGAAACGAGCGGTTTGTCGGGATCGCCTTCGAGGAATTCGACAACGACCTCCATGCCGATGCGGGGGATGACCATGCCGCCCCAGCCATTGCCCGCCCAGTTCTGCGACACGCGGCAGCGCATCGAATGCGCGCCGTCCATATCCCAGTGGAACCGCACCAGGATGCGGCCGAATTCGTCGCAGTCGATCTCGCCCTCGCCCACCACCATCGCGGTCTGCGGGCCGTGGACCACCGGCACCGCCGTGCGGCGCGGCGGGGCCATCGGGGCCGTGTCGGGCATCAGCGTATAGCGCCCGGTAAAGGAGTATCCGTCGCTGCCCTGACCTCCCGAACCATACGCCTCAGACACGAAGCTGTGCACGGCGGACAGGCACAGATAGGCCTCACCGGTGCCCGGCACCCGGTCGCCGGACAGGGTCACCCGGCGGCCCGCGCGCAAGCTGACGCAATCGCCCACCGCCCGGTTCCGCCGGTCGGTGCCGCGCTCCTGTGCCGTGCGCAGCCCGGCCACGATCCGGCCCACATCCTGCGCGGGATAATCGCCGGGATAATCAAAGCTTTCAATCGCGCCTTGCGGATGCGCCGCATCGCCCAGCTTGTCGGCCTGCATCGCCTGATCGGGGCGTTTGAAATTATAGTCCGTCAGCCGGATCGCGCCGGTGGTCAGGTTGCGCTCGGGTGCCCAGTCCCAGAAATGCTCGCCCTCGGCCTGGTGGTGGCCGTCATAGCTTTTGAAGGGCCGCTCACCGAGCGTCTCATGCGCCAGCACGTCATCGGTCAAGACCAGCGTGTGGCTGCCCGGTGCATGGGTGAAGTGAAAGCTGATGCCGTGCCGCTCCATCTGGCGGCGGGCGAAGTCGAGGTCAGATTCACGATACTGCACGGTATATTCCAGCACCGGATAATCCTGCGACAGCTGGACCTGCAGCGCCGGATCGCCCAGCTGGGCATAGTCCGACAGCAGTTCCTGCAGGATCTGGATCACGGTCATGTTATGGAAGATCCGCTGATTGCGTCGGCGGCTTGCGAGCCAGAACCACGGTCGCAGGGTCAGGTCATAGCGATGCCCGTTTTCGCCGACACCCGCCCATCGGGCCTGCGTGACTATGCCGTCGAAAGACTGCGGTCCCTCGCGTCCTTCGATCTCGACCGTGGCATGGGTGCCGATGAGAGCATCGAAATCCAGATCATCACGGCTGGCCAGCGCCTCGACGCGATAGTCGAAAAGGTCATTGAGATGGTCCGCGCCGTCAAAGCGCAACAGCGACAGCGCATCGGCACCAAGATCGGTGCTCAGGCGGCCAAGGCGATCCGCCTGGCGGAGGGGGACGTTCATGGGAAGCCTCCGGAAGGAAAATGCTCAGACAAATAATGAGAATGACTATGGATGCCTCGAACGTAGATGCCAAGCTTCAAGTTTGCGACGATGGGCAGTCTGGCACACTGCCGCTGAACCGCAGGCGAGCGACGGCTACCGGGGTCTGTCGGAGATTATATCTGCCCTTTTCTGCCATTTTTGGAAGGGCGCAGCGACGTCCGCTCCGGCACCATTGCCAGCTATTGAGCGTAAGCGTCCGGTCATGCCGCGTGGTTTGAACGGTTCCACGGTAGGAGGTCTTTCACTCGGGTGATCTTGTAGTCTGGGATGCAGGCCAGCGTATCCGCGAGCCATCCCTGCGGGTCCACACCATTCAGCTTGGCGGTTTCGATCAGGGTGTATGCGATGGCGGCGGCGCGGCCTCCGGTCTGCGAGCCGACAAACAGGTAGTTCTTCCGTCCAATGGCCACGGATCGCATGGCGCGCTCAGCCGTGTTGTTATCGGGCATGCTGATATCGGCGCTCCTTAAACCTACTGCAGCTTTGACTTTGTCATGGTAGAGTTGCCGTGTCGGGACAGGGGCGTCGGAGTGCGAAGAAGCGGGCAGGCCGAATTGACTTTGAGCTGCGAGCTCGCGTTGTTATCTGGCCGCCCCTGCGACTATCCCGTCTGCGCTGCGAGCGCGTATCCGTAGATGTCGCACAGCCCGCGCACTCCCCCATCGACAACAGAGAGGATTTTGCATGCGGTCGATCGGAATGGATGTGCATCGAAGCTTTGCTCAGGTCGCGGTTTTTGATCGGGGCAAGGTCACGGCAGAATTCCGGGTGGAACTTGATTACGACGCAGTTGTGGCTTCGGGCAGAAGCTTCGAAAAGATGACGAAGTGATCCTGGAGGCGACCGGGAACACCTCGGCCATCGTAAGGTTGCTGACGCCGTTCGTGGCCAGGGTCGTGATCGCGAACCCGCTTTAGGTGAAGGCCATCGCCCACGCGGGCGTGAAGACCGACAAGGTAGACGCAAAGATACTGGCACAGCTTCATGCCGCCGGCTTCTTGCCAGAGGTCTGGGCCGCGGATGACGATACCCTAAACCTGCGTCGTCTCGTGTCAGAGCGCGCGGCGCTCGTTCGATCGGTGCGACGGGTGAAGAGCCGGGTTCAGGCCGTTCTCCACGCCAATCTCGTACCCAAATACTCGGGCCATCTGTTCGGCAAGGGCGGCCGGGACTGGCTCTCGACGGCCCCGTTGCCCAAGACAGAGCGGGACCTCCTCGCCCGTCATCTCGATGAACTGGACTGGCTGAACGGCAAGCTGGAAAAGCTGGATGGCACCATGGCGCAAATCTCGCTCGACGACGCTCGCACGCGTAAGCTGATGACGATCGCCGGCATCAGTTCCGTGGTTGCCACGGCGGTGATCGCCGCCATTGGCGACATCTCCCGGTTCTCGACGCCCGACAGGCTTGCGAGCTACTTTGGCTTGACCCCGCGGGTGCGCCAATCCGGCGATCGCGGAGCAATCCATGGCCGCATTTCGAAGCAGGGAAACGCGGTCGCCAGAACGATGCTGATCGAAGCCGCCTGGTCGGCCGCGTCGGTTCCGGGACCGTTGCGTGCCTTCTTTCTCCGGATCAAGGACCGCAAGGGCCTCAACGTCGCGGCGGTCGCCACTGCGCGCAAGATCGCAAATCTGATTTGGCAGTTATTGACCAAGGAGGCACCCTACAGATGGGCTCGGCCCGCCTTTGTCGCCATGAAGATGCGCAAGCTTGAACTGCGTGCAGGCGCAGCCAGAGCACATGGGCCAGCAGGTCCCGGCCGCGACTACTGGATCAAGGAAATCCGTCATCGAGAGCTGGAGCTTGTCGCACAGGCAGAGGCAGCCTGCGCGGCCATGGTCGCAGCCTGGAGAGACAGGCCACCAAAACCGCAAAAGGATTGAGAAAGGGGCTGTTCAACAACATCCGTGTCGAGTTCGAGGAAGCCGTGGTTGAGATAGGGCCGAAGCCGCTTCATACGCGTCAGGCCATATCGGATCGCCACGGCCAGCGGTGCCTTGCCGGAGATCGTCGGCAGTTGCTCGTGAAGCCAGCTCTCCAACCCGTCGACGATCGGCGCCGCCTTTGCCTGGCGGATCTCGACCCGCCGGTCCGGCGGTGATCCCCGCGCTTCCTTCTCGACCGCGTAGAGCTGCGCGATGCGCCGGATGGCCTCGTCTGCAATGGCTGACCCTTGGGCCCTGTGGACGTCGACGAACTTGCGCCGGACATGGGCCATGCAGGCGACCTCGTGGATGTCGCTGGACCGGTAGAGGTCTTCAAACCCGGAGTAGCCATCGGCATGCATCCAGCCCCGATAGCAGACCAGATGATCCTTCGGATGCTGTCCCTTCCGGTCAGGCGAGAACCTATACCAGCTGGCGGGCGGGGCATCGCCATTCCAGGGCCGCTCGTCGCGACCATAGGCCCAGAGACGCGCTGTCGCCGTCTTGCCGGTGCCGGGCGTCAGCATCTTCACCGGGGTGTCGTCCGCGAAGATCGCCTGTCCGGCCAGCACATGTCGGCCGATGGCATCTGCAAGCGGTTCCAACAGCGTCGTGGACTTACCGACCCAATCGGCCAGCGTCGAGCGGTCGAGATCGTGCCCCTCGCGCTCGAAGATCTGGCTCTGCCGGTAGAGCGGCAGATGATCGGCGTATTTGGAGACCAGGACGTGGGCCAGCAGACCGGGGCCGGGACGGCCGCGCTCGATCGGGCGGGATGGCAAAGAGGCTTGGGTAAAGGCTTCGCAGCCGGAACAGGCAATGCGTGGCCGAACAATCCGGTTCACGATGAACCGACCTGGCACATATGTGCCCTACTTCCCGACCGTGAACAGCATCGTCCGCTTCGCCCGCTCCCGCGGCATCCTCTGTCAGGGCCGCGGCTCGGCGGCGAACTCGGCGGTCTGTTACGTGCTGGGCATCACCTCCATCGATCCGGGCCGCAACGACCTCCTGTTCGAGCGCTTCATCAGCGAGGAGCGCCGCGAGCCGCCCGACATCGACGTGGATTTCGAGCACGAGCGCCGCGAGGAGGTCATCCAGTGGGTCTACAAGACCTATGGCCGCGGCCATGCGGCACTAACCGCCGTAGTGATCCGCTACCGCTCCAAGGGCGCGCTGCGCGATGTCGGCAAGGCCCTGGGGCTGCCCGAGGATCTAATCCGCGCCGTCTCCGGGCAGATCTGGTCCTGGGGCGAAGAGGGCATCACCGACGACCAACTTCGCGAACTGGGCCTGAACCCCGCCGACCGCCGGTTGCGGCTAGCGCTGGATCTGGCCTCGTAACTGCGCGGCGCGCCCCGGCATCTGTCCCAGCACCGGGGCGGGTTCGTGCTCACCCATGACTGCCTGGACAATCTGGTCCCCATCGAGCCTGCCGCCATGGCCGATCGGCAGATCATCGAGTGGGACAAGGACGACATCGATGCGCTGAAGTTCATGAAGGTCGATGTGCTGGCGCTGGGAGTGCTGACCTGCATGCGCCGGGGCTGGACCTGATCGCCGCGCACAAGGGCATCCGCTACGATCTGGCCACCATCCCGGCTGAGGATGCGATGCGTCATGGGCAAGATCCAAAGGTTCGGGTGATGAAGATGAAGAGATCAGGCGGGGGTCAGAAGGACAGCTCGGCACCCAGCAGAGCGGCGACCAGCATCGGACCGAAGAGGAAGAGCACCAGCCACAGCGCCGCACCGGCGACGATCAAAAAGCCGCCGGAGGCCATGGTGATCATCAGCGCCGGAAGCACGAAGAGCGCCGCGCCGAGGGCGAAGGCGGCCATGATCTTGGCGAACACGGCGGCGATGCCGGTGGCGATCAGCATGATGCCGATCCCCAGCCGGGGCAGGATGCCGACGTTGCAGGCGGCGATATAGATCCCGGCGGCCACGGCCCAGGCCAGGATCACCGGCAGCGCGACCCAATGCGGCAGCGGGGTCTCGCGCCCGAAGAGCCCGTTAAAGTCGTTGACAACGATGTCGAGGGAGAAGAGCGGCAGGGCGAGGATAGCCACTCCCACCGCTCCGATGACGACATCCTTGATGGTGGCGCGAAAGAACTTGGCCACCCGCCATCGCTGGCCGGTCGTGTCTTGCGACATGGGCGCCTCCCAAGGTAAATGATGATGTATGCTGCATCATGATATGCAGTATGCTTCACATACTTCAAGGGCAAAAAATTGGTGGTGCCAAAAGAAAAAGATGCATCCCCGGCGCCGATCGTCCGGGCATATGCCGAGACGCTGAAGCGCAAGCGGTTGCACGCGGGGCTGTCACAGACCCGGCTGGCGGAAAAGGCAGGGGTGAGCCTGCGCTATGTCGCGGCACTCGAGGCCGGCAGCTATCAGCCTACCATCACGGTGATGCTGGCAGTGGCGCAAGCGGTGGGGCTGACGCTGGCAGAAATGATGGAGAACGTTGAGGAGTCGATGAAGGCTGATCCCGCCGCAGGCGATCGCGCCTGAGATCAGGGCCCGGTCGTCGGCCTTCCGCAGGCTACTTTCCGGCCTTCGTCATTTCGAGCCATTGCACCAGCGCGCGGCGGATCATCTCCGGGCGGGTGGGCAGGTCCGGCTCGTCCCTCCGACGATCGTCGATGAGCAGGATAATGTCGTTAGGCAGCCGAACATTGATCGCGCTCGTATCGACAGATGGTCGCCCACGCTTATTTTCGGCCATAACGTCGATCTCACTTGATTTATGGTTTAATGGCGCTATATAATCAGGCATGGCAAGGGGCTGCAACCCCAAGTCCATGCCCTAATCGCAGCCATCCGTAGGAGATGACCATGACTGCTCACGCCAATACCAGCTTCACCGTCACGGCGGAAGCCGCCCTGCCCGCCTTCACCCACAGCCCGGTCTCGCTGGCCTTCGCGTCGATGTCGCGCGCGCTTGCGGATCATATCGAGGCGGAACGCGATCTTATCCATTCCGGCAGTTGGGACATCGCCTGCGATGCCTGGTTGCGCGACGCCGAGGCCGTCCGCGAGACGCTGCTCACCGCCCTGGACCAAATTACCGCCCTGCCCGTTCAGCGCGTCGAAGACAAACCCATGCGCGACATGGCGTCTGTCATTCGGGCACTGGTCGTGAGTGGCAATGCCCTCGAGGCGTTGCAGCTGGAGGTTCTCGCGGTGGACCATGGGCCGCTGCTGCGCTGTCATGACGATCATCTCCTCGCCGGCCGCGTGAACCTGTGGCTCCAGACCGCAGAGCAACAGCTGATCGCCCTGCGCGCCCTGCCGGACTATGCCGATACGATCGACGGCAGCTGCACCGAGGTCGGGATCGAACCGAACGATCCGGAGGACGTCTTCGAGGTCCCCGAGGACATCGACTTGCGCGAGTCCGACAACGCCGTCGACGTTGTCCTCGACGAGGCGTCGATGCCGCTCTGATCCGGACGGCGCCGGACCTGGACGCCGTCAGCAGCCTGCATCCTTCAACCGTCGCCGATTTGGGGGACCCACCCCGGGGTCGACCGACCCGTCGGGTGCGCCGTCCCCGGACGGTGGCGACGACCGGCGGACGCCGTCTCCGGCTGGCCGACGCCCGCCGACCATGCGGTGTTGAGGTCGTCGGGTCAGGCGCGCCTTTCAGTGAAGGCAACGGCTCCCGGGGGCCTGCTGCCCAAATCGGCAGACATCTTCGTCGGCTGCCATCGGCTCCCCTCGGCGGCCGTTCAGTCGCAGATCTGCCTCCGGCCGAGGTCAGCCTTTAGCACCATCGCCCAACCCGGAATGTACAAGCAACAGGCGCCCCAAACCACACCCTGCCCAGTTCACCCTGTCCAAGGGAAGGATATGCTATGCCCAAACCTCACCCGCTCGCCACGTCCTCAGCCAGGCAGCCCAACCCGTGCCTTGCCACGCCTCCGATCTCGACCGTGCCAGACAACCTCGGTGTCCTGCCGGTCTTCGCCGGTCCGATCCGCCCGCACTGGCAGGCCGCCGCCCGGGCCAAAGGCTTCGACATCGTGGCGCGGGTCCTTGACCGCTATCACCTTCGCCTGCGTTGCCAGACCTGTGGCGGCAACATGGTCTCCAAGCTCTACGTGGTGACCAGCAGCTGCCCGATCTGTCCGCACTGCCTGACGGCCCGCCGGCAGGCCACGGCCAATGCGGCGGGCGTCAACTTCCTCGGCCAAGATGCAGATCGCCCCGCCTACGGCTTCTTCCGCGCCGACTGCGGCCACACGCTCCGCCGCCAGTTCGAAATTGTAGAGCGCGCCGCCCGTGGCACCACCGGCCTGCGCTGCGAGATCTGCCTGATCCGGCGCGAGGAGGTCGAGGCCCGCCGCCTTGGCTGGCAGCGCGTCGGCAACGACACCGGGCGGTCCGGATACTATCGCCTATACCGGCACCGGTGCGGCCATGTGCAAAGCATCGCCCCGGTCAACATGGCGTGGGGTCAGTGCGACTGTGCCGGCTGCGGGCAAAGCTGGTCCTCCAGACCCAGCTTCATTTACCTCTTCGACATCCGCCTGCCCGCTGGCGCCGGTCAAGCGGCCCGCCACTATCTTAAGCTCGGCTACAGCGCCCACCCCGACAAGCGGCATCGCCATCAGCTGGGCCTGCCGCCCGGTGCAGAGGTCGAGGTGCTCCGCATCCTGCCCATGCCGACCGGCCACGCCGCCTGCGCCGCCGAGACCGCCGCCCATAGGCGCCTGACCCGTGCCCATCCCGGGGCGGTGGTCCCGGCGGACGAGTTCGCGGGGGTAATCAAGGTCACCCGCGAGATCTATCGCCCCGCCCTGCGCGCGGTGATCGAGGCCGAGATGGACAAGATCGAGGTCGGCGCAGACGCGGGTCGGTTGGGCAGCAGTGCCGCCGGCCCGAATGACACGATGGGCCAACAACCAGGGGAGGACAAAGACGACATGGCCGACGACCGTCGTCCAACGGCCCGCCGCACACGCCCCGACAGGGACGGCTCACGGCATGGCGCAGCCTGACCCACCCGCGCCAATGCCGCCAACCCCGAACCACCCCACATCACAGGAGGCCCGTCATGGCGCACCCGCTCCCTGATGACAGCACCACCGCCCTGCCCGACATCGCCACCGCGCTGGACGAGGCGGCGGTTCTTGCCGAGCTGCTCTGGCTCATCTTCCTGGCCGGCGAGGGTATGAGCAGCCGCGACGGCGGCGCCATCGCCCGGGCCGGCCTGATCGGCGTCGACCGGCTCACCACCCTGCAAAGCGCCCTGCGCCGGATTGAGGGGACCGGGCCCGGCTGATCGACCAGTCTTTCGACCTGTATGCAAATATTCAAAGGCATATTTGCATCTGTATTCATTTGCATATTTGAATACGGACGCCGCGCCAAAACCAGGGGCGTATGCAAATATGCTTCCGATAAGGATCTGGAGGTGATCCAAACCACCTCCGGCACCGTCGCCAAAACAAGGTCGCAGAAGCCCCCGTTTTAACCGAACGCCTAGTATATTTGCATATTTGCGCAAAGGCATATTTGAATACGCCCATTCCACAATGCGAGATCGCAAGCCGGACCGCGGGCGAGACGCGCCTCATATATGTCACTGATTATCAATTATATAATCTCGAACTATGGCGACAGCAGATCCAATCCATCCGCTCTTCAATCCTAATTCTGGCGGTCACCTTGCCCTCATCTCAGGAGCCTCACCCCAGCGCCCCTTTCCTTCATCACCCCATTTCAGACCTGATCCCTGTCGTATTCAAATATATATTTGCATACGGCCAGACAGGATAGATGGGCCGCCGCTCGGACCCGCTAAAACCCCTCGTCTCTCCCTGTTCAACATCCGCTCACCCCTGGGAACGCGATCTGCCCGCCGGTCCCTTCCGACCTCATCACCCTCCCCTACCCTCGTTCCGGACCGGCCCACCGGCCCGAATCCAAGGAGTCCGCGCCATGACCAACCCCACCCGCATCTTCGCCTCCTCCGTCATCACCTCCCCCGGCCTGTCGGTCAACGCAGTCACCCGGCGCCTCACGCGGCATCGGGAGCTGCTGCGCATCCGCGCCTCGGCCCGGACCGAGGAGAGTGACATGTCCTTTTCGCTAAGCGCCGACGACATTGGCATGCTGCGCGAACTCGATGCCTGCCTCGACATGGGTGATGACGTGGTCACGGACATGGCGGATGATATGGACCCGACCAGCCCGCAGATGCGCGCGGCGCTCTTCCATCACCACAGGCACAGCGCGCTCGAACGCCAGCTCGGCCATCTGCGCCCCACTGACCGCCCGCTGATCGAAGCAGCCATCAGCAAGGGCGAGGCCCTGGGCATCGTCACCCAGCATCGGATGCACGAGCGGATCGCGGCGCTGCATGCCGAGGCCCCTTGGATGGCCCCTGCGGCGGCGGCGGTGATGGAGGTCATGACGCGGGCCACCGCCCGTGGCCCGGCCCCGTTCCGGACGCCGCCGATGATCCTGCTGGGCGGCCCGGGCATCGGCAAGTCCCGATGGGCCCGCAGTCTGGCCAAGGCCTTCGATGTGCCGATGATCGATATCGACATCGGCAGCGCCAATGGCGCGACCTTCGCCCTGGCCGGGGTGGAGCGGGGCTACGGCAATGCCGCACCGGGCCGCGTCGTCCGCTCGATCCTCGGCAGCCATGTGGTCAACCCGCTGGTGATCATCGACGAGCTGGACAAGGTCCCCGAGACCGCTCTGACGACCCGGGGCAGCCTGCCGGGCATGGGCGAGGTCATCAAGAGCATGATCGAGCCCAGCACCGCCCGCGCCTGGACCTGCCCCTACTATCAGCTCCCCTTCGATCTGCGCCGGGTCAGCTGGATCATGACCACCAACAGCCTCGATCGCGTCCCCGCCCCGCTCATCGACCGCTGCCAGGTCATCCGCCTGCCCGACCCCACGCCCGCTGATCTGGAGGTCGCCGCCAGCCGGATGATCGGCGAGCGGACTAAGGATCCCGACCTGCGTCAGGTGCTGGAGGCCTTGGTGGGCGAGACCCTCCGGCAGCGCCGGAAGACCGGTCGCCGCACCTCGCTCCGGCAGTTGGAGAGAATGGTCGCGCGGCTGGAAGCGGCCGGGACGGCGCCCCAGCTGATGTGAGGAAAGGGCATTGGGCGGTGGCGCCAAGACTTAGGAATTGACGATGCCACGCCCAACACGGCGCCGGCCAGCGTTATCCGCACGTCGGAGCGAAGCCGCCGCCAGGCCCACTTCAGACCCCGTCGGAGTTCCCCCCGGTGAGGGCAGCCCACATAGGTCCGAGCCGCCGGCAGGGCCATTGGCCGCTCCGTCGGCACATCCGTTTCCCGGCTTTGACGGGCGTCTTTTCTTAATGGGTTCGAAGGGAAAGAATTTCCCTCGCAAGGTTCAATGTGGGGAAAAACGCAGTTTGTCCCTACATTGAGGAACCTTGCTCCGCTGAGTATCGCATTCCCACGGCCCCGCGCCCCTCCAAAAAACCGAGATCCCCATATTTGATCCTGACCATCTCGACGGAACGCATTCTTGAACCCGATGACCCGCTCGACCGCGTGGTCCGACCCGTCCGGGCCAGATGCTTCATTCAGCCGACCCGCACCTTCGAATTACCAGGGCTCGTGACCGTGGGCAGCCAGGCCGGAATTGCCTGGTCGGTCTGATACCAGCGGGGCGTTCCTGCCAGTCTTGTCCGGCCAGCCTTGGCCAGCCAGCCCTCTTCCATCGTGGCATCGGCATGACGATCGATCATGACGGACCCATCGACAGATCGTCGTCATCCGGCGTTGGCTCGGCCACCTGATCCCAGACGATGGCAGTCTCATCGGCGATGATATCAGCCATTTCCGCGTCGCGCCCCTCAAGCGGAAAGCCCTCCTTGATCGCAACACGGGTGGCAGCGCGCAGGAAGGTCTCGTCGCCACGGACGTTGAGGCCGGACCAGCCCTTGGCACGGGCCTGGGCGATGACTAGGCGGACGGTATCCTCGGTGGCCGCGCAAATCTCGATCCTGAATTCATGGTCAAGGACCGTGCTGCCATCCGCCAGCTGGAACCTGCGCCGTGTCGCATCTACCCGGCTGAGCTTCGGGCGGAGATCGGCGGGAAGCGTGTCCGGACCATAGATCCCGTCCCATGCCCGCGTCTCGGTGCTGTCGAACAGGTCCTCGGGCGCCACGCGATCATCGCCAGCCTCCTGTGGGTCGGGTTCCCCCGGTATCGACGGAAAGGCCTCGCCATACCCCGGGGCGGCGCGGTCAGGTTGGACAAGCTTGCCGACCTCGTCCTGCACGACGGCGTCCATGGCATCGTTGCGCCCGGCGATCTCGATGCCCTGCGCGACGGCATAGCGGGCGGCCTCGCGCAGAAACTCCTCGTCGCCCCGGACCGAGATGCGCGACCAGCCCTTGGCCGTGGCCTGCGCGAACATCAGCCGTAGCGTATCATGGGTTCGCTCGCGGACGGTCAGGCGGGCGCCCGTGTCCCGAATGGACGAGCCATCCTGAAGCCAGACGGTCCGCGTACGACCATCGACATAGCGCAGCTTTCCGGCAAGCTCGTCGGAAATGACGCCCCGATGATAAAGGTCCTGCCAGATTAACCGTCGAATCCGGGTGCGCATTGCCTCCTGCGGATCGTCGGCAACCTTTTCGTCAGCGTGCGAAGATGCGGATTCAAATGGCCCTCCCGACAGGTCATCAGGCGGTGCGATCAACGCCTTTGGCGCCAGTGGTGGTGATGGCGGCCGCGCCGGTTTCCGCCAGGCACAAACCAGTCCGTCCATCTCTGCCTCGGTCGACGCTCCGTCCGATATCACGGTGTCGTCCGTGATCTCAGCCGCAGGGTCCATTACGTCGTCGTCGGGCCAGCCCAGACGGATCTGGTGATGCCGCGCCCGCGCCGTCCGAAGCCGGGCAAGCTGAGCCTCGGCTCCGCTCATGTCCCGCCGCGCGGGCGGCAGACCGCCATCCTTATAGCCGCACTCCGTTAGCCACTCGAGGGAGGTGAAGCGGATATCGAACAGATCGCCACGCAGACGGATGGGCTTGCCATAGGTGAAGGGTCCCATCTGGGAGGACGTGCGGCGCAGAGACGGGCAGACCGAAATATAGTCCTTGCCAATCCGGTTGATCCGATAGTCCTGACCCTGCAGCCATGCGATGGCGTCATCGCGACAGGCAACGAGACCGTAATCAACGGCAGAGCCAATGTCGAACGAAATACTCTCGGCATCCTCGTATTCGCGTCCGCCTTCGATATTGCGACGTGGGTTCGCCAGCACGTTGTCCGGCAGCTTCAGATCCCGATGATGGGATTGGTCGAGGGGATCGTCCCATCCCTGCCGCGCATTCCAGCTGTCGCGAAACGCCGACCAGAGGTCATTGCCGTTCGATCCGGGCGGCTTGGGATTAATAGCCTTGACCCGCCCTGCCCCATCCGAGACCGCCCGCGCAAAAAGGAAGTTGAGTTCCAGCCTGCCCTTGTCGGTATGAGCAACCCAAAGCACCTCGGGTCGATAGTCCTGCGGAATTCCTGCGAAGGCCGTGTCTTCGAAGTCCTGCATGATGTCATCGCATACGCCACGGACCGCAAGATCCCCCTCCTCAAAAGCGTCGATCGCGATGTCGCCCTTCGCAAAGGCGATCACGCCCGACGCATAGCGATGTTTGAAGGTGAGGTTAGCGCAAAGCTGACGCAGACGCTTCTCGTCACCCGACAGCCGGACGGGCGGGCGGGCACGCCGGACCGGCTTTCTCTCTCCTGTATGATCAACCGGCTTCAGAACGATATCGGCGAGCAGATACCTGACCGCGCCTCTGGCATCGGTGTCCGGCTTCGTGATCCCGGCCTTCAGGTTCCGTGCGCCGGTATGGGGCAGGAATTTGACGAGCATCAGACGAGTGTCCGTAGATATGGCAGCGGATCGAAACTGGCCTTCGAGAGGTCCTCCAGTTCGCGTTGAATGCCGGCGATTCCAGTAAGCAACTTCTCAGTATCTGCAGCGCCCCGAAACCGGTTGGCATGCCGGGTCAACTGGTTGAGGTTGGTTCCGATCCGAGACAGCTCGAGAGCCAAGGCACGGTTCGCAGCGCGATCAACCCCGGGTGTTATGTCGGCGTCATTGATGAGGCCACGAAGAAAAGCACTGCTGCTGAGGCCCACGGCTTTCGCCTTACGCTCCAAATCCGCCTTTTCCTCGAACGTTAGTCTGAACTCAAAGGTTTTGGTGGCCGCTTCGGTCCTGCGGCCAGTCTTCCGGGTCGAAGTGGGTCTCGGCATGGGAAAGCTCCTGTTCCGCCTCCAGCATCGTTATCTGAATGTAAAAACCTAGGAAAAACTTTCAGCCCCGGCGACCTTCGGCACGCCATTGCAACGGCTAAGACGTGCTGAAATTGGGTGAAGAGAGGAAGCAATGGCGGAAGACCGTCTGACGGCGCTGCTCCATCAGCTTGAAGAGGACAATCACTCTGTCCGAGGCCAAGCGGGCACCCCTATCGTCGTGAAGGGCGGACAGCTGTCGCTCGCTGCAGGAGCCCACAGGCTTCGGCCACAAATGAAAAGCTGACATTGAACTTTATACACAGCGGAAGTACGCTTGAGAAACCTTGTTGCTATTGCAGGCCATATATTGTTGCTATTGCAGGCCATATACTGGCCGCGAAATTGCACTTCACACTCCAGCGGGGAACCGGATGGCGAAAAGCACGTTGGATAAGCTTTTACCAATTGCAAGAATTCCAGACGAAAATCGCGGCGAATGGCTGGAAAGCGCAAACCAGAGCGTCGAAATTCTCAAGGATAGCCTGAAAGCCGACGAGATCGTAATCTACGCATCCGGTCCGCACATGCTGATTCATTCGGTATTGACCCCCAATGAGCTACTAGACCCACGAAAGAAAAAATCCACGCACCGCGCCGGACCGAAGGTATGGCTGGCGGCAATCCTGACGGTCGGGGCGCTCTTAGCATTCGGTGACGACAATCCCGCATTTTTTCGATTGTTCCTAGAAGTTGTCAGTTAGTTTGTCCTGGATCAGCCGATCGCGCAGATGCTGGGGGGCGGTGCCCGCGTAATCGACGTGGACGGCAAGCGGATCCGTCTGCACGGCATCGACGCTCTGGAAAGTGGGCAGACCTGCCGGCGTCGGTCGAGGATCTGGGAGTGCGGCGTCGAGGCTACCAGAGCCCTTGAGCGGCTGATCGGCATATCCGCGGTCACATGCAAGAAACGGGCAACCGATCGATACGGGCTGATGGTCGCTATCTGCGATGCCGGAGGTCGCAACCTGAACGCTCGGATGGTGCGGCAGGGATATGCCGTGGCCTATTTTGAAGATGGTGGGCGGGCCTATGCCGCCGACGAGGCAATCGCCCGTGCAAGCCACGCTGGCATCTGGTCGGGCCGGTTTGTCACCCCGGCGGACTGGCGAAAGGGACGTCGGTTGGTCTCACCAGCTCTCATACCGCAGCGCGATCGGTGGATCGGCCCCACCCACCACCTGCATTCTCTGACGGTGACTTTGCCAAAGACCTGTGTGTCATGGCGACATACTTGCCAGGCTCAGATTGTAATTGGACGGTCTCCCCTGTCGTGCCGCGTCGGTGATATTCAAGACCATTCAACGCCCGACATTGACACAAAGACCCTCGGGCACACTGATGGCACCAATGTCGACGCAAAATCCCGGACGGAACAATCTGTGACCCTGCACACGCCCGATGGCCGCTATATCGTCGTCCGCGGACGGTTGTGGCGCGCCACCGACCCGGACCTGCCAGAGGCAGAGCAGAAGCGCCTCACCCGTGAACTGATGGATGCCCGACGGGCGGTGAAGGCCGCGCGTTCGGCTCACGATGGCACGGCAGAGGATGCTGCCCATCGCGCCGTCGATCGCGCAAAACAGGCGCTGGGCGAACGCGGCCCGGTCTGGTGGAGCGACGGCGCGCCGGACATGAACCGGAAGATGGCGCGGAACACGCCCTACGCGGAATGGTTCTGCGCGCAGACAGAGGGCGACGAACAGCCGGGATCCTGAACCCGAACGGCAACCTTTCATCGAACAAAGGCATTTGGTCAGCCGGGCGAGTTAACATCGATAGCGCCGCGCCGGTCTGCGGCAGCTCAATCCTTGTATTCTTCCACCGGTGCGGCTGGCTTGGCGTAGAGGATCCATTCTCATCGGTGCCAGACGTTGCCCATTGCCCGCCACGAGACTGATTCTGAGGCAGCACTACGAATGTGCTGTCGGAATGTGCTGTCGGATCATCCGCCGACTCCACCGGTTGAGTCTGACACGAAAACGTGATTTCGATCGGCCCTCGCGGGACCGGATCTGAGAACCGCACTCCCACAACCCGTCTGAGGGTAGGTCGAGACAATTGTTCGAACTTCCGTATCGGCCTCGCATTAAAGCGATAATTCGAGGCCGAAGTTACTGTTTCTTATCAGATTATTTCGGATAGGTGGTGGGGCCATGTCGTCCTAACGGTGATTCTCATCATGGCCCCTCTCAAATATCCCCTGCGTTCCCGCGTCGCGCAGAGCGGCCATTGTGCCAATGATCGTGCGCGTGAGGCGCCGTTCGAACTCCCGCCCCCTTCCAGCCTCGTCCGAGAGCACTGTATTCCCAAGCTTGATCTGAGGCAGGGTGCGTCCCCACCTCGACTGGACCCCCGCCTGATCGATCTGCTGCAGCGCGTGGCACATGCGGCGGCTCGGGCCGACCACCGGGCCGAGTTAAAGTCAACGAAGAGATGAGGTAAGCGATGCCCCCAGCCCCTGCCCTGCGCGCGGTGATTTACGCCCGCTTTTCGACCGACCTGCAGCGCGATGCCTCGATCGAAGACCAGATCCGCACGTGCCGGGACTATGCGGCGCGACAGGGGCTGGAAGTGGTCGAGATCTACTCCGATCGGGCGATATCGGGAGCTAGCCTGATGCGTTCGGGCGTCCAGAAGCTGATGCGCGACGCCCAGGGCGGTGGCTTTGACGTCATCATCTCCGAAGCACTGGACCGCCTCAGCCGCAATCAGGCCGATATCGCGGCGCTCTATCAGCAGTTCCAGTTTCAGGGGGTAATGATCGAGACGATCTCCGAGGGCCAGATCAGCGAGTTGCAGGTGGGGCTTGGCGGGTTGATGTCGGCGATGTTTCTCAAGGAGCTGGCCAAGAAGACCCATCGGGGGCTCAAGGGCCGGGCGCTGGCGGGCAAGTCCGCAGGAGGTCTCACCTATGGCTATGACGTGGTGCAGCAGTTCGACGCCCAAGGCGAACGGATCCGCGGGGATCGGACAATCAACGAGATCGAGGCCAATGTCGTGCGCCAGATCTTTCGCGACTACGCGAAGGGCGTCTCGCCGGGCAAGATTGCCGAGGCCCTGAACATCGAGAAGGTCCCGAGCCCATCGGGCGGTCCGTGGGGCTCTTCAACGATCCATGGCAACCGTGACCGGGGCACCGGCATCCTGAACAACGAGCTTTATATCGGGCGGCAGATCTGGAACCGGCTGCGCTACTTGAAAGACCCCGCCACCGGCAAGCGCATCTCGCGGCTGAACCCGGAAACGAAGTGGGTCATCACCGAGGCGCTCGCACTGCAGATAACCAACGACGCGCTCTGGCAGGCCGTCCGCGATCGCCAGGGGGCGCAGAAGGTCAAATCCACCGACGTCCCGATCTGGGACCGGCGTCGCCCGAAGTTCCTGTTCTCGAGCCTGATGGCCTGCGGAGCCTGCGGGTCCTGTTTTTCGAAGGTGAATCAGGACAGCTTCGGCTGCTCGGCTGCGCGCAAGAAGGGCGCGGCGATCTGCACAAACATGACGATCATCCAGCGGGCCGACCTGGAGGGCCGCGTGCTGGAGGCGCTGGAACATCACCTGATGGACGAAGAGGCGGTGCGAGTCTTCTGCGAGGCCTATGTTGCCGAGCGCAATCGCCTCGAAGGCTCGAAGGAGGCGAACCGCGGGCAGCTTGAAAAGGACCTGCGCAAGGCCGTGGTCGAGCACAAGACCTTGGTAGAGGCCATCATTGCCGGTGTGCCCCCCGAGCAGGTCAAGGACCGACTGGATGCGGCCTTCCGGCGCAAGACCGAGCTGGAGGCGCAGCTCTCCACGGCCCCTGCCCCGGAGCCGCTGCGGTTTCACCCAAGCATGTCGCAAACCTACCGAACGCGGGTGCGCCAGCTGATCCGGGGTCTTGGTGATGCCGAGGACCAAGAAGAGGCGAAGGAGGCTCTTCGGGCGCTGGTGGAGAAGATCGAGCTGGTGCCGGTTCAGGATGCCGACGGTAAACCGGCGCTGTCCGTCCACCTGCACGGAGCGCTGGCAGGACTGCTGCGCCTGGCGACGGGCCGTCCGGTTGCGGTCGCCAGCTCTGGCCATAACCGTATGCCCAAACGCCAAAGACCCGCGATTGCGGGTTCGGGCGGTGATGATGATGGTGGCGAATTAGTATTGGTTGCGGGGATAGGATTTGAACCTATGACCTTCAGGTTATGAGCCTGACGAGCTACCGGGCTGCTCTACCCCGCGCCATTGTTGTCCTGATCGGTTTTTTTCATCGTTTCAGAGAGATATATGC
>NZ_JBISHD010000012.1:0-6387 GCF_045064235.1 Paracoccus sp. Ld10 | reverse complement strand
CGACGGTGAAGCGATACCATTACGACAGCCATGATCAGCTGCGCACCCACCTCGCCGACTTCATGAACGCATACAACTTCGCACGCAGGCTGAAGACGCTCAACGGCCTCACGCCCTACGAATACATCTGCAAGGTCTGGACTTCAGAGCCAGCTCGATTCATCCCAAATCCGATCCACCAGATGCCGGGACTGAACACCTAGGCTCCAGTGAACATGCGTCAGAGGAGAATACCTTTTGATAAATCTTTCTGCGGGAAGATACTTCCTGCACGTCGCACGTTTCGGTTCCATCCGGCTGGCTGCGGAGCGACTGCATATTTCACCTTCGGCCATCAGCCGCCAGATCGTAAAGCTGGAACATGAATTGCAGGAGCAGCTTCTGGAGCGCCGCTCTGAGGGAGTCATCCTGACCGAGGCAGGCAAAGTTCTAGCCGAGCATCTGGCGGCGATCTTTGGCCAAATCGACCTTGCCATGGGCGAAATGGCCGACCTGCGCAGCCTCAAAACCGGCGTCCTCTCATTATCGACCGTCGAGGGAATTACCGACCCCTTTTTGTCAAAACATATCACCAGCTTTCGCTCCAGGCATCCCGGGATCGATTTCCGCGTGCGGATCCGCGGTCGGGAGCGAGTGTTGGAAGCTGTCGAGCAGCGCCTGTCCGAAATCGGCTTTATCTATGACCACTTTACCCATCCCGCGATCGAAGCAATCGGTCAGTGGCGGCAGCCGCTTCTGGCGTTGGCGCCGCCCTCGCACCCGTTCACCGACGGCAGACCGCTGATCCTGGCGGATCTTGCGGAACTGCCCTGCGTGCTTCCAGATGATACATTCGGAATTCATTACCTGCTCAACCGCGCCTTTGGTAAGATCAAGAAAAGTCTCAATCCAATCGTGGTTGCTGACCAGTTCCATTTCCTGATCCGACACGCCATCCGTAACAACGCGATTGTTTACATGCCACTCCAGGCAGTTCTGAGCGAAGTGACTTCCGGTCAGCTTCTACCCCTGAACCTGACTTGCCGGGAGTTCGAGCATCGCTTCATCTATGCAGTGGTGCGCAGCGGCCAGCATCGCTCTCCCGCCTGCGAGGCTTTCATCGCATCGATCCTCCCGGTCTTTGCAGAGGGTGAGAGGTCGGATGCTGCATTGCTGGCGCAGCTTCGCGCGGTTCAGACATAGATCTCGACGATCATGTCGGCCTCGACCGGGGCGTTCAGTCCAAGCGTGTGCTGTGTCAGCGCTGCACGGGCATGCATACCGCATTCCTCGCCCCATAGCGCGACGAAGAGATCCGACGCCCCATTCAGTACCAGGTGCGGTTCGGTAAAGTCAGAGGAACAGGTGACATAGCCGATCATCTTAACGATCCGCTTCACGCGGTCCAGATCCCCCAGCACAGCTTTCATCATCGCCAAGTGGTTGATGGCCATAAGGCGTGCTGACGCATAGCCCTGTTCGATCGTAAGGTCAGAACCGATTTTGCCGACATAAGGGAGCACATCCATGTCGTTCTCGTCCGGCTGTGTGCCCAAAGTGCCCGAGGTGTAGAGGATGTTGCCCACAACGACGCCAGGCAGATAATTTCCAATCGGCTTGGGTCGGCGTGGCAGGACAATTCCCATGGCATTCAAGCGGCCTTCGGTTTCATGCGGCACGATCTGACTCCTTGTCTGTTATTTGATCAGCGACAGGATAGGCAGATGCCGCAATACGGCGAGTGCAATTCCGGCAACGAGGGTTTGCCGGATCGGCAACAGCCGTTTTTCGACGACCTTGAGCGAAAATAAATAAACAAAAATAATACTTTAACTTGAAGCGGCAGAATGCGTGTCTGGATTCGCGCTGGATTGGCATCTGAATGAAGGAGTGGATCGGCCACGAGAACCGTATCAGGATGAAGAAGATCAAACCTTCGAAAGGTAACGGAACGTGCCGAAGGCTTCACTTGAAGAGCTTGCAACTCAGCTGCGCGCGGGCACCTTGTGCGCGGCCAGTCTCATGGCTGATGCAACTGACCGGTATGAGCAGACAGAGAACAGATTGAACGCCTACCGCAACTGGGCCGGGCCGTGCGCGATGGTGCAGGCGCAGGCGGTGGACCGAATGCTCCAAACCGGCATGGACCTGGGTCCACTGATGGGCATCCCAGTCTCGATCAAGGATCTATATGGCGTGCCGGGCCTGCCGGTCTATGCCGGAACGGATACCGCCTTTCCCGATGACTGGCAGCGCTCCGGCCCGGTCGTGGCCCGGCTCCTGTCGCAGGCAGGGATCGTGACCGGAAAAACCCATACCGTCGAATTTGCATTTGGTGGGCTTGGCACAAATCCGCATTACGAGACGCCGCTAAACCCGTGGTCTTCATGGGACGCCCCCAGGGTGCCTGGTGGCTCCAGCTCCGGTGCAGGCGTGTCACTGGCACAGGGCAGCGCGCTTGCTGCGCTTGGCACCGATACAGCGGGATCAGTCCGGATCCCAGCCTCGTTTACCGGACAGACGGCATTGAAAATAACGCACGGTCGGTGGTCGCAGGACGGTATCGTTCCGCTGTCGCCTTCGTTGGATACACCCGGCCTGCTGGCGCGCAGTATCGTCGATCTGGCATTTCTATTCACCGCCCTTGACGGCAGCGCGCGCATTGCTGCGAGGGATGTTGGAGGGTTGCGTGTCGGCGTGGTGGAGAACGTCGTCTGGGATGAGATTGACCCGGTCGTCGCCGCAAACACCGAGGCCGCCATCTTGGCACTGGAGGCTGCTGGGGCAAAGGTGACACGGGTCCGGCTTCCCCACGCCGAAGATGCGCTGGACATCTTTCGGCGCGGCGGTCTTGCCGCCCCTGAACTGCGTGCCTTTCTTGATGGAAATTTCCCCGATCGCATAGCGCGGCTGGACCCTGCTGTCATGGCTCGCGTCATGGCTGCGGATGATGTGACTGCGTCGGAGTACCTGCAGCGGCGCGCAGCCCTGTCGGGATACGGCCGGCGGGCACTGGAAGTCTTCGACACGGTTGATCTGTTGGTCACGCCGACCGTCGCAATCTCGGCGCCTTTGTTGGCGGATGTCAGGGACCCGGATGCCTATCGCCTTGCGAACATGCTGGCCCTCAGGAACACGGCGATCGTGAACCTGCTGGGCTGGTGCGCAACGACGCTGCCAACCGGGCTGGACGGGAACGGAATACCTACTGGCCTGCAAATCATTGCACCGCCCCGCCACGAGGAGCTGCTTCTTGCCGCTTCACTTGGGGTGGAAGCTGTGCTTGGCGCCGGTCCTGATTTGCTGGGGCCGCCGCCGCTATAACAAAAAAAATCACCAACAGGAGGATACGATGATCTATCGCAAGCTTGGCATTGGCCTGACACTGCTCCTCGGCACAGCCTTTGCCGGTATGGCCGCAGCCGCAGACTTTGAATTCACCTTTGCCCACGTTCTGACCGAAGACACGCCCAACGCACGTGCCGCAGTCGTCTTCAAGGAAGAGGTCGAAAAGAACTCCGACGGCAGGATCGAGATCAACATCCGTCCCGCCGCGCAGTTGGGCGGCGATGTCGAGATTATTGAGCAGACCCAGATGGGGCTTGTTCATATTGCCATCCCGCCGACGGGCAACCTCGCCAACTTCAATGAACAAATGTATCTCTTCGACCTCCCCTTCTTGATGGAGGATGATGCCGCGATGCAGCGCCTTCTGGATGGCGAGGTTGGCACCGAACTGCTTGCGACACTGGAACCGAACAACCTGCAGGGCATCGCAATGTGGGGCGCAGGCTTTCGCCACATGACGAACAACATTCGCCCCATCAACGGTCCCGACGACCTGAGCGGCATCAAGATGCGCACGTTGCAGGCACCGGCAATTCTTGCGACCTATCGGGCCTTCGGGGCCAACCCAACGGCCATGGCCTATACGGAAGTCTATAACGGGTTGCAGCAAGGTGTCGTCGAGGGTCAGGAAAACCCGCTGGCCAACATTGATTCAATGAAGTTCTACGAGGTGCAGGACTACATGACCCTGACGGGCCATGCTTATCACACCTACGCAGCGGTGATGAACAAGCAGGCTTGGGAAGGCCTGCCAGATGATCTCAAGCAGGTCGTGCAGGATGCAATGATCGTGGGCCGAGATGCCGCGCGCGAATTCACCGCCCAGGACGAGGGCAGAATTCTTGAGGAAATTTCAGCTGAAATTGAAATTCAGGAACTGAGCGATGAAGGCCGTGCCGCCTTCATCGAAGCGTCCCAGCCGATCTATGAGGAGTTTCGCCCTTTGGTAACGCCCCAGCTTATGGACAAGGCAATCGCCGCTGCAAAGGGCGAGTGACGATCGTGGAGAAGAGTTGAGATGATCCTCTGGGTAAATCGTGTCGTGGACTGGATCGAGAATATCTTGGTCACATCCCTCATGCTGATCGCGACGTTCGTCGCGATCATGCAGGTGATCGCACGCTACGTGTTCAACAACTCTCTCTACTGGTCCGAGGAACTGATCCTCTACTCCCTCATCTCCATGAGCTTCCTGACCATGGGGATGGGTGTCCGCTACGCGTCGCATATCAGTGTTGATGCGGTCTACGCCTTTGCCGGTCCGCGCACGGCCAAAGCACTTCAGATCGGGGCTGCATGCCTCGGTCTGATTTTTGCCCTCGTCCTGCTCTGGTATGGATCAAGGCTGGTCATGAACACTTCGCGGATGGGGCAGCTATCGCCTGCGATGCGTATCCCTGTGGGCTACATCTATGGGGTCATACCCACTGCCGCGTGTTTCATGGCCCTTCGTTACCTTCTGGTCCTTCGCGATCTGGCTTTCGGCCAAGGCTACCAGGCGCCTGAAGTCGATATCAAGACAAGCTGAGGACAGATCATGATTGGCGCACTCGTTCCCATCTTCTTCGGCCTGCTGATCTTTGGCCTTCCCATTTTCGCCTCGCTGGCACTGGCGGTTGCAGCAGTCTTCTATTTCGTAGGCGGTATGGACCCGCTGCTCGTGCCAATGCGGATGTTCTCCGGCATGAACAACTTTTCACTGATGTCCATCCCGTTCTTCATTCTCGCCGCCGAGCTGATGCGGATCGGTGGTCTTTCTGACCGGCTGATCGGCTTGGCACGGGCGCTGATCGGATGGTTGCCGGGGGGACTTGCTGCGGCAGCGGTGATGGCCTGCTTGATGTTCGGGTCGATCTCTGGCTCCAGCCCTGCAACGGTCATTGCCATCGGCTCGATCCTTTATCCGGCGATGGTCAAGGCGGGCTATGATAAGTATTTCGCCATCGGGCTGATCGCGACTGCGGGCACTCTTGGGCCCATCGTGCCACCATCGATTGCGTTGATCATCTATGGATCGGTCACAGGCACCTCGGTGGGCGCCCTCTTCGCAGCAGGGCTACTGCCCGCGCTGCTGATTGGTGGACTTCTGATTGGCTACGCGACCTGGTTTTCGGCACGAAAGGGTTATCCCCGCGATCCGTTGCCAACGTTTCGAAGCATCTTCGCGGCGTTGCGCCGCGCGGCGTGGGGTTTAGGCCTGCCAGTAATTCTCTTGGGCGGAATCTATTCAGGTGTGTTCACCCCAACCGAATCCGCAGCAGCTGCGTGCCTCTATGGCTGGCTCGTGGGTGCAGTGATCTATCGCAGCATTTCGTTTCGCGAGACCTTGATCGTTCTTCGAAACACTGGCCTAATCTCTGGACCATTGTTGTTGATCACGGCCGGTGCTTCTGTGTTTTCATGGCTATTGGCGAGTTCGGGGACACCGACCGAGCTTGCTGAATATGTTCTATCGAGCACCGAAAACCCCATCCTGGTTCTGGCAGCCTTCAACGTGATCTTGCTGGTCGCTGGTTGCTTCCTTGACAGCGCATCCGCCATCATCATCCTCGCGCCGCTGATGGCACCGATCGCCCAGGAACTTGGCGTGAATCCGATTCACTTCGGGATCATCATGTTGGTGAACCTTTCGATAGGGATGCTGACGCCGCCCGTCGGCCTTAATCTGTTCGTTGCAATGGGCGTCGCCAAAATGAGCTTGGGCGAGGTGTTCCGTGCCACCATCCCGACGATGTTGCTGATGCTCGTGGCGCTGCTCTGTATCTCCTACATTCCCGTGATCAGCATGCTGATCCCCAACTGGTTATACTGACTTAACATAGGGGTGTCCCATCGCAGTGCTCTGCCCCCTGAAAACTGGACCGTTTGAAACTGGAGTTTTCGGCTAACCTTCCCTGGCTGGAAGAGGAGCAGAGAATGATGAAGGCATCGAGGTTCACGGAAGCGCAAAAGGCGTTCATCCTGAAGCAAGGCGATGAGGGCACGCCGGTGGGCGAGATCTGCCGCAAGGCGGGGATCAGCCAAGCGACCTATTTCAACTGGAAGAAGCGGTATTGCGGG
>NZ_JBISHD010000011.1:0-8156 GCF_045064235.1 Paracoccus sp. Ld10 | reverse complement strand
GAACCGATGGCGCCGCGATGGGCAACCGTCCTCATGGCTCGATTTGCCGAAGCGGCAGGCTGAAGAGGACCTTCACCATCAAGCAGAACTGGACCGCAGCGTCGAAGAACACGGGCGGTCGCCCCTCCCTGATCGCCATCCACGCCATGTCCTTGTCCAGCCCGATCAGCAGCGAGCCGCGCTGCTTGAGGGCGTCATTGCAGGACTTGCAGTTCGTCGTGCGGGAGCGGGCAGGCTCGGGCTTCGTTATGCCAGGACGATTAACCTACAGCAGCCCCCGCGGGAATCCTCGCTCGGGAGAGCTCTGCAACAATGCCGCTCAGAAAACGCACGTGCTGGTGCCGCTTCCACAGCGAACCTGGCCAATAACGCTTACCGCCTTTCCTGAGAAAGGAAAGCACCGTCAACCTGTGGGATCAAAGAGCCCAACCGATCTTAGGAAATTGATGTGGCTGACATAGCCACCCAACGATAGGGCGTTACCGCCCCTTCCAAACAGGATCACGCTTCTCTGCAAAAGCGCGCGCGCCCTCAGCGTTGTCTTCTGATCCGTAAAGCACATCGACTGTCTTCAGCTGGCGCTTTGTAATGCGGTTCATTGCATCCTGAAAATTACTGTCTTCGGCGTCACGCACGATTTCCTTGATCGCGGCGTAAACAAGCGGCGGGCCGGACGCCAAGATCCGAGCCATATTCCAAGTTCGCAATATTAATTCGTCCGCCGGATAGACGTGGTTGACAAAACCCCAACGGTGCGCCTCTTCGGCGTCAAGCCACCGACCTGTAAACAACATTTCCATTGCGATATGATAGGGTATACGCTTCGGCAATTTGATCGACGCCGCATCGGCTACTGTACCAGAATTTATTTCAGGTAAAGCAAAGCTAGCATGATCTGCGGCAAGAATTATGTCCGCAGAAAGCGCCAGTTCCAGACCACCACCACAGCAAATACCGTTCACTGCTGCGATGACTGGCTTATTCATATTCCTTAATTCCTGAAGGCCGCCAAAGCCACCAACACCGTAATCGCCATCGACCTTATCGCCTTCGGCGGCGCTCTTGAGATCCCAGCCCGGGCAAAAGAATTTTGGGCCGCCACCAGTAATGATAGCCACCCGTAGGTCCGGATCATCACGAAAGGCTGCAAACGTTATTCCCAATATTCGGCTTGTTTCCAAGTCTATGGCGTTTGCCTTTGGACGTTCTAGCGTAACTTCTAAGATACCACCTTCACGGCGCGTTCGCACAGGACTATTCATAATGTTCCTTTCACCAAAAGTACATCAGCAACAATAGCGCGCTCCTCTGTACAAATAAGCGGATTTATTTCGACTTCGGCGACCTTATTAGCGTGATCCAGGGCAAACCTTTGCAGCTGCATCACAGCCTCGATAACTGCGTCAATCTTTGCAACTTTTCGCCCCCGAAATCCGTCGAGCAGGGGGTAAATTGCAAGCTTTTTCAAAGAAGCTTGAACGCTTACTTCCGTTGTAGGAAGCAACAGGGACTGCCTGTCCTTCAGCAGCTCGGTAAATGTCCCACCTGCTGCTAGGGTTAGAACAAAGCCGTGAGCGGGATCCGCAACGACTCCGATCAAAAGCTCTGCAATTGTGTCCGTGATCATCTCCTCAACAAGGAATGTCGCCGCTTCCATGCCTTGCGCAGCCACCATAACCTGATCACAGTCGCAGAGGTTCAGCACAACGGCCCCTGCCTCTGTCTTATGAGCAATGCCTTCCCCCTTCAGAACAACAGGGAACCCTATCTCTTGGGCTCGCTCAACAACATTCGCCAAAGTTGATTCCGCGAAATTTTTCGGAATATCCATGCCCCACGTTGAAAGCTCTTGCTTCGCATCGGCCTCTGTTATCAGCGACGTGCTTTTGAAGGTTTCAGTCATCGCTAACGCTTGATGGATTTCAAAGTCATTTTCGCTCGCCGCATTGATTGCTTCACAGGACGTTGCAAAATCACAAAGCGGAATAATACCGGACGCTAGAAGTCGTATCGCAATACTTTCTGGAAAGTTTTCAACCATCGATGCTACGACCCCGAATGGACGACCAGTTTCCTTTGCGGCTTCTTCAATTGCCTCAATCGCGATCATCCAGTCATCGGCCTGACACGTGTCCAATCGGGGGAAGTCCAGAATGATAAGCGTCAGATCTATTTCAGGGCCCGTCATCGCTGCAAACACCGCGGTCATCGCAACTTTATCGCGCCAGATTTGAGTGTGATAGTCGAGTGGATTTGCCAAGTTTACTAAAGAACTAAGGTGTCGTCCTAGCTCTTCAATTTGACCGTTGTGCAGCTTTGGAAAAGTCAGATCATAGCGGCTTGCCATATCCGCCATCACGCTTGCCTCTCCGCCGGAACAGCTTAGCGAAGCAATACTACGGCTTGGCAGTCGCCCTTGGCAGTGAAAGATTTTCAGTGTTTCAAGCAAAGCAGCCGGAGAATTTACGCTGGCAATATTTAGACGGCTTAACAAAGCATCCGATCCAGCGCTGCTGCCAGCCAAGGAAGCAGTATGGGAGATTGTCGCCAACTGTGATTCTGCGGACCGACCAACCTTTAATACCACTATCGGTTTATTCAATTCTTTGGATAGCCGAGCGAGGCATTCGAAAGCACGAATATCGCCAAAGCTTTCTATATAGAGGCCGAGAGCGGTCACACGTTCATCGCGAATGATGGTCTGGGCAATATGCGCGATCCCCTGCTGCGCCTGATTGCCCGCTGTGACAACATAGGCTATCGGGAGCCCGCGTTGCTGCATCGTCATATTGATTGCGATATTTGATGATTGCGTCAATATTGCAACGCCGCTTGTTACCGGGACCAGTCCGTGTTGATCTGGCCATAGCGCCACCTGATCAAGTGCATTTAAGACACCATAGCAGTTTGGTCCAAGTATCGGCATGTCTCCGGCAGCGGTCAGTAACTGATCATTCAGAAGCTGACCGTCAGCTGTTTCCTTGAAGCCGCTGGCAAAGCAGACTGCGCCACCCGCATTCATCGCGCTAAGCTCGCCAACGATCTCGATCGTAGCTGTTCGATTTACACCGATAAAAGTAGCGTCTGGTGCGCTTGGCAAATCGGCCAAAGACTTGAAGGCAGGCAAGCCATTCACGGTTTCTTTCTTTGGATGAACCGGCCAAATGTGACCATCGAAACCAATTTTCTGGTTCTGCGTAATGACGGCTTCGCACCACGCGCCGCCGCCTATGACAGCAATAGACTTTGGTCGAAGTAGACGCTCAAGATTGCTCATCTCAAAATCCTATGCACCAAGCGGTCTTAGCAAATCGCGGCTTATGATGTGCCGCTGAATTTCGGATGTGCCGTCCCAAATGCGTTCGACCCTGGCATCACGCCAGAAACGCTCGATTGGAAAATCGTCCATCAACCCCATGCCGCCGAAAATCTGTAGTGTGGTGTCCGTGACGCGGGCGAGCATTTCGGACGCATAAAGCTTTGCACTTGCGATTTCGCGGTTTGCCGGCAACCCCTGGTCCAGTCGCCATGCGGCAGCCAATGTCAGATAGTCCGCCGCATCGATTTCCGTGATCATGTCAGCGATCTGAAAGCTTATACCCTGATTTTTTCCGATCGGCTGCCCAAACTGTTTCCGCTCAGCAGAGTAGTTCAGCGCAAAATCGAAGCAACGCCGGGCACGTCCGACGGCCATTGTCGCAACGGTAATTCTGGTTGCGTAAAGCCATTCGTTCATTACCTCAAAGCCGCCATCAACCTCCCCTAGTACTTGGGCGTCTGAAAGGCGGCAATCGTCGAACTCAAGGATCATATTCTTGTAGCCGCGATGCGAGACTGACTTGTATCCGTCTCGGATCGTAAACCCTGGCGTGCCGCGATCGACAAGAAATGTCGTGATACGTTTCTTTGGACCGCGCGGCGTTTCATCCTCGCCGGTGGCAACGAATACGATGATAAAATCCGCGTGCTCCGCGCCAGAGATAAAATGCTTTGTGCCATTCAGCACCCAGTCGCCGCCATCACGTTTGGCGGAACATTTCATGCCGCGTATATCGGATCCCGCGTCGGGCTCTGTCATCGCAAGCGCATCCATTTTCTCACCGCGGATCGCCGGCGCAAGATAGCGTTCGATCTGGTCGCCTCGACAGGCCATTAGAATATTTTGCGGTCGCCCGAAAAAATGATTGAGCGCCATCGATCCGCGCCCCAGCTCTCTTTCAACCAAGGCAAACTCAAAGTGCGACAGACCGGCGCCGCCGACTTTTTCAGGGAAATTACATGCATAAAACCCGAGGTCGATAGTCTTTTGCTTGATTGCTTCCGCGATGTGGTGCGGGACTTCGCCTGTGCGCTCGACCTCTTGTTCATGAGGATAGATTTCGTTTTCGACAAATGAACGAACCGTCGAAACAATCATTTCTTGTTCGTGCGTTAAACCAAAATGCATCAGATGGCCTCGTTTTGCGATAAAGCGGCCTGCGCCGCCATAATTGCAGCTAATTTCGTGACGATTTGCGGACCCGGATCGCATGACTTCCGCGTTTCAAGACTGACGTGGATCAGAAGCTGTGTGCAGCTTGCAACCAATGCGCCCGATGCGTTTTTCATCTCATGAAACAGCTGCAGCTTTTTCCCCGCGCCTTCCAGGATCTGGGTCTCTACAGTGATGTGCTCTCCGACGTGGCACTCGTTCATAAATTTCGTATGCGTATCGACGGTGAAATAGCTGAGGCCTGCTGCGATATAATCCGCATCTGCGCCAATCATCCGCATCACCGCATCTGCGGCGTCGGACCAAACCTGACCATAACGGCTTTCATTCATGTGGCCGTTATAGTCAGACCAATCGACTGGAATTGAACGGTCGACGCTGATGAAGGGCTTTGTGAAATCAGGCTCATGTCCTGCACAGAGCCGTGCGTCGTGTTCGTTAAGCAGCGCCCCGGCACCCCAGTTGCGGCCCTTGAGAGATCGCATCATCGACACAAGATTATCGTCGCGGATACGTTCCAGCTCTCGGATACTATGGCTGCCGGATTGCGCGTCAGACTGGCTGGCGATTGTGTGAACCAGTTCGTCGGTCAGTTCTGGTACATCCATCAGTTTCGTCCAGGGCCACTGCAGGCAGGGTCCGAACTGGGCGATGAAGTGGGCCATGCCCGCCTCTCCTCCCGCAACGCGGTAGGTTTCGAACAGGCCCATCTGCCCCCAACGCAGGCCGAAACCATAGCGGATCGCGTCGTCGATTTCCTGTGTGGTGGCGATGCCGTCCTTGACCAGCCACAGTGCCTCGCGCCAAACCGCTTCCAGAAAGCGGTCCGCGATATGCGCATCAATTTCCTTGCGCACTTTCAGCGGCTTCATGCCGATTTCAGTCAGAATTGCATGGGCACGCGCGGTTGTCTGATCGTCGCCCACCAACTCGATCAGCGGCAGCAGATACACGGGGTTGAATGGGTGAGCGACAAAGATCTGCTCCGGACGCAATGCTCCTTGCTGCAACTCTGATGGCTTGAACCCAGACGTGGAGGAGCCAATCAGCGCATCCTTGCGGCAGTGGGTTTGGATTTCGTTCAGGATCCGGTGCTTCATCTCAAGCCGTTCCGGCGCGCTTTCCTGAATCCAATCTGCATTTGCCACAGCTTCGGCTAGCGTCGGAACAATCTTGACCTGACCTTCCGGCGGCAAAGCCACGTCTGACAGTGCCGGAAGGGAACGCCGGGCGTTTGCCATCACGGCGTCGATCTTGCGCGCGGCCTCTGGATCGGGATCGAAAATCGTGACGTTCCAACCGGACAGGGCAAAACGCGCCGCCCAGCCACCGCCGATAACGCCGCCGCCGATTATCGCTGCTATCTGGGTCATTTAGGTGCTCGCTTTGTCAGGCTGAGTTTTGCGCGGACCGCATCCGGCCCCATGATAGTGCCGCCCATCGCGGTGATGATCCCCGCAGCGCGGGCGACAAGCGCCTCATTCGTTGCCAACTCGCCTTTGGCGAGCCACAGGTTGTCCTCTAGCCCGACACGCACATTGCCACCTGCAAGGACTGCGGCCGCGACATAGGCCATCTGATCGCGACCGATCGAAAAGGCAGACCAATGCCAGTCGTCCGGGACGTTATTCACCATCGCCAAAAAGGTATTAAGGTCATTCGGTGCACCCCAGGGCACGCCCATACACAGTTGCACCAGCGCAGGTGACGACAGCACGCCGTCTTTGACCAACTGCTTGGCGAACCACAAATGGCCGGTGTCAAAGGCCTCGATCTCTGGCTTGACGCCCAGCTCCTCCATCCGCGCGCCCATCGCCGTCAGCATGCCCGGCGTGTTGGTCATCACATAGTCGGCTTCGGCAAAGTTCATCGTGCCGCAATCAAGGGTGCAGATCTCCGGCAGGCAATCCTCGATATGCACAAGGCGTTCCTCGGCGCTGACCATGTCGGTCGCATCGCGAAGCGGCAGCGGCGCAGAGGGCGGCCCGAACACCATGTCGCCGCCCATCCCCGCGGTCAGGTTCAAGACCACATCCACCTCGGCATCGCGTATCCGTTCGGTTAATTCGCGATACAGCGCCGGATCACGCGACGGCACACCGGTTTCAGGATCGCGCACATGGCAGTGGACGATCGCGGCCCCGGCCTTCGCCGCTGCAATCGCCGAGGTCGCGATCTGTTCAGGACTGCGCGGCACATGCGGCGACCGGTCCTGACTGCTGCCAGACCCCGTCACGGCACAGGTGATGAAGACATCGCGGTTCATCTGCAAAGGCATATGCAGTTCCTTTTCTATCTGCTCCACATCCTATACGCGTCGCACACCTGTGATGTGCATGGACGGACCTGATCATGCGAAAATGGACAAAGAAATTGCCGGATGCGATCAGGATCAACGTCCTGCTTTTCGACGGGTTTTCCAACCATTGCTTGGCAAACACGCTTGAACCCTACCGCGCTGCCAATACCATTACAGGACGGCATATCTATCAATGGCGGCTTATGTCCCTGGAGGGTGGGTTGGTACGATCCTCAAGCGGTATGCTTGTTCAGACAGTCGCAGAGACGGCGGAACATGCGGCCTGTGATTTCTTGATGGTCACCTCCAGCTATGGTCACCAAAAACTGAGTGACAGCAGAAAACTATCGAAACTGCGCGGCATCTGCGCCAAGGCGAAGTGTTTGGTCGGATTGGACACGGGGGCTTGGCTATTGGCGGCGGCTGGCCAGTTAAATGGCCGAAAGGCCACGATTCATGGCGATGTTTTTGACAGCTTTGCCGAAACCTTCGTTCAGGTCGATGCCCGCAAGGGGCGCTATATCATTGACGGTGACCGCATCACGTGTGGCGGTGCGATGGCTTCGTTTGATTTGGCGTTGAACCTTATCGGCGATCAGTGCGGCGAGGCGGTAAGATTGGATGTCGCCGCGCTCTTTCTGCATGAGACAAGCCAGCCGTTCGGCGATATGGAAAACAAGTCCATTCGGTCCAAACTTGTATTGCGCGCTCTTGTTCTAATGGACCAGAATATCGAAGAGCCAATCGCAATACCCGACATGGCGGCCCGTTTGGGAAGTTCGGCAAAAAATCTGCATCGACGGTTTGTAGACAACCTTGGTACGACGCCAGGTAAGGTGTACCGATATAGACGTCTTGTTGCTGTCAGAAGTCTCGTAGAAAATACAAACCTCTCGATTGCCGAAATCACAACGCGCTGTGGATACGAGAATGCAAGCTCGATGACCCGCGCCTTCAAGCAGCAGTTCGGAACCACGCCGATAGCATTGAGAATTGTTTCTGGCAGCTAAGTGTTGGCCCTATGGTCTGGACACATTGACTCGGCATTGTTGCACAACTCTCCCTGGCGAGGATTCCCGCGGGGGCTGCTGTAGGTTCAGCGTCTAGGCATGACGAAGCCCGAGCCTGCCCGCTCCCGCACGACGAACTGCAAGCCTTGCAATGACGCCCTCAAGCAGCGCGGCTCGCTGCTGAGCTGGCTGGACAAGGACATGGCGTGGGTGGCGATCAGGAAGGGCCGACCGCCCGTGTTCTTCGACGCTGCGGTCCAGTTCTGCTTGATGGTGAAGGTCCTCTTCAGCCTGCCGCTTCGGCAAATCGAGCCATGAGGACGGTTGCCCATCGCGGCGCCATCGGTTCAAGCCC
>NZ_JBISHD010000010.1:0-8837 GCF_045064235.1 Paracoccus sp. Ld10 | reverse complement strand
ACATCCATGGCGGCGCAGGGAACGATGTCTTGCTGGGCAATGCCCAGGCCAACCGGATTGCAGGTGGAAACGGTGCCGACAACATCCAGGGCCGGAACGGCAACGACCTGCTGGAAGGCGGAGCCGGCAATGATTGGCTCAATGGCGGTGCTGGCAACGACCAACTTAAAGGCGGCGTAGGAAACGACGTCTTCGTTTTTAGGAATAACTTCAATCGAGATGCTATTTTGGACTTTCAGAATGACATCGACACGATCCGGATCGTTGATCTTGAAGTAGCCAACTTTGAGCAAGCGCGGTCCTATGCCACGCAAAGCGGGTCCAATGTCGTTTTTGACTTTGGAGATGGCGATGTTCTCACAGTTCGTAACACCACGATCAATGCACTTGAGAACGACATGATCTTTGTCTGACGCAACACAATTGACCAAAGAAAAACATGCTGTCAGCTAATTTTTTACACTCTCCACTTACCCTGATCCCCGTCCCGCAGCGCACCTGCAAGGCTGGCTAGGGCCGGGGATCTTACCGCCGTAGGCGGCTTTTCTTCCCCTGGGCGCGACGGCTGATCCATTTGAGAAAAATGTGCACTTCCCCCGGCAGGGGCGAACGGTATAATTTGGACGCAGGAAAAATTGTCTAGTGAGTGCACATTTTTTTCAAATGGAAGCGCGACATGTCGGATGTGGTGACGGACTTCAGCAAGGACATGCAGGTGCGCAGTGGATCGCGCGCGCCCAGGAGCTTCGCCATCCTCCGCGTCGGCAAGATCAAGACCAAGGGGCATCTGGGCGCGGCCCTGGGCCACAACTACCGCGAACGCGAGACCCCGAACGCCGATCAGTCCCGCATGAGCGAGAACCTGGTGCTCAAGGGCCCCGGCACTGCCCAGGGCGTCATGGAAGCCTGGGACGCCCGTGCCCCCGAGAAGATCCGCAAGAACGCCGTCCACGCCCTTGAGTACTTCGTCGGCGGATCGCCCGAGAAGGTCCATGCCATGGGCCGGGACGAGCAGAACAACTACTTCCGCCGCGCCCTCGACTGGCTCAAGGAACGCCATGGTGCCGAGAACGTCCTGTCGGCCGTGGTGCACCGCGATGAGACCACCCCGCACATGCAGGTCCTGGTGATCCCCCTCGACGCCCGCGGCAAGCTGAACGCCCGCGAGCTGGTCGGCGGCAAGGACAAGCTTCGCCAGATGCAGACCGACTTCGCCCGCGACGTCGGTCAACCGTTCGGCCTCGAACGGGGTCAGGAACGCAGTCGGGCCTCGCATCAGACCATTCAGGAATACTACGGCAGGGCCTCCACCCCCGTAGAGGCCGATTTCACCCTCCCAGAGCGCCGCAGAGGAGCCGTGATGGGTCTGGGTGGGGAGAGTGACCGGGAATGGCAGGAACGCGCCTCACGAGCCGCCACAGAGCGTCTGGCGCATCTCACCGCACATTTGACCGAGGCATCCGGCACCCTGCGCCGCGAGATGGAAGCGACAGAGGCGATCCTAGACCAGACCCAGACCGAGCTTGCACGGGAACGGGCCGTGTCCGAGGCCGCCAACAAGCTGGTCCTGACAGCACTCCAGATCCCGCAGATCGAGGGCGTCACCGAAGACGACAAGCAGGACCTGCTCCGCGATATGGCGAGGTTTCACAACCGCCACGCTTCCCATTTCTCGGACATGCAGGCCAAAGCCACCAAGGCTGCCCTGAACCATACCGGCATTGCTGTCATCGCGCTGAAGGACGGCAGCTATGCTTTGCCTTGGCGCGACTTCGATGCCGTGGGCGGCCAGCGTCTGGCCGGCACCGATCGGCAGGAAGCCGATGCCATCCTGAACGGCCTGCGCCAGGCGGAACGGTCCCGCCAGCACGCGACAGAGGCCATGCAGGAAAGCGAGGCCCGCAAGACGCGGGAACGGGAGCGCGGACAGGACAGCGGGTCGGATTGGGGCTGACTTATTCTCCAGCAAATCCTGACAGTGCCACGGGCGCCACAAACGCGGTCATGTCCCGCCTTTGTGGATAACCCTTTCCCCTTCTTGCCTGATCATCCCCATTCCCGCGTGGTTCGCGCCGATGCGTCCCGCACCCTACGACCGTAAGTTAAAGTCGAAACCTCGCTGACAGGTAAAAACCGGGCCAGTCCGCGCCGGTCGGCGCTTGCTCCCTGGTGGGCTGCTTCGCCCGACACGGCCCGTCCCGGTTGTTCCCTGTAGATCATTAGAAGGGAAAAAATAAGTGTCTGTTTTTGATAAACTTTTTAGGTAGACCTGCCTCATTCAGATGATGCACCCCTGCCTCATCTGAATGAGGCAGGGTGCATCATTTGCTTTCAGAATTTGAAAATTAGTAGACGAGTATATATGGAACGTATAGTTCCATAATTGGAAAGCTCGTGAACAGGGCTGCATCAAATGGGGCAGGAAAAGAAATGACTAGACAGCTACCAGTGCGAAAGTTGCGCGGGACATGGGTTCAGACCGAACGGGCAGCTCATGAGGAATGGGCGCAACTCATCATCCGTGCACCGAAAGCAGCCGCCGTCATGCACATCCTCACGGCTCGCATGGGTGAAAATAACGCCGTGGTTATTTCACACCGTGAACTCCAGGACGCCACTGGCGTCTCACGTCCCACGGTGCAGCGTGCTCTAAACACCCTGAGAGACGAAAACTGGATTGAGATTTGGCAGGTGGGCGAAAGCGGGACCGTCAACGCCTACGTCGTCAATGACCGGGTGGCATGGCATGGGTCGCGTGATGGCATACGGCGAAGCCTCATGTCCGCCACCCTTGTGCTGTCTGAGCGCGAACAGAAAGGCAAAGAGCACCTCATTGGGCAGGACACACCTTTGAAGCATGTTCCGACACAGCTTCCCGGTGAACAGCAGCTTCCCTCCGGTGACGGCCTGCCGCCGGTCTCTCAGCCAGCTCTGCCGGGTATGGACGCGGACTTGCCTGCAACCCGGCGGCTCTATGACCCGGTGACAGGTGAGATGCTTGAAAGACAATGAGCACCATCACGGGCAGGTGCTGCCCGCTACCGGCCGGTCAGCCGTGCCCATAAGCTTCGAGGTTTCAACAACGCCTGCCGGAGCTCGTCAGCCTCACGGGCTAGCCTGTCCTGTTCCTGCCGGGATCGTTCCAGCTCGTTTCTAAGGCGTTCCGCCTCCTCCCGCCGTTCCTGGTCTCGCCGCTCAGCGTCCTGACGCTCGCGCTCACGCTCAGCCCGCTCACGTTCGACCTCAGTGCGAGGCGCTTCTAGAAGTCGCTGGCGCTCGTCTTCGAAGCGGTCAGCTCTATCTCGTTCACGCGTCAGTGCCTCCTGAAGCTCAGTCAACCGCGCCTCCGTCGCCTCCAGCTTAAATGCGAGAATAGAGGAACGCCCATCGAACCCCGTTTCAAAACTACCTGTAGAACGGACGTTCTGGGACCGTTCCGGAACCTCGTTCAAGCTCGGCCACTCTTTTGGCGGGAACACTCTTTCGAACTCGCTGCGCTCAATTTCGTATTGCTCACCTGGTGCAGGCTGTGAGGCCGACAATGCGCCTTTTTGTATAGCCCGATGGATCTTGGATTTGTTATGGCCGGACAGGTCAGCAGCCCGGCTGAGTGTCAGTTTTGTTTCCATCGTTCCACCGTTCATGAACCCCGTTTGAACCATAGCGCGGTGCTCGTTCCTTGCCTAGGTCGAACTCATGAAACGAAAGCTGGAACCGCTTTATGAAACCGATGTAACGAACTGAATCGAAAAGAAGAAACTCCTCCTTTCGAACAAGCTTTTCCATATCTGAAGTTAAGGTCGCTTCTGAACATCGCGACAAAAGAATCCCCGGCCTGTTCTACGATCATGCCCACAGCGCAGTTACCGCCGGTATCGGGGACTGATCGCAGGGCCTATCACTGGCGCAGCAACTGGGAAGGCGGTTCGTCGTAACGCCGGCAATCAGGGGGCATACGTCCGCACAGTGTTGTCGTAGGGGCGATCGGCGGCGCCGCGTCCGGTGATACGAACTATGATCTAGTCAAATTCGAGCAGCGGCTAATCATAGACCGCTGCATGACAAAGCGTGGGCATGCAGTCATGAATGATCTGGGGCGTGCATAGATCAAAGAGGGGGCTGAAAAGGTCGGTGGAGCTGATGACTACATTAAACTACGGCCTGCCCTGTCCCTAATCAGGTTTTATGCAGCGCTTTGAATAACATGCGCTTGGTCTGCCGGAGGTTGTGGAAATATCCCGCTTACAGAACGAAACCCCCAACACACAGGCGTGATGGCCTGCATCCGGTTCGCATGCCCCACGTGTCTTGTCAGGGTAACAAGTTCAGGCCGCCAGCATGACTGGCGGCCTTTTTCAATTTCGCAGGTCAGCGACGACACGGGAGCGGCGGCACTGCTGGGAAGCCTGCCATAAGCTGATTGGTTCTTGGCATACCAAGACTATAATGTCTGACTGGCTGCAAAAAGCGTTGCAAGACAAAGGGATAAAATATTTCATCCTTGGCCGAAACTCCCGCCGGAAGACAGTCAACTACGATAAGCACCGCTACAAAAAACGCGATCCCATTCGTCAGAACCGTCATGTTATAACTACGATCAAGAAAAATTCCTGAACCTTAAGGCTTATGACATGATCTGAAAAAAGGCAGAAGTATGAAACCTTTGGTTCTGAAGCGTAGAGAAATTGCACTATTTACTTAAAGGCTATACAATACTTACGAAAGTATGTTTCCGGTAAAATTTCAGACGAGAAAACAGCAACATATAGGGGACGAATCATGCCCACGACAACTTACGAATTGTACCTTAACTCAGATGTAATTTTTAATAACGCAACATCGACAGTTTCATTGGCTTCAGGATATGACGGTAGCAATGATATCATATTAACTGTCGAAGATGATGATAATATATTAGAGGGAGACTTAAATAACAATGAAGTTGGTAACGATGTCAACCAATTTGGGACAGCTACGTTTGCAGATGGATCCGTAGCAGGTGGACAGGAAATACCTGTTTATTCTGAATTTCAGGTAACATTGACCGCTCCTAATGGGTCTATAATAACTCTCTATGCAATTGAATCACAAGGGAGTTTTATAGGATACCTGCCGTCCGCTCCCTTGGAACCAGGCGTGACTTACAATTATGTTGCTGAAAATACAATTCCTGGAAATTCCCCCGAATATGATGATCTCTTAGGAGCTGTTTGCTTTACCAAAGGGACTTCAATTGCGACAGAAGATGGACCTTGCCTCATTGAGGACTTGCGTGTCGGCAGTCGGGTTGAAACTGACAGAGGAATACAGTCGATTTGCTGGATTGGATCACGCGTTTACAACAGTGACGATCTGATAAAAAACCCGAAACTACGACCGATTTGCATATCAAAAGATAGCATGGGTCAAGGTTTACCAAAACGAAATTTACATGTCTCACGACAGCACAGAATGCTAATATCATCAAAACTGTCTGAGCGAATGTTTGGATGCCATGAGGCTTTGATACCGGCAATAAAACTGACGGATATTCCAGGAATATACGTTGATGAAGAGGTTAACGAGGTCGTGTATTTTCATATTCTATTTGAGAACCACGAAATCATATATGCTGAGGGCTGCCCGTCTGAAAGTCTCTATACAGGAAAAGAAGCTCTCAAAACTCTGGATGATGAGGCACTTGACGAAATTCTAGAAATTTTTCCTGAAATCTCTCAATCAAACTATAAGCCCACCCCCGCCAAAATGTTTATTTATGGGCGAAAGCAACAGAAGTTCATTTCACGGCATTTGAAGAACGATCAGTCTCTGTTGAACCTGAGATGATCCGAAACCTAGAATGAACGACCCAAAGACGATCATGATGGACGCAATTTATTTGAAGGCGCATCGCATGGCTTGCAGCCTGTGATCCCAAAAGAAGGAGCAGCTGCTAGATCGGTCGAACGAAATGCGGCATAAAAATAATGCTGCACGCCGTCACTACTTTTGAGTTCATCGATATTTTGGCAGATCGTTTAACATAGGCATTTTCTCCGTACAGGTGATGAAGGATGCCGGGAGAAGCGGGTTTCGGCCTGAACCCGTCCGACAACTTGTCCAAGGGGGCACGCATAGGTTTATATCTATTAACGTCCTGCAGTCCCTGATTGTCGGACTCCTACTGATGCAAAAGCGGCCGCGACCGTCGCCACCGCCCCCCGTTCAACCTCCGGGCTGCGCTCCACCTGAGAAGCGGTGTTATGCGGCGGAACGGCGAGGGGGGTGGGGATCAGCCAGGGGTTGTGGGTGGAGCGGATTCAAGCATGCGGCGACAGGGGAGAGCACTGCTATCGCTTCGATGCTTCCAATGGTTGGAAAGCTTTCAATGCGTGCGCACTCATGCCGAGTGTATCAAAAAAACAACAAGTGCTTCTTAGTAACAGTCACTGTCTTCCGGTAGGCGATTTTTCGCCTATTGGTAACTTCAGCTTAATGATTTTAGCACATAAACGAATCAACCAAGGGTTGTTCTTCAGTGGCTAAAGCTTCGCTGGAAGTCGCTCCTCGATACTCAAAGTTCATGTTCGCTAAAGTAGCGATTTAAGGTGAATAGAAAGATGCACGCGAAGAATACTTTGGAAGACCTTGTTCGAACTTTGATCTCCACCAGAGATAAAGCCGAATTAGACAATGGGTGTCTTCAAGCACTGCCTCAAACTGAACGGAACCTTCTGCAGCGCCAGATTGAAAGCTGCGTACAGGCTCTATGTTGCCTCACTCTAAATCTAGGCACTTTAGAAACTACAAGATAAGAAATTTTCTAAGTAGTGTTGACAAAAGTAATTCCCAGAGCAGGCTGATCATGATTCAAATTGGCATCTGCGATGGAAACCAGCTTGGCACGAAATCTGATCTCGGGCGAGGAATAGGCGCTTCATCATAGCTGTTCACGCGCCGAACGGACGCAAACCCATAAACCATCAAATTTTTCTGGATGGGATTTTTTAGACAGCCCGAATGGGGTCTCTGCGACAGCATTTTAGCCATTCAAAAGGTGGCTTTACGACCAAGATCCGCCTCCGTGTCAACGGCGCCGGTTTGCCCATGAGATCGGATATTTTGCCAGGTCAGGCCTCTAATTTATCTGAGGTTCGATCAAATCCTCGGAGGCACTCTGCCAGAGTCCCGCATTCTGCTGGCGGATCTTGGCTATGGCTCTGACAAGATTCGCCGAGTATGGAAATGTGCAGCATCGTTCCAGTGACACCGATGCGCATGTCCCGGAAACTGCGCATAGTCGTCGACCGCTGCTTCAACAAGCCGAAGAACGCCTGCCGCATCGCTACCCGCTACGACAAGAATAGCGAAAGTTTCCTTATATTCATCGACATCACATCGATCCTTCTGTGTCTCCTCCATTTTTTAATATGATCTAAATTATTACTAATTCTTTAATAATTAGGATTTTAGGGGTCGTGAGACACCATTAATCTAATCTGCCAGTTCTTCCTGACAGCGCACCACACGTCAGGAACATACGATGGATGCTCTCCGCCACACAGGTCACCATGGGTCTGCCCTGCTTGTCGGAACGACTGGATCCGATGTGCTTATGGGCGGCACCGGCGTCGTGGATATTAGAGGCTGGGCGGGCGACGACATACTCCACGGCGGTGTTCGCGGTGGCACGATCTCGGGCGGGCACGGCGACGACATCATCCACGCCTTCGGCTTCGGCGCGCGGCTGCCCCAGCAGTTTCAGACCCATGTCTTTGGGGACTGGGGCGACGATACCATCATCATGGATCTCTCCCGGCAAACCGGGGATACTCATGATCTAAGGTTCGGTCATCATGTGTTTGGTGGGCATGGGAAGGACAAGTTTGTCTTCTCGGGTGCTGCTGCGAATGATCAACGAATTGTCGGACGCATCGACGATTTTGATCCATCGCGCGATACAATCTGGGTCGGCGATCAGCAGATCAACTTCCAGGATCTGCCGGACAATGTTCGTATCGTTGGATATAAGGGCCAGCAATGGATCCTGATCAATGAGCGGGTTCTGTATTCCCTAGAAGGCGCCCGCCACGATTCGGAAAAGATTAGCGGTGACGGTCGCAATGCCGAGGGATCGGAAGAGGATCATTTCATCGACTGGCCTGAAGAATGGTTGAACGGCGTGCCAAAATCGGCCGATGTTGCTTTTCAAGACCCCGTGAATTTTATACCCGATCGGTATCTTCGCGACGATGATGTTCATGTCACGCTCCGCAATAGCCATGACGTCACCGTCATGGGCACAAGCGGTAATGACCGCATTGAGGGTAGCCCGGACCGAGACCAGGTGATTTATGGCGGGGCTGGCAACGATTTCATCTGGAGCAATCGCCAAGATGACACCGTATTTGGCGGCCACGGGAATGATTACATCGATGGCTATCACGGCCATGACAGGCTGTATGGTGGCGTAGGGAACGACACGATCGACGGCGGAAAGGGTCACGACATGATCCACGGCGGTGACGGGGATGACGTGCTGGCCGGCGGATCGGACAATGATACAATCCATGGGGGGGCTGGAAACGACACGATCTTCGGGGGGTCGGAGGATGACGTAATCTATGGCGGCGATGGGGCCGACGTTTTGTGGGGCGGACCCGGGGACGACTGGCTCAATGGCGGTGCTGGCAACGATACCCTGAATGGCGGCGCCGGAGCGGACTGGGTTTCGTTCATGGGCGAGGGCCGGGCAGCAAGGGTCGATCTGGCCGTGACCGGTGCGCAAGCCACATGGCATGGCCGGGATGTGATCGTGAACATCGAGAACATCCATGGCGGCGCAGGGAACGATGTCT
>NZ_JBISHD010000009.1:0-8159 GCF_045064235.1 Paracoccus sp. Ld10 | reverse complement strand
AATCCTCGACGGTCGCACGCTTCCGCCACTTCGCGACCGTCTTGGGATTGATGCCCAGCTCTTGGCTCAGCTGCGCGAGCGAAGCTTGCGATCATTCGGGCCGACCCTCGGACCGATGGCGGGCCCGCCCTCATTATTGCTGCTCTGACGGCGTACGTGGTCCTGGCGCTGCCACGACGAATTTGTCCCATAATGCTTCCTTCCATTCCAACGAAAGGATCACACCATCAAACCGTGGGATCAAATACCTAGGGGAACAGCACGTTCCTCGCAACTCTTTGTCCAGAGCGAGCCCTTTTGTGCGCGATCTCTGCCGTGCCGATAGAGTGCGTTCATATAAGTGGATGAAAATCGATCCGATGGATCATACCGAACACCCGCATTCGGATCGATTGAGGTTACGGAGAAACGCAGCCCTTTTTCGCGCGCAAACAACTGTGTTGCATTGACTTGCAACAGCGCACTTGCCCGACCTGTCGTTGTAAGTGCTTGTTGTGATATGCTTAGTGCAGACCGCCCGACAGGTTCTGGCGCGGGATTGAGTGTGTTGTTGATGATCACATAGATATGCCCGCCTTCCAGCTCCTGATCCGGCATCGTGAAGGCAAAGCTTGGCACGGCAAGAAACTGCATGTGAACGCCCCCATCGATGTGAGTTTCGGAATAGGTCTTGCCGCGCGATGCAAAGCTGAGGCTGACGGGCGGAAAGAGGCCCGGCAACGCCGCAGAGGCGCGCATGACACCGCGAAACAGATCATATTGCCCCGCCTGCGCAATCGCACCCATATCCCAGACCGAGGCACGGGCGCTGTCGAGTTCCGAGGTGACGACAAGCAGATTTTTGCCCGTCGCGTGTCGCCTTGCGACGGCCTGTATAAAAGCAGGCGGTGTGAACTCAGCGATCAACTCCGCAAGCGGCGTCGTGTCAAAGAGCGCGTTGCTGAACACCGCCTGAAAAGGGCGCAAGCGCATAATGTCGTTCGCATCAGTTTGGGTGAAGACTTGGGTGAGAACGTCGTCATAGTCCTGGCCCATGAACGCAAACGGGGCGATCAGTGCACCAGTTGAAATGCCGGTCACCAGATCAAAATCCGGTCTGTCACCGCGTGCCGACCAACCCACAAGTGCGCCTGCGCCGAACGCGCCATCCTCGCCGCCCCCCGATAGGGCCAGAACTTTGGGTCCTGTGGCAGACCAGGAAGACTGCGGCGGGTGCAAATGCTTCAGCCACTCATCGGGACCGTCATCGGCGAAAAAGCGAAACCCGGATAACGGATCATCCGCCGCCGTCACGGTCGTGAGTGCTGACGCATCGATCCGACTGGTACAGGCCGAAAGCGCGGTCGCACCCAACCCCAACAGCAGGTGTCTGCGTCCGATGCGGCATTCGGTGGTAGGTGTATGACACATGTCAGAGTCCTGCGGGCAGGCCGGGCAGACGCATTCGCCCGGCGTTTGACGTGGCGGTTCGATGGTGGGGGCTATCCACGCGGTAGAGTTTGGCGTTTTCGGCTGTCCACTCCCAGATGACACCCGCATCCGTAAAGATCGCCGGACAGAAGGGTCTGATGTCCAGACCTTCGGGCTGGTCATTGGCAGTGAGTTTGTAGCAGGTCGTTGCCGCGCCGTTTTCCAACGTGCAATCAACGGTTCGTTGCTGTTCCGCAGAGGTCGTTTCAGACAATTCATCGATGTTGGGATGGGCCAGCGCCATTGATGCCGCGCCAGGACAGGCAAGCACAAAAAGGACTGGCCAGACGCAAGTTTTGGATGTCATCGGGCTCGTCCGTCGGTCGTGCTCACGGGCTGCGATCATCAGTGCGCTGTATCGGCGATGAACAGGATGAGGCTTTCGAGGAAGGTCACGATCCTCGCGGCATCCGCATCGGACATCGCAGCATAGGCGTGTCGGCTGGCGGTCGCCTCTCCACCATGGGTAAGGATCGCTTCATCCAGAGTTGTCGCGCGTCCGTCATGCAGCCATGGACCGGTTGAGCCCACACCAGCAAGCGAGCGGGTCATGAACATCGATGCGCCCATGCCAAGCGGATCGGACGGGTCCGACAGTGCGGGACCCATGTCGTGCCGTTTGAAATTGGAGAACCAGCGGGCGCGCCCATTTCCATCTGCGTCGGTTTCAAGCGCGCCCAGGTGATGCAAATTGCCATTTTCCAACAGAACCTGATTGTTCGGCGGGTCAAGCCGCATGTTGAACGTGATAGCGGTTTCGGGACCCAACCCGTGGGCGCCGGGATCTGACCCGTCGGGAAACAGAACATCGTGGTATCCGGCAGTCTGGCTTGGTTCGCTAAATGTCGGGTTGGCGATTGTCATGCTTGGGACGTGACAACCGCTGCACCCCGCGGTGGCAAACAGATGCTCTCCGGCGGCGATGTCTGAACGCTGCGCGACCGTGAGTTCGATCAACCCGAAGTCGGCAAGCTCAACCGTGCTGACAGGCCGCTCGAGCGCCGCCATGTACAGGGTGAGCGCGGTGACGTCACCAACGCTGAGCTCGTGGATCACGCCATCATAATCGCCGTCCCGTGCGCCAACCAGCTCGGTCGCCTGCAAACCCAATTCGTTATGCGCCGCATCGCGGGTAAACGCCCGGATTGTGGCGTGATTGCCTTTCCAGCCGAACGGGCGAACCACCAGATCAGCGTCGATACCGGCCAGCTGACTGGTATCAGTCTTCACTTCGCAGGGGTCCGCGTTGATGCGGGTCAATGACAAGGTGCCGAACTCTACCTCCTTGGCCACAAGAGCCACGGTCGCTGCACCCTTTGAACAGGCAAGATCCCTTGCGCCTTGGCGCTGGAGGTAAAGCTCGACGCTCATTTCCTCTGCGAGGCGTTGCGGGATGGAGAGCGCAAAAAGGGACGTGGTGTTCCGTTCAAGATACTGGCTTGGATCGCCTGTATGATCCGGATCGAGGACCACATTCATCGCGACGCCTCCGGCTCCGTTGGCGAACGGTGCGCTGTGACAACTGATGCAGCTTGTGGCGTTTGCACCGCCTTCGCGTTTTGGGAAATGCGTCGCCCATTCCCCGGCGCCGTTCAGATCGGCGCGCGGGAACCTGGTAAAGCGACGGCCCTCACCAATATTGGCACCTACACCCTGATCGGCGGTAAACTCGAACTCGGATAACTCATCACCCGCCTCGAACGCACGCAGGAAGGCGGCATTGCCCTGACCATTCGTGACCAGGCCGTTGAGATCGGCCTGATCCACCTTTTCAAGCGTCTCTGCTGCATTGGCATGCCCGGTCACACAGAGTGCAAGAGCGCACAGGGCATACGGCATCGTGACGCCAAGCGCCCGTTTCAAGCGTCGCTCCCAGGTCTCTGTCCGGCACCGCCGGACAGAACCCACGCCCTTTCATCAGCTTCGGTTTCGGTCATATTCGACGCGAAATGCGATACAGTTCCCGGAATGGCGCCATCACGCCCGTCAGACGAAGGGGTGTTGACGGTATGATGCCCTGAGAGGTCAATCTGCACACCCTTCTTGGGGGTGGCGCCACGGCCATCGCCAACAGAAAGATAGGTGGCCAACAGTAATACGGGCAGCTTTATGAGAGATCCCACGAGCTTTCCTTTCCGAGATGTATCTGGAACTGGACTAGAGGGGTGTAACTCAGCCGTTCTTTGGCGGATTTGCAGGCCCGCACGCCAAAGGCACATCTGCCTTAGGCGACGTGCATTTGCCTTGGACGGCCTGACCGTCGCGACCATTGAATGAACACGCCGCCTGTGGATCTGCATCTGCGCAGGCTTCAAGCGCTTCGCGGGGTGGACGTGCCGCCCGGTTTCCTTGTCCAGCCGGAGCGGACTGTGCGACCGAAAAGCCTTGCTCTGAAGGTGCCGCAACGGTTTCTGCGTAGGCCGCCGATACGTTCAGCGCACCGAGGACGACGGTGGCAAAGGTCAGGGCAAGGATGGTGTTCTGGTTGCCACGAAGGCCCGGGACGGTCGATTTGCAGGCCGGAATTTTCCGGGCTGCCGCGGACTGCGCACGGATCGCTCTGAGTTTTTCCACAAACATTTTACGTCTCCTGTAGGGGCGTTGATTCGCCGTTCACAGGCTCGGTTTCACCGTTTTTCGTGAAGTGAGTTTGCAGCAACTATGCAGGCAAATTGCAGGCAGCAGAAAAAACCCCTGCTGTGACTGTTTCAGCGCATCCGTCAGCGGAAAAGCAGATGCTGCCCGCTTCAGCCGTCGTAGGCATAGCCCACACCGTAGACCGAGCGAATGGGGTCCCACGAACTGACAGCCGCAATTTTTCGGCGCATGTTCCGGATGTGGCTGTCAACGGTACGGTCAAAGACCTCTGTATCATCCGGAAAAGCCAGCGACAGCAGTTGATCGCGCGAAAAGACCCGCCCGGGACGCGCGACAAGCGATTGCAGCAACGCAAATTCCCGCCGCGTGAGGCCAAGCTGTATACCGTCGATCGTTGCCTGCCACTTGTCGGCATCAACCATCAAACGTGGAGCGCCCGACGCGTGCGCGACCGCTCCGCCGGGGGGGCGCCTGCGCAAGACCGCCCTTACCCGCGCGACGAGTTCGCGGGGGGAATAAGGCTTGCACATGTAGTCGTCGGCCCCCAGTTCAAGCCCGAGCAGGCGGTCGATCTCCTCGACCTTTGCGGTCGTCATGATGATCGGCACATCAGATGTTCTGCGCAATTCGCGACAGATCGTCAGGCCATCCACACCAGGAAGCATCAGGTCCAGGATGACCAGATCATGCTGCTGGGCAAGGGCTATCTCGACAGCGCCTGTGCCTTCGGCCAGCAGGTCGACACTCATCCCCGCTGCGATCAGATAATCCCGCACGACTTCGGCAAGGGTCACTTCGTCCTCGACGATCAGGATGCGCGGCGCTGTCATGGGGTATCCTTGGGCAATCGCAGTGTGATTTGCAGCCCGCCCAGTTCCGAGTGTCCGGCGGTAATCTTGCCGCGATGGGCTTCGACAATCGCCTTGCACACGGAAAGGCCCAATCCCGACCCACCTGATGCCCGTGATCTTGAACCCTCCACACGGAAAAACCGATCAAACAGCCGACCAATATCGGCATCCGGCGGGGCAGGCGGCGTGTCATCGACGGTCAGAATCGCAAAATCCTCTGTGTCTCTCAATCGTATGCGCACTTTCCCCGGTCCGTCCGTATATCTGCCCGCATTCTCAAGGAGGTTATCGATGACCTGACCAATTTGCCCACCGTCGCAATCGATCAGGATCCGGGCCGCCAAATCAAGCTCCAGATCTATGCCCTGCGTGGCCAGCCTTGATCGCGCCGTCTGGGCAGACAGCCGTGCGATCACTGACAGGTCTTCGCGGGCAAAACTCGCCGACAGTTCTGCCTCGCGCGCGTAGGACAGCGTCTTGAGGTCTTGGACCAATCGGGACAACCGCATCAGCGCCGCGTGCATCTCGGTCAGCGTCTTTGGATCGGGCTGACGTATCCCGTCCTGAAGTGCCTCGATCTGGGCGCGCAGCACCGCAAGGGGGGTTTGCAATTCGTGACTGGTGTTCGATATCCACTCCCGCTCGGCCTTTGCCGTCTTTTCAAGCGTTGCGGCCAAGGTGTTGTAGTGGCCGATCAACTGCCCCAATTCATCCGTGCGATCCTGTCGGATCCGCGCAGCATAATTGCCCAAGGCCATCGTTTTCGCGCCGGCCTCCAATCGCCGTATCGGTCCCAGCAACTGACGCGCGATGATATAGGCCGCAACGGCGGAAACGGAGATGGCGATCAAAGCCGCCAGCAAAAGAGACTTGTACTGGCCCCGCAGAAAAAAGGCATCACTGGCGTTCTCGGCGGCCACGGGTGCGTTCATCCCAAGATAGCCCAAAAGATCTCCTTCGGCACAATCGTTCCGGGTACAGATCGGGCGACGCTCAAACACGTTCGTACGGTGCAGGTTTCCCGCAATCTGGATGCCGTCGCGATCAAGGAGAACAAGCCGTTGGTCCAATCTCAGGTCTTCACCACCTGCGCCAAAGGGTGGCGGCGTACCTGTCCCGGGCGGCGGCCCGCCGGGCCCAGGACGAGGCGGTCTGCTGTGGCCCATACCCGGCTGTGGGGCATGCTTGCGCACAAAATCGCTCCATTGTTCCGGGCGATCCGCGAACTGGGTCCAACCGCCCTGATATGCGTCAGCTAGATTGGATGCCACTTCGTCGAACCGCGCCAGTTCCCCCCGAAGTAGATACTGCGAGAAACCGTCCCGCATCCATGCAGCAACCATCACCGCCATAACCATAACGACCACGACAGCGGTTGCCGCAATAGCGGTAAATATCTTGGCGAACAAAGACCTGCGGATGTTCTTCATAATGGATGATATCGCATTAAAATATGCAGAGTGCGTGCAGGTTTTCATTCAATCCGATAGTTTTTCCCTTCAAGGCGGCGTGTATGGAAACTATGCTTGTTTATCTTTGCAGAGGATCTCGGCTTTGTTGCGCAAATCAGCTGGCGGACGGTTCTCACCTTACCCCAGATGGATTGATCCCACAGCCTTTTCGACGGGGATGCCAAGGGCGTTGCAACCGTCCAGAATCGCGATGCGCACCTGAACCTCCGCGACCTGGCGGTTGAAGTCCCGTGCCCTTAGCCGCTGGCCCAGCAGTTTTACGCAATGCATTTTTGTTTCGGCACGGCTTCTTCGGTGGTAGCCGCTTCAGTTCCGCCAGGGTGTGCTGAGGTGCTCCCCATCTCTTGGACAGGATCTGGCGCTTTTTAAGCTCTGATCTGCTCCTGCTGATCGGGTTGCGTTGCTCCTACTGTCGCCTCTCAGCGCCTCAATTGCCACCTTCGCCTCGAACTCAGGCGCGTGCTGCTTTCGTTTCGAGATCGTCGATCTCCCTCGTGATGAAGATCAGCAGACTGCAGATCCGAGCTTATGCCAGTGTCCAGTTTTCGGGGACCACCTCACTTCCAATGTCCGCTAGGAGGAACCTGCATCGCGGCGTTTGGTCGGAATCGAACGACGGTTAAGGGCCGATCCCACGCCTAGGAGGCCATCCTGTAGCCGTCACGTCGTCAGGAACTGAAGACTGACGTGAAGTGCCCAAGGTGGCCAGTCGCAGCGCTCGTCAACGATCCCGAACCTGATATGTGCTCAGCAACCACTGCCAGTGCTATGGGTGGGCATTGACGCGAAGTGCTCAGCCCCGCCTTCTCAGCTCAATGACTGCACCCAGATATGATCGAACTTGAGAAAGCCGCAGCCGGCCTGCTCTACGACGCCAACTACGACCCCGACGTGCTCGAGAAGCGCCTCGCCGCCAAGCGCACCCTGCATGAATGAAACGAGACAGTCGCCTTTCCTCCGTCCTCCACGCGCTGCTGCACATGACAGAGCATGATGGCCCCATGACCTCAGAGGCTCTCGGCCGGTGCCTGGCCGCCAATCCCGTGGTTGTGCGTCGCACTATGGGGCTTTTGCGCGAGGCGGGCCTGGTCGCATCGGATCGTGGTCACGCAGGCGGATGGCGTATTACGGCAAACCTAGACACCGTCACTTTGCGTCAGTTGCACGAGGCGCTTGGCGAACCTGCCATTTTCGCCATCGGCAATCGCAACGAGAGCCCGTCCTGCCTTGTGGAGCAATCTGTCAACGCTGCTTTGGAAGGGGCTTTTGCTGACGCCGAGGCATTGCTTCTCGACCGCTTCGCCCATGTCACCCTTGCCGACCTGGCCGCCGACTTTAGCCGCCGCCATGCGGAAAGGCATACTTAAAAGGATTGAATATGCACGATGTCATCGTGATCGGGGGTGGTTATGCCGGAATGGCAGCCACCCTGCAGCTTCTGCGCGCGCGCAGGTCTGTATTAGTGGTCGACGCCGGGCTTCGGCGTAATCGTAACGCAAGCCATTCCTATGGCTTTCTAGGTATTTGATCCCACGGTTTGATGGTGTGATCCTTTCGTTGGAATGGAAGGAAGCATTATGGGACAAATTCGTCATGGCGGCGCCAGGACCACGTACGCCGTCAGAGCAGCAATAATGAGGGCGGGCCCGCCATCGGTCCGAGGGTCGGCCCGAATGATCGCAAGCTTCGCTCGCGCAGCTGAGCCAAGAGCTGGGCATCAATCCCAAGACGGTCGCGAAGTGGCGGAAGCGTGCGACCGTCGAGGATT
>NZ_JBISHD010000008.1:0-5547 GCF_045064235.1 Paracoccus sp. Ld10 | reverse complement strand
GCAAGCCCACCGACAATGGCTTTATCGAGGCGTTCAACAGCAAGCTCAGGTCGGAATGCCTGAACGCGCACTGGTTCATGAGCCTTGCGGACGCACAGGAAAAACTGGAGACTTGGCGTAGGCACTATAACGAGGACCGACCCCACAGCGCCATCGGACATAACGTCCCGATCGCCCTGCATTATCCCGGCGGCGCAGCCAGCCCGTCGCCGGACCAAGCCGGAAAACTCCAGCATCCGGCGGTCCAAGGTTAGGGAGCAGCGCACAAACCGGCAGACTCTCGTTATGATCGAGGGACCAACGGGGGGCAGGTCACAAGGAGACTGCAAATTTCTTGGCGCGACGCATCGCCCAGTCCGGCGGCGATGAAGCGGGGGGACGGGGCGTGTTGCTGGGAGATCATGTCGGCATCATGGGAGCCTACTTATAGGGTCGGTTTCAGGGAACCCCTGCTATGTGATGGTGATTCCTGATTTAACTGGAGCTTTGCTTTTTCGGGCATCAGCGACATCCTCCTGCCAATGTCGCTGCAGTGAGCATGAGCGGCTGGTTTGGGGACGCCAAGCCGCGCGTTCGCTGCCCCACCGACCGCCAGCTATGGGCCGCGTGCGCGTGTCAGAGGCAGCCCAAGACCGTCCCTGACCCCGGGACGGCAGATCGACGTGAAGAGCCCATTGCCGTCACTGAAGCCTCGACCTAACCTTACATCATGACGCTTCGAAAAGCCCAGAAATCAGACGCTTCAAGTCTTGCTGCAATCTCTCTCGAGGTATGGATAGGCACCTACTTGAAGCACGGCGTAAGTGCTTTCTTCGCTGACTACGCCTTGAGCGAGTTCACAGCACCGAAGTCTGAGAAACATTTAGCAGACCCCGACCAGTTCATCCTTGTTTCAGAAAATGATAAGGGCATTGACGGTTTTATTCGTGTGTCGTCTGGCAGCACAGCGCCAGTGAGCGGCTTCTCCCACGTGGAAATCTCGACCTTCTATGTCCAACCGAGGCATCACGGAAAAGGTGTTGGCAAAGCGCTACTGGCTGCAGCACTTGAGCGTTGCCGCGAACTTGGAGCCACGTCCGTTTGGCTGACGACGAACGCGGAGAACGCACCTGCGATTTCCTTCTACCTGAGACAAGGCTTTGAACATGTCGGGGAGACCTACTTTCGAATTGAAAACGAGGGCTATCTCAACAACGTCTATTCTCGTAGCTTGGAATGACCACGCCTCAGTTCGACTAGTGGCAGGTCCGTCCTGCTAAGGAGCCGCCAGGGTGCCCCGGCAGCGTCTAGGAGACTTTCTCTAGAATTTAAGCAGGCAATACTTTTCTCGGCGTTGCTGTCACATTGGAGGATGCAGCCATGCCTGCCCCTATCGAAGCCCTAAAGGATCGCTACCCTACGGCTGTCACAGTCAAGTTTGGCGATAGCGCAGCGCTGAGTGCTGCCCTGGTGTCCGGCATTCGGTCTGGCAAGAAAGCGGCGACCTGCGGCGCGCTGCGCGATTTCGAAGCTGGCGAGCCTCTTCCATTGGTTGGGAGGCGGGATATTGTTCTCGCGTGGGACGGTTCGCCGGAGCTTGTTATCGAAACTAACGAGGTTGTTCAGTGCAGCTTTGAAGAAGTGACGGAGGCGATGGCACTTGCTGAAGGAGAAAATGACGACCTTGAGGGCTGGCGCAGCGATCACCGCGATTTCTTTCAACGAAACGGGGGGTTTTCGCCCCAAATGCAGGTCGTATGGGAGCGGTTCACACTCATCGAAGATCTCGCATCGCCAACTTGACCGTCAGCTGCGTCCCAGAGAGCAGCCGCCAGGTCGGCGCTAAGGAATAGGCGCAAGGAGCCCTTTGCGGTCATTCGGTGTCGTGCAACATTTGCCCTGTTAAATTGGGATGATGTAATGCGACTCTTGCCTTGTTTGCTCCTTCTATCCTGTCCTGTTCCAGTTGCGGCGCAAACTTATCTCGCTGATTTTTTAGACGCGCTGAGCCGCTGCCAGAGTTCGATTGAGACGACGACAGGGTTTTTCGACGATGGGCTGGAGAGACTGGATGAGGCTAACGCTGAACTTTCGTCAAACGTTAGAGACCATCGGATCTGGCGCTTCCCTTCGTCTCCTCTGCAGGTGACCTAATCCACATATGATCGCGGTGGTCAGTTGCATTCGACCTGCGAGGTGTCTCTGGTCAAAGGTGCCACCTCTTTGACCTCAGAACAACGAGCTTCATTGCTGCAAAGCTTTACTAATAGGATGGAACAGCAAATAGCAGACGGCACTCACGAGCGCCGCGACGTCATCAGGATACCTCCTATTGTCAATCTCGGCTACGGCCCCTTGGAAAGGGGTATCCATGGCTGCCGTGTGATGATCTCATTGGCGTTCGACCCTGAGAGTGATTTCTTCTCGGCGGAAGTGGGTAAGCAAATCACACACCCTTGCAAGGATTAAGATGAGTGACCGCGTCGTCCCGCATAACAGACTGTGCTTGGTCAATTGCGCCGCGGCAAGCACGAACGTCGGGTCTGGGGAAGCTGCACCGCAGCGCCAGTCAAGCATCGACCGGCAGCTTAGGGCCGAGTGCGTCGCGCGCGAAAGGCCGGTTCAGCTGCTGGTGAAGGCTGTCCCGATCGGTGGGCTAGCATCAACTTACCTGAGCCGCGCGCCTGACATCGTATTGTCGAAATCATCGAGCGTCGGGTGGGGAGGCAGGCAGTTCATGTGCCAGTCAGCGTCCAATGAGCATGTTTCGACTACAGCACCTTGCGTTCCTTTTCCGTTCCGGGCAAGCGCGCGCCAATGGGACGCAGAAGACGTAAGAAAGAAACCAAGCGCCGCGCCGGACCGAAGGTATAGCTGGCAGCAATCCTGACGGTCGGCGCGGTCTTTGCGTTCGGGGACGACGATCCCGTTTTCCAGCGATTGTTCCTGGATGTGGTCAGTGAGTTTGTGCTGGATCGGCCCATCACGCAGATGCTGGGCGGCGGTGCCCGGGTCATTGATGGGGACACGCTGGACGTGGACGGCAAGCGGGTCCGCTTGCACGGCATCGACGCCCCTGAAAGCAATCAGACCCGCCGGCATCAGCTGAGGGTCGGGGAGTGCGGCGTCGAGGCTACGAGGGCCCTCGAGCGGCTGATCGGCATATCGGCGGTGACGTGCGAGAAGCGGGCGACCGATCGATACGGGCGGATGGTCGCGACCTGTGATGCCGGAGGCCGCAAACCTGAACGCCCGAATGGTGCGGCAGGGGTATGCCGCCGCCTATTACCAGTATGGCGGGCGGGCCTATGCCGCTGACGAAGCGATCGCCCGTGCAAGGCGCGCTGGCATCTGGTCGAGCCGGTTTGTCACCCGGGCGGACTGGCGAAAGGGACGGCGTTAGATGCGGCCTAGCGTCACCGCGCCGCGGGCGACGGATCGATCCAGGCCGGCACTTGGATGCCCCAATGGCGCAGCCGCCAGAGACCCCGAGCTTTGTCAGATGCTCTCCCCTGTCGTGCCACGTCGATGATCTTCATGAGGATTCAACGCCCGACATTGACACAGCGACCATCGGGCACGCTGATAGCACCTATGTCGACGCACAATCCCGGACGGACCGACCTGTGACCCTGCACACGCCCGATGACCGCTATATCGTCGTTCGTGGGCGGTTGTGGCGCGCCACCAACCCGCAACTGCCAGAGACAGAGCGGCAGCGCCTTACCCATGACCTGATGGGTGCCCGGCGGGCGGTGAAGGCCGCGCGTTCTGCTCGCGATGACACAGCCGAGGATGCTGCCCATCGCGCCGTAGACCACGCCAAGCAGGCCTTGGCCGAGCGCGGCCCGGTATGGTGGAGCGATGGCGCGCCGGACATGAACCGGAAGATGGCGCGGAACACGCCCTATGCGGAATGGTTCAGCACGCAGCCAGAGGGCGGCGAACGGCCGGGATCCTGAACTGGAACGGCAATCGGTCATCGAACATGGGCATTTGGTCAGCCGGGCACCTTGATAACGATGGCGCCGCTCCAGGCCTCGACAACGGTATCCTTCTATTGTTCCACCGGTGAGGCTGGCTTGGCGTAGAGGATCCATTCGCCATCTGTGCCAGACGTAACCCATTGCCTAACTGGAGGCGACATTACGAATCTGCTGTCGGATGATCCGCGCCAACCACGCTGGTTTAGTATGACACAAAAACGTGATCCCAAGTGGCCCCCGCAGGACCGGATCTCAGAACGCACGCCCACAACCCGTCTGAACGCAGGTCAAGACAATTGTTCCGACTTCCGGATCGGCTGCACATTAAAGCCATAATTCGAAGCCGAAGTTACTGTTTCTTATTGGATTATTTCGGATAGGTGATGGGGCCATGTCGGCCTAACGGTGATTATCATCATGGTCTACCTCAAATATCCCCTGCGTTCCGGCGTCGCGCAGAGCGGCCATGGTGCGAATGATCGCGCGCCTGAAGCTCACTTCGACCTCCCGCCCCTGACCGGTTTCGCACGCGACCACCGTATCCAGGCGCTTGATCTGAGGCAGGGCTCATCCCCACCTCTACTTGACACCGGCCTGATTGATGTCTTGCAGCGCGTGGCGCAGGCCGCGGCGCGAGCCGACCACCGTGAAGGACGCCTATCCACGAACAAGACGAGGTGAGCAAATGACCCAAGCCCCAGCCCCTGCCCTGCGCGCGGTGATCTACGCCCGCTTCTCGACGGACCTGCAGCGCGATGCCTCGATTAAGGACCAGATCCGGACATGCCGCGACTATGCGGCACGGCAGGGGATGGAGGTGGTCGACACCTACTCGGACCGGGCGATATCGGGAGCCAGCCTAATGCGTTCCGGTGTCCAGAAGCTGATACGCGACGCCCAAGGCGGCGGCTTTGACGTCATCATTTCCGAGGCACTGGACCGCGTCAGCCGCAACCAGGCCCATATCGCGGCCCTCTATCAGCAGTTCCAGTTTCAGGGGGTAATGATCGAGACGATTTCCGAGGGCCAGACCAGCGAGTTGCAGGTCGGGCTCGGCGGATTGATGTCGGCGATGTTCCTCAAGGAGCTGGCGAAGAAGACCCACCGGGGACTGAAGGGCCGGGCGCTGGTGGGCAAGTCCGCAGGAGGCCTTACCTATGGCTATGATGTGGTGCAGCAGTTCGACGCCCAAGGCGAACGGATCCGCGGGGACCGGACCATCAATGAGACTGAGGCCGATATCGTGCGGCGGATCTTTCGCGACTACGCCAAGGGCGTCTCGCCGGGCAAGATTGCCGAAGCCTTGAACATCGAGAAGGTCCCGAGCCCGTCGGGCGGTCCGTGGGGCTCTTCAACGATCCATGGCAACCGTGACCGGGGCACCGGGATCCTAAACAACGAGCTTTATATCGGACGGCAGATCTGGAACAGGCTGCGCTACGTGAAAGACTCCAGCACCGGCAAGCGCATCTCGCGGCTGAACCCGGAAACGAAGTGGGTCATCACCGAGGCGCTCGCACTGCAGATAACCAACGACGCGCTCTGGCAGGCCGTCCGCGATCGCCAGGGGGCGCAGAAGGTC
>NZ_JBISHD010000007.1:0-1486 GCF_045064235.1 Paracoccus sp. Ld10 | reverse complement strand
TTAGACCCCATGATTGCGAAGTGAGCTGACTGGGTCAGCGGCCTCTCCCGCGGCATTCTCCGTTCGAGGGTTGCGCCAGATTGGCTGGCGCCGGGCCTCAAGAATGGGGAAGAGACCGCATGGAAGATGGCACGTTCATCGGGCTGGATGTCCACAAGGCGACGATTTGCGTCGCAGTTGCGCAGGGGAAACGCGGGGGTGAGGTTCGCCACTGGGGGACGGTTCCGCATCGGCCCGATCATGTCCGCAAGCTGGTGGAGAAGCTAGCCGCAGGCGGAGGTCGATTGCATTTTTGCTATGAAGCAGGGCCTTGCGGCTATGGCCTGCATCGCCAGCTCGTCGAGATGGGGCATGAGGGCATGAGGGCATGAGGGCATCGTCGTAGCGCCCTCGCTCATCCCTGTGAAGGCGGGTGATCGGGTGAAGACCGACCGCCGCGATGCCATAATGCTGGCAAAGCCGCACCGCGCCGGCGAGCTGACTGCGGTCTGGGTTCCGGATGCTGCGCATGACGCAATGCGCGATCTGGTCCGGGCGCGGGCCACGGCAATGCGCGTGACGGGTAAGGCCCGCCAACATTTGCAAGGCTTTCTGCTGCGGCATGGCCGGATCTATCCTTGGCAAGAAGGGCTGGACCGGAGCATACCAGCGGTGGCTGGCGCTGGTGCGGTTCACGCATCCGGCGCAACAGATCGTCCTTCAAGACTACATTGATGCCGATGCCGAGGCGCGGGTCGAGCGTCTGACAGGGCAGATCGCGGATCTTCTGCCCACCTGGAGCCTTGCGCCCGTCATGGACGCCGTTCAAGCCATGCGCGGGGTTGGTTTCATCGTCGCGGTGACGGTGGTGGCCGAGGTGGGGGACTTTCAACGTTTCGACAATCCGCGGCAACTGATGGCCTATCTGGGGCTGACCCCATCGGAACATTCGAGCGGCGCCAGCGTGCGGCGGGGCGGAATCACCAAGGCGGGCAGTGGCCTTGCCCGCCGCGCTCTGATCGAGGGCGCATGGAGCTATCGGATGCAGGCCCGCGTCAGCCCGAAGCTCCACGCACGTCTGGAGGCACTGCCCAAGAGCGCGCGTGATATCGCTTGGAAAGGACAGCTCAGGATGTGCCAGCGATACCGCCATCTGATTGCGGCCGGGAAGGCGAAGGCGGTGGCCGTCCCTCCCGGGAACACAGAGCTCCGCGAAGGCTAAAAGACAGAACGCACCCGGATCAGGCCGATGCGCATGGTTGGGGGCGGAACACGGTGGGGAACCCTCGTTGCCTGTTATAGGCCGGCTACGCCGATGCCCGATCCTTGGAGCGAGGCAGCCCCAGAACGAAACCAAGGTCATGCGGGTCAACCAACCCGCGCATGAGAGCTTGCTCAACTGTCGTCTCAGTTCCGTCTCCTACCTTGCGCATCTACACAAGTTGCGCCCGGTCCCGCCGGGTTAATTGCCATGGAACAGGAGGTTGACAACGACCATGAGAACAGG
>NZ_JBISHD010000006.1:0-239806 GCF_045064235.1 Paracoccus sp. Ld10 | reverse complement strand
CGAGGTCCACATCCGCGTCGCACTCATGAACCGCTTCAACGCACTCGGCACCGCCGAGATCAGGCGCGTGGCATGAGATCAGCGGGGTAAGGGGAGCTCACCTCGAAACGTGAATCCTGTAACAACGTCGGTTCAATCTGCAGACAATCGGTCGCCCGCAGCAATTGACATGAACGATGCCGCGGAATTCCCACACGCGCGACAACCGGGGCTCTGGTCCTTGGGCCGCGCAGCGACTACATCTTGGGCATGCGCAAGATCACCCTTCCTGAACGCTCCGACCTGGCCGCCAAGGCAGCCGATGTCGGCTTTACCTTTGCCCACATGCATGGCGAGCCCTATTGGGACGAAACCACCGCCTATCAGTTCACGCTGGCCCAGATCGAGGACGATCTGGAGGGTCCCGCGACCGAACTGCACGCGATGGTGCGTCAGGCGGTCGACCGCATCGTGGGCGACCCCGCGCTGATGGCGCGCCTTGGCATTCCGCAGGTGCATCACGCGCTGATCGCCGACAGCTGGGCGCGTGCCGAGCCCGAGATCTATGGCCGCATGGACCTGGTCTATGACGGAACGGGTCCCGCCAAACTGTTGGAATACAACGCCGACACGCCGACGTCGCTGTACGAGTCGGCGGCCTTTCAGTGGCAGTGGCTGGAGGATCAGTTGGCGGCGGGCCATTTGCCGCAGGGTGCTGACCAGTTCAACGGCATCCACGAGGCGCTGGTCGAACGGTTCCGCGACTTGTTCGCGCCGGACACCGATATCCATTTTACCGCCGTCGCGAACAACGCCGAGGACTATGCCACCGTCGAATCGATGGCATGGGCCGCGCGCGAGGCCGGGATGGGTGCGCATTACATGGACCTGGACAAGCTGGCCGTCAGTAAGAAGGGCCAGTTCCTGGATGCCGAGGACCGCGTGATCGGCACGCTGTTCAAGCTGTATCCGTGGGAGGATCTGCTGGCTGACGACTATGCCCGCCACATCGCGGGGTCGGGCTGCATGTTCCTGGAACCAGCGTGGAAGGCCGTCGTGTCGAACAAGGGCCTGCTGCCCGTCCTGTGGGAGATGTTCGAGGGTCACCCGAACCTGCTGCCCGCGTTCTTTGCCGACGACGTGGCCCCCGCCCTGGTCGAGGGCGGTCAGCCCGACCCGTCCGTGGCCGAGGCATTCGGCCGCGTGGCGGACCAGTTCCGCGCCGCCCATGTGGTCAAGCCGATCTTCTCGCGCGAAGGCGCGGGCGTGGTGATCGTCGAGAACGGCGCGGTCACCGACGCGTCCGAGAACCACGATTACGACGACCATGCGCGGATCGTGCAGGCCTATCACCCGTTGCCCGAATTCGAGGGGTTTCGCCCGGTGATCGGTGCCTGGATCGTGGGCGACACCTGCGCCGGCATCGGCATCCGCGAGGATCGCGCCCGCATCACCCAGGACCTGTCGCGCTTCAAGCCGCATTTCATCGCGGGCTGACCCGCCAAGGAGGATTTCCATGAGGACACGTTCACGGACCGTCGCCCTGACCATTCTGGGCGCTGCCGCCTTTACCGTCGCAGGATGTCGCGATGAACAGGTCGAGGCGCAGGCCTTTCCCGATCTGGCCAGCTGCCAGGCGGCGGCAACCAATGGTGGGCTTGTCACCGCCGATCAATGCAACCAGGCATTCACCGAGGCCGAGGCCCTGCATGTCGAGGCCGCACCCCGTTACGACAGTCTGGCCGTCTGCGAGGAACAGCACGGCGCAGGCAATTGCGGGTCCGAGGATCAGCAGGTTGCCCAGGGCGGGTCTGGCAGCATCTTCATGCCACTGCTGGCGGGCTATCTGATCGGCAGCATGCTAGGCCGCGCGGGTGGCGGGATGGCGGCATCACAGCCGATGTACCGCAATGCCCAGGGCGGGTTCACCAACGCATCCGGTACCACGAACTTCGGCAGCAATGCCGGGCGTGCCGCGATGTCGTCTCAGAACTTTACCCGGCCCGCAGCGACGGCGGGCCAGGCACCCATGACGCGGGCAACGGCCGCATCGCGCGGCGGCTTTGGCGGGTCCAGCGCGACGCGCAGCTTTGGTGGCTGAGGGGGCCATGAAACCGATTCTGGTCATGGGCATCAGCGGCACCGGCAAATCGACCGTTGCGCAACGCATTGCCGAACGTCTTGGCGGCAGCCTTGTCGAGGCCGACGATCATCACGATCAGGACTGCGTGGCGCGGATGGCTGCGGGCATGCCCCTGACCGACGAAATGCGGTGGGGCTGGCTGGACCGGGTCGCCGCGGCGGCGGTACAGGCGCCGCAGCGCGCCGTGATCGCCTGTTCGGCCCTTGGGCGGGCACATCGCGACCGGTTGCGCGCGGGCACGGGACCGCTGGACATCGTGTTCCTGCACGGCGACCGCGCCCTGATTGCCGACCGCATGGCCGCACGCCGGGATCACTTCATGCCCGTCAGCCTGATCGACAGCCAGCTGGCCGCGCTGCAACCGCCCGATCCGGTGGCCGAGGGTGCCGTCTGGATCGACGTTGCCCAGACAATCGACCAGATCGTCGATTGCGGTGTCGCGGCAGTATCGGCATCATCATAGCAGGGTTGATCGTTCAACGGTCGTCCCGCCCCGCCGGAACCAAATCGCCGCGCGGGCATTTGCATTGTCGAGCCCAGCAACGCCGTCCGCGCGACAGGAGATCCGCATGAAAGCCCTTACCCTCATCGCCGCACTGATGATCGGCATCAGCGGCGCCGCCGGCGCACAGGACATCACCGTGTCGTCCAAGATCGACACCGAGGGCGGTCTGTTGGGCAACATGATCCTGATGGCGCTGGAGGCGGCGGACCTGCCGGTGCAGGATCGCCTGCAACTGGGCGGCACGCCAATCATGCGCGACGCGATCACCTCGGGGCAGATCGACATCTATCCGGAATACACCGCGAATGGCGCGTTCTTCTTCAACGATGCCGAAAACGAGGTCTGGAAGGATGCCCAGGCCGGTTATGACCGCGTGGCCGAGCTGGATCTGGAACAGAACGACATTGTCTGGCTGCAACCATCGCCCGCGAACAACACTTGGGCAATCGCGCTGCGCCAGGACGTGGCCGAGGAGAACAACCTGCAGACCATGACCCAGATGGGCGAATGGATCACGGGCGGCGGCGACATCAAACTGGCGGCCTCGACCGAATTCGTGACCTCGGCTGCGGCCTTGCCGGCGTTTCAGGACACCTATGGTTTCACGATGAACCCCGACCAGCTGGTGCAGCTGTCAGGCGGCGATACGGCGGCGACCATCGCGGCGGCGGCACAACAGACATCTGGCGTGAACGCGGCGATGGTCTATGGCACCGATGGCGGCATCGCCCCCGCAGGTCTGGTGGTGATGGAGGATGACCAAGGCGTGCAGCCCGTATATCAGCCCGCCCCGATCATCCGTGCCGAAATCCTTAAGGCGCATCCGACCATTCCGGACATCCTGGAACCAATCTTCGCTTCGCTGGACCTTGAGACCCTGCAGGAACTGAACGGTCGCATCCAGATCGGCGGCGAACCTGCCGAAACCGTTGCACGCGACCACCTGACCCAAGCCGGCTTCCTCGACTGATGCGCGCGCGGCTGGACCGGCCCGGCCTGCTGTTCGCGGTGATCGGTCTGGCCGGGCTGGCCTTGCCGCTGGTGCAGTTCAAACCGAACCGCATCGTTCTGGGAGAGGGTCTGTCCCTGACCGCTGCCCTGCCACAGGGACTCATGCTGACCGTTGTGGCGGCGGTCGTGCTGATTGTCGGTTGCCTGCGCTGGACGTCCTCTCTTCGCCTTGGCGTGGCAGCGGTGTCCCTGCTGGCAATTCTGCTGGCGTTGGGCGCGGCGGCGGGACATCTGACCCCGCCCGACAACACGCTGGCGCGTGTCGCGCCAGCGGTCGGGTTCTGGCTGACGGCGCTGGCATTCGCGTTGATGCTGGCCGATGCGCTGGCGCGCATGAACCCGGCGCTGTGGGTGCGCTGGTTGATCCTCGCGGGGACGGTGGCGGCTGTCGGCGGTCTGTTGGCGTCCGGCGCATTGGACGGCGTTTCCGTCATGCGCGAATACGCTGCCCGGCAGGACATTTTCCTGCGCGAGGCCCGCGCGCATCTGACATTGGCCTTTGGGTCGCTGACGCTGGCATTGCTGATCGGGTTGCCGCTTGGGGTGGCGCTCTATCAGGCGCGATCGCTGCGCGGGCCGGTCCTGTCGGTACTCAACATCCTGCAGACAATCCCGTCGCTGGCGCTGTTCGGGGTAATGATCCCCGTCTTTGGCTGGATCGCGGCCAACGTGCCCGGCGCGGCGCAGGCCGGGGTGGCGGGCATCGGCCTGTTTCCGGCATTGGTTGCGCTGTTTCTGTATTCGCTGCTGCCCGTGGTGTCGAACACCCTGACGGGCCTGACCGGCGTGAACCCCGCCACGCGCGAGGCTGCGATCGGACTGGGCCTGACACGGGCGCAACTGCTGGTGCAGGTTCTGATCCCGCTGGCGCTGCCCGTGCTGCTGGCGGCGGTGCGGATCGTGCTGGTCCAGAACATCGGACTGGCGGTCATCGCCGGGCTGATCGGCGGCGGCGGTTTCGGGACTTTCGTCTTTCAGGGTCTGAACCAGACGGCAATGGATCTGGTCCTGCTGGGCACCCTGCCCACCATCGCGCTGGCGTTGACCGCTGGCATCGCCCTTGATCTGCTGGTCCGTTCCAGCCGGAGGTCCGCATGATCGACATCCAGAACCTGACCCGCATCTATGACGGCCGCGCCGCCGTCGACGATGTCAGCCTGACCGTCGAACCGGGCCAGATTGCCGCATTGGTCGGCACGTCCGGGTCGGGCAAGACGACCCTGCTGCGCATGATCAACAGACTGGTCGAACCCAGCAGCGGGCGCGTGCTGATCGACGGACAGGACACCCGCCAGGTCGCGCCCCACCTGCTGCGCCGCCGCATCGGCTATGCCATCCAAGGCCACGGGCTGTTTCCTCACCGGACCGTCGGCCAGAACATCGGCACCGTTCCCCGCCTGCTGGGCTGGGACCAGACGGCGATCCGCGACCGCGTGGACGAACTGTTGACCCTGTTCCAGATGGAGCCGCAGGAATTCCGCGACCGCATGCCCCATGAACTGTCCGGCGGCCAGCAACAGCGTGTCGGCGTGGCGCGCGCACTGGCGGCGAAACCGGACCTGTTGCTGATGGACGAACCCTTTGGCGCACTGGACCCGGTGATCCGCGCCAAGGCGCAGGCCGACCTGCGCGACATCCAGCGCCGCCTTGGCACGACGCTGATCCTGGTCACCCACGACATGGAAGAGGCCGTGACCCTGGGCGACCGCATTGCCGTCATGGACAAGGGCCGTCTGGTCCAATACGCGCCGCCGTCCGAAATCCTGACCGCCCCCGCCACGCCCTTTGTGCGCGACCTGATCGGGCTGGACCAGCGGCCCTTTCACCTGCTGTCGCTGACCCCGGCCCATGCGCTGGCAGCAGACGGCGACGCGAATGGACCCGCCCTGCCCCGCGACGCGACCCTGCGCGACGCGCTGGCGGAATGCCTGTGGAGCGGCCGCGATGCCTTGCCGGTCGAGGGTGGTGGCGTCATCACCCTGGCCGCGCTGCGCGCGCAGGCCGCGCCCCAGGCCCGGGCGGCGGAATGATCGGACGCGTCCTGCTGGCCCTGGCCGCAACGGTGCTGGTCGCGTTTCTGGCCAGCCCGGACAGCTTTGCATTCGCGTTCCAGCCATTCACCCGCAACAATGCGCCCGCCATCTATACCCAAACCCCGCTCTGGTCGCTGACGCTGTCGCATCTGGGACTGGTGGCGCTGGCCGTGGTCGCATCGACCGTGGTGGCGCTGGTGCTGGCGGTTCTGGTGACGCGGCCCGCGGGGCGCGAGTTCCTGCCGCTGGCCCGCACCATCACCAGCGTCGGCCAGACCTTTCCGCCCGTCGCCGTGCTGGCGTTGGCCGTGCCGATCATGGGGTTCGGCGCGGGGCCGACGCTGGTCGCGCTGTTCCTCTATGGCCTGCTGCCAGTGTTCGAAAATACCCTGGCCGGGCTGACCACCCAGCCCGCCAACGTGGCCGAGGCCGCACGTGGCATGGGCCTGACCCATCGCCAGCGGCTGTGGCAGGTGGACCTGCCCCTGGCGTTGCCGGTAATCTTGGGGGGGATGCGGCTGACGGCGGTGATTTCCTTGGGTACGGCCACGATCGGGTCCACCGTCGCGGCCCGCACGTTGGGAGAGGTGATCATCGCCGGCCTTTTGTCGTCGAACACGGCCTTTGTGCTGCAGGGCGGGCTGGTTGTCGGCATCATCGCCGTGCTGATCCACGAGGGGTTTCAGGCGCTGGAACGGATGGCCGCCCGCCGCACCGGTCTGGACCGCTAGCGTCTGGTCACCGGCGACGTGTTGCCGAGTCGAAGCCCGGTCGCGATACCGCGCAAAGGCTTGTCCAGCAGCCACAGGACCAGCCCCGTGTTTCCGCGCGGCGATAAGGGTGACGGTGCCTCCAGTCGCCAGCGGCGGCCAAGGTCGCCGGGCCGCTGTCTCAGCTGGACAGAGGCATCTGCGAACCCCATGCAGAGAACGGAAACCCGGCGCCGTCGTAAAGCGTCTGAGTCAGTGAGCCACTCCGGATGATTGCCGGTTCTGTCCCGCAGGCCACCATCATCGGCTTTTGGTCTTCGCCATTTATGTGGCTGGCGGATGCATCGGCATCGGCACATTCACACGTGATCCGGGCCGTCGTGGAGGACGTCTGCGGCGGACCCGTTGATGGGATAGCAACGGTTGCTCTTTGGCCTTGCCAACGCGGGGCTGCACCGACCCGGAAACCGCGTCGGCACGGCGCTGGACGCTGGGTCCGTGTAGAGGCCCCCTGAACCCGCCCGGCGATATCAGGCCGGATTCTCGCTTATATGATGTGACGTTTCCCCTGAATTTTATCCAGCATCAGGAAGACTTGGGGTATGGGTTTTTGCCTGTCTGGGTGGGTTGAGCAACGGCGCTGGAGCAGCGATTGCATAGGCACCCGTCGACGGCCTGCGGTGCATGAAGGCGTATAAGGGCCGCACGGCGCAGGCCCCATACGCCACGGATCCACGTCGCAAATGCCACGCGATCAAGCCAGATTTCGGCCACAAAGCGACCGTTCGTTCCGTCGCGCGCAGACGCGACCGCAGCAGCAGTCGTTACCCAATGGTCATGAACCCTGCCCAGGGCATCGGAACAATGCCCGGTCGATAGGCCACGCGACCGAGCGGATCAACGAGTTCGCGCGAACTGCATCATTGCATGGCGTATGCCGTGAACCATGCTCATTCAACGCTGCGCCCGGCACGGTCCGTTGGGGACGACCGGCGCGACGGAGCCTTTGGGCGACATGCGGGGTCGTCGGGCTTTGCCTCCGACGCTGGAAAGGCCCCCGATGTCGGGGGCCCTTTGCATTACGCGGGCACCACCGGCACGGCGTGCCAGATGTCGCGCATATACCCCCGGATCGTCCGGTCCGAGGAAAAGAACCCTGACCGCGCGATGTTCAGCGCCGCCATCCGGTCCCATCCGGCCTGGTCGGCATAGGCCCGGTCAACTGCGCGCTGCGCCGAGAAATAGGCGTCGAAATCGGACGCGACCAGGAACGGGTCATCATTCCATGTCCGGTCCAGCAGCGTGTAATAGCTGTCGGCACGCCCGAACCGCCCCTCGGCGATCAGTTGCAGGGCGATCATCATGTCCTCGGACGCCTCGATGGCGGCGCGGGCATGGCCGGGGCGGGCTTTCTCGACGGCGGCCTCCTCGGCGGTCAGACCGAACAAAAAGAAGTTCTCGGCCCCCACATGCTCGCGGATCTCGACATTCGCACCATCCAGCGTGCCGATGGTCAACGCGCCGTTCATCGTGAACTTCATGTTGCCGGTGCCCGACGCCTCCTTGCCCGCGGTGCTGATCTGTTCGGACAGATCGGCGGCGGGGATCAGATCCTCGGCCATCGACACGTTGTAGTTCGGCGGATAGGCGATCTGCAGGTATTTCGACGTGACCGGGTCGCTGTTGATCTTGGCGGCCACGTCGTTGATCAGGTGGATGACCGATTTCGCCAGCCAGTATCCCGGTGCCGCCTTGCCACCGAATATCTTGACGCGGGGCGTCCAGTCGCCGTTCGGGCTGTCATGGATGCGCTTCCACATGGCGATCGCCTCCAGCACGTTCAGCAGCTGGCGCTTGTATTCATGGATGCGCTTGATCTGGACGTCAAAGATCGCGTCCGGGTCGGCCTTGACCCCCAGCCCCGCCAGCAGCCCATTGGACAACGCGACCTTGTTGGCGCGCTTGGCGGCATGCAGATGTTCCAGAAACGCGGCGTCGCCGGCATGCGCCTCAAGGCCCGTCAGCTGGTCCAGGTCCTTGGTCCAGCCGGTGCCGATAGTGTCGTCCAACAGCCGCGTCAGGCCCGGGTTCGCCATGCGCAGCCAGCGGCGCGGGGTGACCCCGTTCGTCTGGTTCACGATCCGGTCGGGATGCAGCTTGTGCAGATCGGCAAAGACCGTGTCCTTGACCAGTTCGGTGTGCAGCGCGGACACGCCATTCACGCGGCCCGCCATGATAAAGGCCAGTTCGCCCATATGGACCTGGTCGCCATGCACGATACCGATATGGGCGGGGCGGTTCGTGGTCTTGCGGTGATCCTCGTCGATCATCTGGATGATCTGCATGTGGCGCGGCAGAACGCGGCCCATCAGCCATGTCGACCACCGCTCCAGTGCCTCGGGCAGCAGGGTGTGGTTGGTATAGTTCAGCGTCCGCCGCGCCAGATCCTGCGCGCGGTCAAAGGTCAGGCCGTGCACATCCATCAGCAGGCGGATCAGTTCTGGCCCCGCGATGGCAGGGTGCGTGTCGTTCAGCTGGATCGCGACCTTGTCGGGCAGGATATCCAGATCGCCATGTTCCGCCAGAAACCGCGCCAGAATGTCCTGAAGCGCCGCCGAGGTCAGGAAATATTCCTGCTTCAGACGCAGCTCCTTGCCCGATTCCGTGGTGTCATCGGGATACAGGACGCGCGACAGGGTCCGGGCCAGCGCCTCGGGTTCGGCGGCGGCGGTATGGTCGCCTGCGTTGAAGCGGCCCAGATCCAGCAGCGTCGTGGGCAACGCGCCCCACAGGCGCAACGTGTTGGCCCAATCGCCGCCCCACCCGATGACCGGCGTGTCATAGGCGCGCGCGATCACGCTTTCACCCGGATGCCATGTGGCCTGGCCATCGACCGTCTGGACATGACCCTTGAAGCCGATCTCATAGCTATAGTTGATGCGCACGAATTCCCACGGATGCGGCTGGTTCAACCAGTCCTCGGGGGTCTCGACCTGCTGGCCCCCCTCGAACCGCTGCCGGAACAGCCCGTGCTCATATCGGATGCCATAGCCGAAGGCCGGGCAGTTCAGCGATGACAGCGATTCCATGAAACAGGCCGCCAGCCGCCCCAGGCCGCCATTGCCAAGCGCCGCGTCCGGCTCGTCGTCCAGGATCACCTGTTCGTCCAGCCCCAGCATGGTCAATGCCTGGCCCATGACAGGTTCCAGATTCAGGTTGATGATCGCATCGCCCAGGATGCGGCCGATCAGGAACTCCATCGACAGATAATAGACCCGCTTGGCGCCCTGATCACGGGCGGCGCGGATGGCGCCGACCCACGGGCCGACCATCAGGTCGCGCACCGTATAGCTGACTGCCAGACGCCAGTCGAAAACGGTCGCGAATTCCGGGCCGCGGCCCTGGGTGTGGGTCAGGTGGTGCAGGATCTGATCGCGCAGATCCGTCGCCGAAAGGGAATGGGTCAAATGCGGCCTCATGGTCTTGGAATAATCAGGGCAACCAGACACGGCCATAGGGCGGCAGGGCCTGCATGTCGTCATGCAGCGTCACCGTCGCGTCCGACAGGACATCGCGCATGTCCGCCACTCCCTGAGAACGCAACCAGTCGCCACCGATCTGTTGCCAGCTTTCCGCGAAGTTGAAAAGGCACAGAACGCATCCCCGTGGCGCATGGGGGGCGAATGCCAGCCGTGCGGGGTTGCCACAGTCCAGAATTTGGGTCGGATGCCCGCCATGCAGGCGGTCGCAGGATCGCCGCCCCCGATGTGGGTCCGTCCATTGGCCGCGCCGACGCTGGCCTCCTCCGGGTGGATGACTGCGCTGGTGGCGATCGGGGTGCAGGTACGCAACGCACCCGGGATCGGGTCTATCCGTCAGGCTTTGACTGGTCATGCTGATAAGGGCCACCGCATCGGGAACAGGACAGTGACGCCGCAGCATGATCGGCTCACTGTCCGGAAAGACGCGCGGATTGGTCAAATTCTGCTCCAACTGATCGCCATTTGGCGTCGTTCGATCCCATTCGCCGAATTCGGCACGGTGGGTGAACCTGTCGGGCGCCGTTTCTGAAAGGTTTCCATCGGCGGCTGTTCAAGCGCGCGGGGCAGCGTGGCACCGTCGAACACCGGCCGGACAAGGCTGATCGCGCAGGTCGTCCAGACGGTCACGCATCCCGGACTATATCCCGGCGAGCCTGTCGATATGGAACACGCGGCGCTGCCGTCGCACTGCCCGGTTTTCCGTTCGGTGCGCAATCGGTCGAAATGGGTCCGGTCGTCATACAGGCGTTCCCGCATCGGCCACAGGTCCGGCGCATGTCAAAGGTCGGCGGCACCCCGATCAGGACACGCCATCGGTGGTCAGGACAAAGGCCGCAACACTATCCGCGGCGATGGCTTCGTGGTCGCAGGCAGGCAGGTCCGTGTCGTCATCGCGCGCGCTGTCCAGTTGGCGACGCCACTGTCCGTCGGGGGCGTCGGGAAGGCGGACCTGCGCATCAGGGCCCTTGTTGAACACCAGAAACACCGCCCCCGGCAGCGCGGCATAGACGGGGGTGCCCGATGCCATGCGCATCTCTGCCGCCAGCAGGCGGTGGTCGGGGTCGTTCCAGTCGTCGGGCGACATCGCCGCACCGTCGGCACGACGCCAGAACAGATCGGGCAGCCCGTCCTGTTCGCGCGGCTGGCTGTGCAGAAACCGTTTCTGTCGCAGGATCGGATGCGCGCGCCGAAATGCGATGACGCGGCGCACAAAGCCCAGGAATGCCGGGTCCGCGCCATCCCAATCGACCCAGCCGATCGGGCTGTCCTGGGCATAGGCGTTGTTGTTGCCGCCCTGGCTGTTGCCCAGTTCGTCGCCGGCCAACAGCATCGGCGTGCCTTGCGACAGCATCAGCGTGGCGATCAGGTTGCGGCGGCGTCGGTCACGGGCGGCGCGGATCGCGGGGTCGTCGGTCGGGCCCTCGACGCCCATGTTGTCGGACAGGTTGTGGTTGTGGCCGTCGCGGTTGTCCTCGCCGTTGGCATCGTTGTGCTTGTCGTTGAAACTGACCGTGTCCATCAGCGTGAACCCGTCATGGGCCGCGACAAAGTTCACCGAACTGGTCGCGGGGCGCCCATCATGGTCGAACCGCGCGGCCGATCCCGCGACCCGCTTGGCCAGCTTGCCGATCAGCCCCGGATCGCCCCGCCAGAACCCGCGGATCTGATCGCGATAGCGGTCGTTCCATTCGGCAAAGGGTGCCGGATACGCGCCCAGCTGATACCCCCCCGGCCCGATGTCCCAGGGTTCGGCGATCAGCTTGACCCGGTTCAGGACCGGGTCCTGACGGATCGCGCGGAACAGCGGCGCGTCGCGGTCGAATACCCCCCGCGTGCGTCCCAGAACCGATGCCAGATCGAACCGGAACCCGTCCACATGCATCACCTGCACCCAATAGCGCAGCGAATCCATGACCAGCCGCAGCGTGAACGGACTGTCCAGGTTCAGCACGTTGCCGGTGCCCGCATCATTCACGTAATACCGCCGATCCTCGGCCAGACGATAATAGGACGCGTTGTCCAGACCGCGGAACGACAGGGTCGGGCCCAGTTCGTTGCCCTCGGCGGTATGGTTGTAGACGACGTCCAGGATCACCTCGATCCCGGCCTTGTGGAACCGGGCGACCATCTGCTGAAACTCGGCGATGTCACCGGTCTGCATGTACCGTGGTTCCGGGGCAAAGAACCCATAGGACATGTAGCCCCAGAAATTCGTCAGCCCCTTGTCGGTCAGGAAACGGTCGTCGGTAAAGGCGTGGACGGGCAGCAATTCGACCGCCGTGACGCCCAGCCGCGTCAGGTGGTCCAGCACCGGTTCGGACGCCATCGCCAGATAGCTGCCGCGATGCGCGATGTCGGTGCGGCCCGCGGTCAGTCCCTTGACATGCGCCTCATAGATCACGCTCTCGGACAGGGGCCGGTACAGTGCGCGGTCGTCGCCCCATGCGAAACTGGGGTCCACGACCACCGATTTCGGCATGTGCTGCGCACTGTCGCGGCGATCGAACGACAGGTCGGCATCGTGATGCCCCACCCGGTATCCCATCAGCGCATCATGCGCCGCGGGCCGCCCCGTCAGGCGTTTCGCATAGGGGTCGATCAGCAGCTTGCGCGCATTGAAACGGTGCCCTTCGTGCGGACGATAGGGGCCGTGCATTCGAAAGCCGTATTTCTGGCCCGGACGCAGCCCATCGACATGACCGTGCCACACATGCCCGTCGCGTTCGGGCAGATCGATCCGCGTCTCGCGGTTGCGTTCGTCGAACAGGCACAGCACGGCGCGTTCGGCATGCTGGGAAAACACCGCGAAATTCACCCCCGCGCCATCAAAGGTCGCACCCAGGGGCGTGGGGTGCCCAGCGGTCATCGCGATGGTCTGGGTCATGAGGGGTCGGTCAGCCTTGCATAGAGATCGGCATAGGCGCAGGCCGATTGCCCCCACCCGACAGGATGGGCCATGGCGTTGACCTGCATTTGGGACCAGGTGTCCCGGTCCGCGTAAAGGGTCGCCATCCGCATCAGCGCGCCGCGCAGCGCCACGGCGGTGACGGGCGCGAACTGGATGCCCGTGGCCACGCCGCGCGCCAGCCCCGCGGGGGATGCGTTGATGACCGTGTCTGCCAGCCCCCCAGTCAGCGCCACGACCGGGATCGTGCCATAGCGCAGGCCGTACATCTGCGTCAGCCCGCAGGGTTCGAACCGCGACGGCACCAAAATCACATCGCCCCCCGCGATCATCCGATGAGAGAACGCCTCGTCATAGCCGATGCGCACGGCCACGTTGGGGTCCACAGCCGCCTGCCGGAACGCCTGTTCCAACTCCGGATCACCCGACCCCAGAACCGCCAGCTGACCACCCGCGTCCAGCAGCGCGGGCAGCGTTCCCAGCACAAGGTCCAGCCCCTTCTGGTGGGACATCCGCGACACGATCACGCACAGCGGCCCGTCCGCCTGCGGCAGGCACAATTCGGCCTGCAGGGCAGCCTTGGCAGCGGCCTTGCCCGCCGGGTCGGTGAACGCGACGATGGCAGGGTCCGTGGCGGGGTCCCAAGCCTGTTCATCAATGCCGTTCAGGATGCCGGTCAGGTCCGCCTGACGGTGACGCATGACGCCGTCCATGCCCATGCCGAATTCCGGGGTCATCAGTTCGGCGGCATAGCTGGGGGACACCGTCGTCAGGGCATCCGCGCCCATCAGCCCGGCCTTCAGCGCCGAAATGCCGCCCCAGAATTCGTACGCCTCGGTGTGGAAACGCCATGGGTCCAGCCGCAGGGAATGCATCCGCCCCGGATCGGTCGCCCCGGTAAAGGCGATGTTGTGGATGGTCAGCACCGTCCGAACGTCGGCCCCGCCCATGCGCGGCAGGTATTCCGTCATGAACCCCGCCTGCCAGTCATGCCCGTGCAGCACCTGCGGACGCCAGCCGCCCGCGCCATGGGCCGCGACATGCGCCCCGACCCAGGCCAGCGCGGCAAAGCGTTCCGGATTGTCCGGCCAGTCACGACCGTCCGGGCCCAGATAGGGCGTGCCCGGGCGGCCATACAGATGCGGCGCGTCGATCACCAACAGGTCCAGCCCCGCGCCCCGCCCCTGCAGCAGGACCGCGGCCCCCCCGAACAGGTCGTCAAACGCGTGCACGGCCTCGGGTTCGGACAGGGCGGCCATCACGGCGGGATAGCCGGGGACCAGGCTGCGCATGTGCACGCCCACCTTCGCCAGTGCGGCGGGCAGCGCGCCCGTGACATCGGCCAGCCCCCCGGTCTTGACCAGGGGGGCAATCTCGGACGCGACCGACAACACCCGCATCACAGCGATGCCGCCCGCCGGTTCAGCATGTCCTGGGTGATCAGGGTCACGCCGCCTTCGCTGACGCGGAACCAGCGGGCATCGTCCTCGGGGTCCTCACCCACGACCAGGCCTTCGGGAATGGTCACGCGACTGTCGATTACGACGTTGCGCAGCTTGGCGTGACGGCTGACGGTCACATAGGGCAGCACGACCGCGTGATCCAGCACCGCATAGCTGTTGGTATGCACCTCTGTGAACAACAGCGAATTGCGGATTTCCGTCCCCGAGATGATGCACCCCCCCGACACCATGGACGAAATGGCCACCCCCCGGCGGTTGGCTTCGTCATGGATGAACTTGGCGGGCGGCGTGCTCTCGGAATAGGTCCAGATCGGCCAGTCGGTGTCCCACAGGTCCAGTTCGGGCGTGAAATCGGTCAGCGCGATGTTCGCCTGCCAGAAGGCGTCCACCGTGCCCACGTCCTTCCAATAGGCCGGCGCACCCTGATCGCGGACACAGGACGTGTCGAACCGGTGCGCGACGGCCTTGCCGTTCTTGACGATGTCGGGGATCAGATCGGTGCCGAAATCGTGGCTTGAATTCGGGTCCTGCGCATCGCGCAACAGCAGGTCGCGCAGAAATGCCCAGTTGAAGACATAGATCCCCATAGACGCCAGCGCCTTGTCCGGTTCGCCCGGCATAGCAGGCGGATCGGCGGGTTTTTCCAGAAACGACACGATGCGACCGGAGGCGTCCACGTCCATCACGCCGAATGCCACGGCCTCCATCCGTGGCACGGTAAGACAGCCCACGGTGACGTCCGCCCCGCTGGCCACATGCTCACGCAGCATGATCTCATAGTCCATCTTGTAGATGTGGTCGCCCGCCAGGATGACGATGTAATCGACGTCGTAATCGTCGACGATATCGATGTTCTGGGTCACCGCATCGGCGGTGCCGCGGTACCAGTGCCCCTCGGACGTGCGCTGGCTGGCGGGCAGAATGTCCAGAAATTCGTTGCGTTCCGCCCGAAAGAAGTTCCAGCCCCGTTGGCAATGCCGGATCAGGCTGTGCGCCTTGTATTGCGTGGCGACCGCGATCTTGCGGATGCCGGAATTCATGGCATTCGACAGGGCGAAATCCACGATGCGGGTCTTGCCCCCGAAATAGACGGCGGGCTTTACCCGCCGGTCGGTCAGCTCCATCAGACGACTGCCCCGGCCCCCCGCCAGCACGAACGCCATCGCCCGGCGTGTCAGCCGTTGCGTTTCCACCATGGTCCTCTCCTCCCTCATGAAATCAGCCTGCCGCCACGAAGATCACCACGGACAGCGGCGGCAGGGTCACAGTCATCGAAGCCGGCTGACCGTCCTGCGGTTCCCCGTCGGCCACGACCCCGCCCAGATTGCCCATGCCGCTGCCGCCATAGGCGGTGGCATCGGTGTTCACCGCCTCGCGCCATTGGCCCGACTGCGGCACGCCGATGCGGAAACCGGGACGCGGCACCGGCGTGAAATTGCAGACCACCACCACCGGCGGATCGCCCGCATCGCCGCGCCGCACCCAGACATAGGTCGATTGCGCAGGGTCGGTGGCGACCCACTGGAACCCCTCGGGTTCGGCATCACCCACATGCAGGGCGGGCGTGTCGCGATACAGCACGTTCAGGTCGCGCACCAACGCCTGTACCCCCTGATGCATCGGCTGACTGGCCGCGTGCCAGTTCAGTTCGCCATTGTGGTTCCACTCCTCGGGCTGGGCGAACTCGCAGCCCATGAACAGCAGCTTTTTGCCCGGATGCCCCCACATAAAGCCGTAATAGGCGCGCAGGTTCGCGAATTGCTGCCATTCGTCGCCTGGCATCTTGTGCAGCAGGCTGCCCTTGCCGTGGACCACCTCATCGTGGCTGATCGGCAGGATGAAGTTTTCGGTGAATGCGTACATCAGCCCGAAACTCATCAGGTCGTGGTGATAGCGGCGGTGGACCGGATCGCGGCTCATGTAGCGCAGGGTGTCGTTCATCCACCCCATGTTCCACTTGAACCCGAACCCCAGGCCGCCCGCATCGACCGGCGCCGACACCTTGGGAAATGACGTGCTCTCCTCGGCCACGGTCATGATGCCGGGCTGTTCGCCGTAAGCCTCAATGTTCATCTGCTGCAGGAACGCGATCGCCTCGTAATTCTCGCGGCCGCCATCCTTGTTGGGCACCCATTCGCCTGCCTTGCGCGAATAGTCGCGGTACAGCATCGACGCCACCGCATCCACGCGCAGCCCGTCGATATGGTATTCGTCCAGCCAATAGACGGCATTCGCGGTCAGGAAATTCTGCACCTCGGTCCGGCCGTAATTATAGATCAGCGTGTTCCAGTCCTGGTGAAACCCCTCGCGCGGGTCGGCATGTTCGTACAGGTCGGTCCCGTCGAACCGCGCCAGACCATGCGCATCGCTCGGGAAATGCCCCGGCACCCAGTCCAGCAGAACCCCCAACCCCGCCCGGTGCGCGGCATCGACCAGATCGCGAAACTCGTGCGGCGGACCGAACCGGATCGTCGGCGCATAGAGGCCCACCGGCTGATAGCCCCATGACCCGTCGAACGGAAACTCGCTGACCGGCATCAGCTCCAGGTGGGTGAACCCCATGTCCTTGGCATAGGCGACCAGATCACGGGCCATCTCCTGATAGGACAGCGGACGGCCGCCATCGTCGTACTTGCGCCGCCAGCTGCCCGGATGGACCTCATAGATGCTGATGGGGGCGCGGCGATCCTGCGCCTTGGCGCGGGTTGCCATCCAGTCGCCGTCCTTCCAGCCATAGCCCGCGATGTCGCGCACCACGCTGGCCTTTTCGGGCGGATGCTGGCTGCCGAACCCCACCGGGTCGGCCTTCAGCATGACCCCGCCCTGGGCATCCAGGATCTCGTACTTGTACAGCGTGCCCTCGCCCAGATCGGGCAGGAAAATCTCCCAGAACCCCTGGCCCACGCGGCGCATCGGGTGCCGCCTGCCGTCCCATCCGTTGAACTGACCCACCACCGACACGCGGCGCGCGTTGGGCGCCCAGACCGCGAACTGCGTCCCTGCGACGCCCTGATGGGTGGTCACATGCGCACCCAGCACCTGCCACAACCGCTTGTGCGTGCCTTCGGCCAGCAGGTGCAGGTCCATCTCTCCCAATACCGGCGCGAACCGATAGGGATCGTCGAACGTCCATTCGACACCGCCCCCCGACCGCGCCTTCAGCTGATAGGGGCCTGACGGAATGGGCCCCGCGAACAGGTCGCCCGCCACGCGCGGCAGATCGACGGCCCCGTCAGGCCCCACCGCCGACAACGCGGCCAGATCCGGGTGATAGACGGTCAGCCATTGTCCGTCGCCAAAGGGGCGCGGGCCCAGAACCGAAAACGGATGCGCACATTGCCCTTGGGCCAGCAGGGCCTGATCTGCGGGGCTAACATGCGGAGGATTCTTGATTTTGTCCATGCTCTCCACCTTAGCCCCATCATCGATCAGGACAATCGTCTGGTTAACGCTAACACCTCCTATTTGATCCCGCTATAGTCATGCAGGATGTCAGAGCGGTTGAACGAGGTGACGACGATGGCGGAATGGTGGCGCGACGCGGTGATCTATCAGATCTATCCCCGCAGCTTTCAGGACAGTGACGGCGATGGCATCGGCGACCTGCCGGGCATCACCCGCAGGCTGGACCATGTGGCGGCGCTTGGGGTGGACGCGATCTGGCTGTCGCCCTTTTTCACCTCTCCGCAAAAGGACATGGGCTATGACGTGTCCGACTATACCGACGTCGACCCGCTGTTCGGCAGCATGGCCGATTTCGACGCCATGGTTGCCCGCGCGCATGATCTGGGCCTCAAGGTCATCATCGACCAGGTCATCAGCCATTCCAGCGACAAGCACCTCTGGTTCGAGGAAAGCCGCCGCGACCGCACCAACGCGCGCGCCGACTGGTATGTCTGGGCCGACCCAAAGCCCGACGGCACGCCGCCCACCAACTGGCCCGCAGTCTTTGGCGGTCCGGCTTGGGAGTGGGAGCCGCGTCGCCGCCAGTACTATCTGCACAACTTCCTGATCGAACAGCCCGACCTGAACATGTGGAACCCCGCCGTTCAGGACGCGCTTCTGGACACGATGCGGTTCTGGCTGGACCGGGGCGTGGACGGGTTCCGGCTGGATACGGTGAACTACTATTTCCACGACGCCAAACTGCGCGACAACCCGCCCAACCCCGACCACAAGGGCCCTGAAACCTATGGCTTCCAGCGCCACGTGCATTCCAAGAACCAGCCCCAGAACATCGCCTTTCTGGAACGCATGCGCGCGCTGACCGACAAATACGACGCCCGCATGATGGTCGGAGAGGTCGGCGACGGCGGCCAGACCGCCATCGACATCATGGGCGATTACACCAAGGGCGATGACCGCCTCCACATGTGCTACAGCTTTGAAATGCTCAGCCCCGATTTCACCGCACGCCATTTCCGGCACACGATCGAGGGCGTGCACGACCATGCCCCCGACAGCCATTCCTGCTGGTCCTTCTCGAACCACGACGTGGTCCGGCACGTGACACGGTGGTCCGACCACGCCGAAACCCCCGATGCATTGGCCCGGCAGGCGGCGGCGATGCTGCTGTCGTTCCCCGGCACGATCTGCCTCTATCAGGGAGAGGAGTTGGGCCAGACAGAAACCACGTTGGTCTATGCGGAACTGACCGACCCCCCCGCCCTGCGCTTCTGGCCCGAGGTCAGGGGCCGCGATGGCTGTCGCACGCCGATGGTCTGGGATCAGGGCGAACCGCATGCCGGCTTCTCGGCCACGACGCCCTGGCTACCGGTCAAGGATGAACAGGCCCTCCGCGCCGTGGCCCATCAGCAGGATCGGGACGACAGCGTCCTGGCGGCCTATCGCGACACGATCGCGTTCCGCAAGGCATCCGATGCGCTGCGCTTTGGTACGACAACGTTCCTTGACATGCCCGAACCGGTGCTGGCATTCCGCCGCGACCATGGCGGACAGGCGCTGACGGCAGTGTTCAACCTGTCGGCCACGCCCCTGTCGCTGAAGGTGGCGGGCGACACTGCGCTTTGCGGTCCGGTGCATGCCGCGCTGGACGCGAGCGTGCTGCACCTGCCTGCGAACGGGTTCGCCTGGCTGACCGGTACACCGACGCTGACGGCCTGAACCGGCCATGCCGGGGCCTTATGGCTCCGGCTGCCGCCACACGAACAGCGCCACCGCCAGATAGACCCCCGCGGCAGCCGACAGAATCGCCCAGACCGCGCTGCCAGACCACAGCTCCACCACCGCCCAGACCAGCGGCACGATCACGCAGATCACCCGCACCCACAGCGGGCGAAAGAACGGCGCGTCGGGATCGACCAGCCTCATGGCGCACCTTCCAGGGGCTCGGGCCGGCGGGGGGTCCGGGGGGCTGGCCCCCCGGCCATCGCGGGACGCACCAGACCGCGCTGCCATGGCGGGTTTTCGGCAAAGGCCGCCGCAATGTGATCGACAAAGGCACGTGTCTTGCGCGGCAGGGGCCGGATCGGGGGCCAGACCACGCTGATCGGCATCGGGTCCTGCGCCAGATCGGGCAACAGCCGCACCAGCCGCCCGTCGCGCAACGCATCATGAACGATGAACAGCGGCAGCAACGCCAGCCCCAGCCCCCCGATGGCCAGATCGCGCATCGCCTCGCCGTTGTTGGCGGACACCCGGCTTTGCCGGAGCGGTGGAACATCCGCGCCAAAGGGCCATATTTCGGCCAGCCGCGCATTCAGGTACCCGATGACCTCATGCCCCGCCAGATCGCCCGGCCCCGTCACCGCCCCGTGCCGTTCCAGGTAATCCGGGCTGGCCACCAGGGCACGCGGGTCCTCGCACAGGCGGCGCGCCATCAGGCTGCTGTCCTTCAGATGCCCGATGCGCAGAGCCAGGTCGAACCCCGCCCGTCCCAGATCGGCTTGCCGGTCGTCATACTCCACCACGATCTCCAACTCCGGATGCGCGCGGGCGAACCCCGCGATCACCGGTCCCAGATGGCGGATGCCGAAACTCATCGGCGCGGCGATCGACAGCCTGCCGCGCAGCGTGGCCTCGGGGGCGGCGGCGCTTTCCGTGGCGGCGACCAGTTCGGCCAATGCAGGACGCAGCCGCTCTGCCAGTGACAGCGCGCTGTCGGTGGGTGTGATCCGCCCTGCGTGCCGGGTAAACAGCGCGACGCCCAACGCGGCCTCGAAATCGCTGATCCGCTTGCTGACGACGGATTTGGACAGGTCCGCCCGCACCGCAGCACAAGAAATGCTGCCGGCATCCAGGACCGACAGAAAGGTGCGGATATCCGTGATCGTCCAGCTCATGGCGCACCCTAGCATGCCGCCAGTCGTTCGCAAGAACCGAACACCGCGTTGACGCGCGCATGGGTGCCGCGAACGCCATGCCTGCGCCATATTTCCTGACAAGCCAACACAGGAGCCTGCCATGCAGTTGACCGGAATTCATCACCTGACGGCCATCACCTCTGATGCGCGGGGCAAAAACCGATTTTATACCGACACCTTGGGCCTGCGCCGGGTCAAGAAGACCGTGAACCAGGACGACACATCGGCCTATCACCTGTTCTTTGCGGACGGCGCGGGCAGCCCAGGCACCGACATCACCTTTTTCGACTGGCCCGCGGCCCCCGAACGCCGCGGGACGAACGCGATCACCCGGACCGGGCTGCGCGTGGGTTCGGACAGCCTTGATTACTGGGCCGACCGCCTGTCCGGACTGGCGGGCCCGATCACGACGCTGGACGGTCGTCCGACCCTGGACGTCGAGGACCCCGAGGGTCAGCGCCTGCGCCTGATCGCCGCCCCGACCCCGGCAGGCCAGCCCTGGGACCGCAGCGACGTCCCAGCCGAACACCAGATCCAGGGCCTGGGGCCGATCACCATCTCGGTCCCCGAACTGGCGCCAACCCAGTCCGTGCTGACACAGGTGATGAACATGCGCCTGGTGCGCGACTATGCCAGCCCCGATGGGCAGGGCCAGGTCCATGTGTTCCAGATGGGCGATGGTGGCGCCGCGGCCGAACTGCATGTCGCGGTTCAGCCCGACCTGCCGCAGGCGCGCCAAGGGGCGGGCGGGGTACATCACGTGGCCTTTCGCGTACCCGACACCGCCGCCCTGACCGCCTGGACCGACCACGTCGCCCGGTTCCGCGTTCCCAGCTCTGGCGAGGTCGAGCGGTTCTATTTCCGGTCGTTGTATTTCCGCGAACCCGGCGGCAATCTGTTCGAACTGGCGACCGACGGGCCGGGTTTCGACGTGGACGAACCCTTCGAGACGATGGGCGAGGGATTATCCCTGCCCCCGTTTCTGGAGGGCAAACGCCAGCAGATCGAGGCAGGGCTGAAACCGCTGACCTGACCACAAGGAGAACCGCGATGACCACGATTCTGGGACTTTCCGGCAGCCTGCGTCGGGCATCGCTGAATTCCGGCCTGCTTCGGGCGGCGGCGGATGTCGCCCCCGATGGGGTGACGATCACCATCGGCGACATCGCACAGGTGCCGCTGTATGACGGCGACCTTGAGGCCGCGTCGGGCATTCCCGCCGCGGTCACGACCCTGACTGAACAGCTGGCCGCCGCCGATGGGTTGCTGCTGGTCAGCCCGGAATACAACAACGGCGTGCCCGGCGTGTTCAAGAACGTCATCGACTGGATGTCACGCGGACCCGGCATGGCCGCGTTCAAGGGTAAGCCGGTGGCAGTCATCGGCGCCTCTCCGGGCGGTTTCGGAACCGCGCATGCACAGTCGCACTGGCTGCCGGTGCTGCGGATGCTGGGCACGCGCCCCTGGTGGGACGGGCGGCTGATGGTGGCGCGTGCGGGCGACCTGTTCGATGACCACGGCACTTTGACGGACGACAAGACCCGCACAAAGGTGGCGGAATTCGTGGCGGGCTTTGCGGGGTCCATCGACCGCGGCCATTCGTGACCTGAATCGCCCATCGCGTACGAACCGCGCGCCACCTGTCGGGTACGGTGCTGGTCCGGCAGACCAATCTTGTCCATGGACAGATCGGCCCGTGGCGCGGCCCTTGTTCGGACCTTTTGCACACCGCTTTGCTGATGGCACAGCCGCAACAATCCGGGCCGATGGCTGATCAGTGCCAGGCGCACACGGATGGCCCGTGCATCGTTCTGGATCATGCCGTTGTTCCCGATAGGACAGTACCGCGTCGCGTGGTCACCGTCTTGGGTAGCGATATGACGCAAAGGCGACCGCTTTGCCGTTGGGGCGGAACTGCAGAACGCCTTGGCCGTTTTTGCCGCGTGACGCGGCAAATACGCGTCCAGACCCCGCCAGCCATCCACGCAAAGCGTATGGCGGCATTGAACATGATCCATCGCCACTGCGCTTGTCGCGCACGCCAAGGATTTACCGCGTAAGCCAGTCAGAGCCGTCGCGGGCACTCCGTCCCGCCCAACCACCATCGGCAGAAGCGTGTCAAAGGCGGCCCCGGCGGCAATCGGACCATGTCCGGATCAGCACCGGACGCGGTCGTTTCAGGGTGGGCGCGACGCGTTCTGGACATCACGCCGGGGGCTGGCGCACAGCCAAGTCGCGCGAAACGAAGGTTCATTCGTCACGCACGGGATCATCATTGGGTCGCCGCAAAGGCTTCGTCGGCACGACGGTTATCACAGCGCGTTGACCGCATATCGACGATCCGTTCGGGAACCGGTTCAATTTGTCTGAGTTATATGCCCGTAAACAGTCTGAAGAGTGCGCCCCGCCTCCGGCAACAACCGGAGGCGGGGCTTTTTTCATGGCGCAGGTTCCGTCAACCACGCGCTGGCAGCGGACAGATCTTCGGGAGCGATTTCATGGCCCGCCGCGACCTGTCGATCGTCCAGATCGGCCCCGCTGGCGGCCAGCCAGTCGTTCAGCGCCGGGGCGTATTGCTCATAGGGATCAAGCGCGCCACGCAGGGTCAGCACCCTGACGCCCGACAGGTCCGCATCGGGAACCGCGTTCAGAACCAGCATCGGCCGGATCAGAATCGCCCGCATGATCAACTCCGGGTGCAACGCCATCACGGCGCCTGCAAAATTCGCGCCATTCGAATAGCCCAGCACCGTCAGCCGCGCGGGGTCCAGACCATAGGCGGCCATCGCACTGTCCCAGAAATCCGCAAAGACCGCGGCTTCAGAACGGATGTCGTCCTGGTCAAAGCTGACCGGAGACAGGCGGCGGAAAAAGCGGGCAACGCCCTCCTCGGTTGATCGTCCGCGCAGACCCAGCAGGGTCGCACGCGGCGCGATCCGGTGCGCCAAAGGCATCAGGTCTGATTCCGACCCGCCAGTGCCGTGCAGCAGCAGGATCACCGAACCATCCGCATCGTCGGGCGCATGGATACGGTGGATGAAGGGCAGATCGCGCATGGGGGTCCTTTCCTCGCCCGGACGGGCGAATTGCGGCAGGCGCAGCCGCAGGTCGATGCTGTCGGTCATGTGCGGCGGGACCATCAGGGTCCGGCCAGGGTCGTCCTCGTCCACGGTCATGCCGGGGCCTTCGGTCGCCAGCTCGATCAGGATGCCCGCAGGATCGCGGACATAGAGAGAGGTGAAATACAGCCGGTCATGAACCGTCACGTCCGTCAGGACGGCACGGTGGGCATGGATCGCATCGACATCCTGCACGCGCAGCGCGACGTGGTCGATCACTCCCGTCCCCGGGATACCCGGCACGAATCCGGCCGTGTCGCGGATGTCGATCACATCGCCATCGGATGCCAAACGTGTCACGCCCCCTTCGGCCCCCTGCAGGGCATAGCCGAACCCGGCCAGAAACGCCGCCGTGGCACCGGCATTTTGCGACCACAGCGTCACGCCGTGCATGCGGGTGGGCGATGCGGGCCATCCGGTGTCGGGAATGTCCACGCCCACCAGCTTGACGATGATCCCGTCAGGGTCGCGCAGGCGCAGCACCGGCGCGCCGAATTCGTGCGACGGCCCCTGAACAGACAGGCCGCGCTGCATGGCGCGGGTCAGCCAGTCGCCGATCCGCATACGGGGGATGGCCAATGCGATTTCCGCAACCTGCCCGTGGCCGACGCGACCCGGCGCGCCGTCCTGCCAGACCAGAAAGCTGACCAGCGATCCGGGCGTGCCGTTGGCATCGCCATAGAACAGGTGCAGTTGTTCGGCATCCTCGAACCCCGCAGTCTGCTTGACCAGCGACAGGCCGACAAAGCCCATCCAGAAATCGACATTGGCCTGCACGTCGCGCGTGATGGCTGTCACGTGATGAAGTCCCGTCATGGCGACCTCCTTTCACGGCCCAAGATGACCGCGCCGAGCGTTCGGCGCCACGAGGGCTCGGCGCAACGCGGCGTTCGCCCCTGCCGAACGACCGCACGCTTGCCCGATGGTCTGCGAACCCTCATCCTTGAGGACAGCACAGGAGACAACGCCATGAGCTGGAACCCCGCCCTGACCCCCGGATGCCCCGATCAGATCGGCCTGGATGCCATCGAAACCCTGATCATCCCCCGCGCCCGCGATCTGGGCGGGTTCGAGGTGCGCCGCGCCCTGCCCGCCCCCAAACGCCAGATGGTCGGACCGTTCATCTTTTTCGACCAGATGGGCCCGGCGGAATTCCTGACCGATCAGGGCATCGACGTGCGCCCGCACCCCCATATCGGCCTGGGCACGGTCACCTATCTGTATCGCGGCAGCTTCCAGCATCGCGACAGCACCGGCGCGGACCAGATCATCACGCCCGGCGCGCTGAACTGGATGGTGGCCGGGCGCGGTGTGACACATTCCGAACGCAGCCCCGATGCCGTGCGCGCCGGGCCCAGCAGCCTGTTGGGCATTCAGACCTGGATCGCCCTGCCGGAAGCGCACGAGGACGCAGCCCCCAGCTTTGAACATCACGCCGCCACCGCCCTGCCCGAGATCCGCGACCAGGGGATCGAGGCGCGGCTGATCCTTGGCCACGCCTATGGCGAAACCGCCCCGGCGACGATACATTCCGACACCTTCTATCTGGACGTGACGCTGGCGCCCCGCGCCCGCTTTCCCCTGCCCGTCGATCACGAGGATCGCGGGATCTACATCACCGAAGGCAGCGTCAGCATCGCCGGGCAGGAGTTTCAGGCCGGTCAGATGATGGTGTTCCGCCCCGGCGATGCGATCACCGTGGCGGCGGGCGACCGGGGCGCACGGCTGATGGCGCTTGGCGGTGCCACACTGAACGGGCCGCGCCACATCTGGTGGAACTTTGTCGCGTCGTCGCGCGACCGGATCGAGACCGCGAAACAGGAATGGCGCGAAGCGCGTTGGGGACTAGGCCGGTTCGACCTGCCGCCGGGCGACCGCGACGAATACATTCCCCTGCCATGACGGAGAGACACATGCCCAAGACCCCCCACGAGGTGCTGGAGTTCTGGTTTTCGGACCAGATGCGCCCCTATTGGTTCGCCAAATCGGACGACATCGACCGCGACATCGCCGCCCGGTTCAGCGACACCTATGAGGCCGCGCATGCCGGTCGGCTGGACGCCTGGATGGACGCGCCCGACACTGCGCTGGCGCTGGTGATCGTGCTGGACCAGTTTCCGCGCAACATCTATCGCGGCGGGCCGCGCAGCTTTGAATCGAACGACCTGGCGTTGCGCCATGCGCGGACCACGCTGGACATGGGCCACGATACCGGACAGACGCCTGACCGGCGGCAGTTCTTTTATCTGCCCTTCATGCACAGCGAGGATTTGGCCGACCAGACCCGGTCCGTCACCCTGTACGAGGGGCTGGGCAACGACCACTCGCTGCATTTTGCGCGTGAACACCGCGATATCGTCGCACGCTTTGGCCGCTTTCCGCACCGCAACGCGATTCTGGGCCGCGACAGCACCCCCGATGAGGCCGAATTCCTGAAAACGCATTCCGGCTTCTGATCTTGCCCAAGCGGCGCGGGCCCCCTAGCCTGTGCCGCATGGACAGCCTTCCCTGCTTTTACGCGCCCGACACCGCCGCCCATGATCCGCAGTTCTGGATGCTGCGCGGGGTGCCGATGGCCAACAAGGAAACCGCCGAACGGGCCGACCGCCTGTTGGCGGGTATCGCCGCCGCCGGTCTGGTCGCGACCGATCCGCCGGTCACCGACCGTGCGCCGATGCGTGCGGTCCATACGGCACGGTACCTGACCTTTCTGGAAACCGCGTGGGACGAATGGCAGACCGCCCCCGGCGCGGGGGCAGAAGTCGTGGCCAACCTGCATCCGCAAAAGGCAGGCCAGACCTATCCATCGGGGATCACCGGGCGGGCGGGATGGCACATGGCCGATACCGGCTGCCCGCTTGGGCGCCATACCTTTGCGGCCGCGCTGCGCGGGGTCGACACCGCGTTGGCGGCCACCCATGCGGTGCTGGACGGCGCGGGTGCGGCCTATGCGCTGTGTCGTCCGCCGGGGCACCATGCCGATGCCGACACCGCGGCGGGCCACTGTTTCCTGAACAATTCCGCCGTCGCCGCGCAGGCGCTGCGCGGGGTTCATGACCGGGTCGCCATTCTGGATATCGACGTGCATCACGGCAACGGCACGCAGCAGATCTTTTTCGACCGCGCCGACGTGCTGACCGTGTCGGTCCATGCCGACCCGGACGCGTTCTATCCCTTTTACCTGGGCCACGCGCACGAGGTGGGGCCCCCAGGCACCAACCTGAACCTGCCGCTGCCCTTGGGGTCGGACGATGCCGTCTGGCTGGACGCGATCGACCGGGCGCTGAACCGTATCGCGGATTTCGCGCCGGGCGCGCTGGTTTTGGCCCTGGGGTTGGACGCGCATGAAAACGACCCGTTTCGCGGGCTGCGCGTGACCACCCCCGGCTTTGCCCACGCCGCCGCCCGCATCCGCGCGGCGGGCCTGCCCACCGTCATCGTGCAGGAGGGCGGCTATGTCTCCGAGGATCTGACCCGCAACCTTGCCAGTTTCCTGCAGGGCTGGATCGGCACCGCCTGAGCGGTCTATAGCGGTCCGGAACGGGGGGCCATCATGCGCATCTGCATCATCAACACCGGCGGCACGATCAGCAGCATGGGACAGCCGCTGGCCCCGATGTCGGCGGACCGGTTTGCCCGCGCCGCGGGTGATCTGCTGGGACCGGCACTGGCAGCTGCCCTGCCGGGTTGCACATTGCATTTCGATACCGGCCTGCGGTTTCCCGGGGACGGGCCGGGAACGCTGGACAGCACCGACCTGCGCCCGTCCGACTGGTGCCGAATCGCGCGGCGGGTGCTGGAGCTGTACGTCGATCACGACGCCTTTGTGGTTTTGCACGGCACCGACACGATGGATTATACCGGCGCGGCGCTGCCACTGCTGCTGAATGTGTTCGACGGTCTTGGTTTGGCGCGCGCCGCGCTGTCCAAGCCGGTGATCCTGACCGGTGCGCAACTGCCGCTGTTCACCGACACCACCGCCGGTCTGGTCCTGAACGCGGGCAGCGATGCGTTGGCGAACCTGACCGGCGCGCTGGCCTGTGCGCGCCTGCGCCTGCCCGAGGTTGCGGTTTTCTTCGACGGCCGCCTGATGCGCGGTGGCCGCACGGTCAAGGTGTCGACCACCGGCTTTGCGGCGTTCGACAGCCCGCACCTGCCACCGCTGGCCGAACGCGGCATCGGCATCCGCATGGGTCACGTGCCGCCCCTGCCCGGCCCCGCCGCGCCGGACATGGCGCTGGACGCGGCCCCGGCCCGCGCGCTTGCGCTGGCACAACTGGACGCGGTGCAGGCGCGCATCGACGTTCAGCGCGTGGTGCAGATCGCGGCCGTGCCCGCCGATCACCGCGCCGCCGCGCCGATGCTGGCGCAACTGGTGCGCGCGGCGCTGGATCAGGGCGCGACCGGGCTGGTCCTGCAGGGGTTCGGTCCGGGCAACGTCCCGGCGGGACAGGGTGCGATGGAACGGGTGCTGACCGACGCGGGCGTGCCCGTGCTGATCGCCAGCCGGGTGATCGGCGGGCAGGTGGGCGCGTTCGATTATGCCGCCGGGGCGTGGATCGCGGCGACAGGGGCCGTGGCGGGGGGTGACATGACGCCCGTGGCCGCGCTGGCCAAGTTGGCGATCCTGACCGCCGCCGCGCCCCATCACGGGTGGGACCGCGCCACGCTGGACACGCTGCTGACGCGCAGTCTGGCCGGGGAATGCACGGCCACGGATCGGATGGACGGGCCGCTGTGGCCGGGACAGGCGCTGACCTGCGGCCCGGTGCGGTTGGAAAACGACCCCGATGCCGGGCCCTTGCTGACCCGCAACGGTGCGGTTCTGTGGCGCGCGCCGGGTCCGGGGGTGCTGCGGATGCGCGGCGACCGGCTGGCGCTGATCGGTCATGACGGGGCGGTGCTGTGGTCCGGGCCGCCCACCCCCGGCGCGGTGGCGATCCTGTGCGACGATCCCGCGGGCCTGCAGATGGTCGACCCCACCCATCGCACGGTTCCCGTCATGGCGCTTGCGGGCTGACCCCGGCCCGCGCTAGCAATTCCCAGCAAGGAGACCCTGATGCCGCTGATCCATGTCCTGAACGGTCCGAACCTGAACCTGCTGGGCCAGCGCCAGCCCGAGGTCTATGGCCACCAGACGCTGGCCGACCTCGAGGCGCTGTGCCGCACGGCCGCCGCCCCGCATGACATCCGGTTCCTGCAATCCAACTGGGAGGGCCAGATCGTCGACTGGATCCACGAAGCCCGGCTGGAGGCCGCGGCCATCGTCATCAATCCGGCCGCGCTGACCCACACCTCGGTTGCGGTGCTGGATGCGCTGAACGCCTTTGACGGCCCGGTGATAGAGGTCCATATCAGCCAGATCCACAAACGCGAGGCGTTCCGCCATCATTCCTTTGTGTCGAAACGCGCCGATGGGGTGATCGCGGGACTGGGCCTTGACGGCTATGGCGCAGCGCTGCGCCATGTGGCGGGCCTGATCGCCTGAGGCGAAAAGGCCGCCGGACCTGACCGCAGGGAGGAGGAGGGCGGGCAGGACCGGCGGCTTTCCGAAGTGTCCGTGGCCGGACCGGGAGGAGGATGCCACGAAGCAGCTGCTTCATGAGTTCACCCTGCATAGTCGATCTTTCCCTGTCACCGGTCTGCGTACAGTCCGTTCAACCTTAACGTGCGTTGCCGCCAGATCGGGCAAAATTGCAACGCAATGCCCCATATTTGGGCAATATCCGGTCAAACCCGCCGCTGTCTATCGCGTCAGTGCCTGCAGATAGGTCCGTGACCACCATGCAACGTCATGGTCAACCACGCCCTGCAACAGGGCCGCGTGGCGCTGACGGCGCTCGACGCGCGACATGCGCATGGCCTGAGCCATGGCGACAGCCAGATCATGGGGGTCATGCGGGTTGATGATCAGCGCCTCGTCCATCGTCTCGGCCGCGCCGGCGAAACGCGACAGGATAAGGACCCCCGGATCGTCGGGGTTCTGGGCGGCGACGTATTCCTTGGCCACCAGGTTCATGCCGTCGGCCAATGGCGTGACCAGCCCGATCCGCGCCTGTCGGTACAGGCCCGCCAGCACGGTGCGTGGAAACGGCCGGTGGATGAACCGGATCGGCGTCCAGTTCAGCGTCGCGAACTGACCGTTGATGCGGCCGGCCAGGTGTTCGGTCTCTTCGCGGATGTCCTGATAGGCCTCGACCTCGCCCCGCGTTGGCGGGGCGATCTGCAGGAACGAGATCTTTTCGTGCAGGTCGGGGATTTTCTCCAACAGCAGCTGATAGGCCCGGAACCGCTGCGGGATGCCCTTGGAGTAGTCCAGGCGGTCGACGCCAATCATCATCTTGGCGCCAGTCAACAGACGCATGCGATCGCTGTCGGGCGCCTCGGCGGCCTCGTTGATGAACGTCTTGGCATCGATGCCGATGGGAAAGACCTGTGTCCGGACCATCCGCCCCGACAACTGGAACCGATCGGGCGCAACCTGGTCCCCGTCGGCCAGCTGGCGCGCGCTTTCGGCGAATGCGCCCAGGTCGCGATCGGCCTGAAACCCCAGCAGGTCGTAATGCGACAGCCAGTCGAACAGCTGCGCAGGGTTCGGCAGGGCTGCACAGTCGGCAGGGCCGGGAAACGGAATATGCAGGAAATGCCCGATGGGATTTTCGACCCCAAGCGCACGCAGTTCTGCGGCCAGCGGAAACAAATGATAGTCCTGAACCCAGATCCGGTCGTCGGGGCGCAGCACTGGCAACAGCATCCGTGCGATGCGTTCGTTCACTGCGGCATAGCCGTCCAGATATTCGGGCCTGATGCGCATCAGGTTCGGGCGCCCGTGACACAGCGGCCACAGAATCGAGTTGGAATAGCCCAGATAGTATTCGTCATGTTCCTGCGGCGTCAGATCAAAGGACAGACGCTGAAACGATGCCCCCGGATGATCCTGCAGGTCGGCGGCAGGGTCATCCGTCACCTCGCCCGAGAATCCGACCCACACCCCGCCGGAACTGCGCAACGCATCCTCCAGCGCCACGACCAGCCCGCCCGAGGGATCGTCCCCCAACGGCAGACGGTTCGCGACGACGATCAGGCGCGGTTCGGTGGACATGGACATTCCTCAGTTCAACGATGCGTCAAGCCAGGCGGCCAGCGCGGCAGGGTCGGACAACCGATAGCGCGCCGCTGTGGCACCGTCACCGATCTTGATGGCGAAACCACCACGGGCCTGTGCCTCGGCCATGGCAGGTTCGTCGGTGGTGTCGTCGCCAGCAAAGACCGGCATGCGTCCCACAAACGGGGCCAGGGTCATCAGATGCGCCAACGCGCTGTCCTTGCCCACGCCGCCGGGGCGCAACTCGACCGCCATCTTGGCGGGTTGCAACACAAGATGTGGGTTCTGGTCGGCCAGATCCTGCATCACCCCCTCGACAAAGCCGCGCAGGTCGGGCGCATCGCGGTAATGCAGCGCGACGCCATGGGGCTTTTCCTCGACCAACAGGGCGGAATGGGGGGCGGCGGCGGCATGGGCCGCGGCATGAAGGGGTGCGGGGTCGAAATCATCGCGGTGCAGAGTTTCGATGCTGCCGGGGCGCAGCGACAGTTCGGCACCGTGGCTGCCGGCGACGATGCCAGCAAACCCGTCCATATATCCCCGCAGATCGGCGACATCGCGCCCCGAGATCAGCGCGACCGCGCCCCCCTGCCGGTGATACAGGGCCGCCAGACGGTCGCGCAGCGCCTGTGTGACGATCACCGCGTCAGGTCGGGGGGCGATGTCGACCAGACATCCATCGAAATCCAGAAACAGGGCGGCATCGGGGGCAAGGGGCGGTGGGGTCACGTCAGTGGGGCTCCGGCGAATGGGATACGCAGATGAAACCCGCGAACGCCTCCAAGGGTTCACCGTCGCGTGAGGTTTTTTGATCCCGACACCCCCGGAGGGTCAGTATTCGACCCCGGCCTGCGCCTTGATCCCCGACCGGAACGGGTGCTTGACCTGGGTCATTTCGGTGACCAGGTCGGCAGCCTCGACCAGCGCATCGGGGGCACCGCGGCCGGTCAGCACGACATGGGTCATCGCGGGCTTTTCCGCCTGCAGGAACGCGACCACCTGCGCCGCGTCCAGATAGCCATAGCGCAGCGCGATGTTGATCTCGTCCAGCAGGACCATGCGGATGTCGGGGTCGCGGATCAGATCCTGCGCGCGCGCCCACCCGGCCTGTGCCATGGCGATGTCGCGGGTCTTGTCCTGGGTTTCCCAGGTGAACCCCTCGCCCATGGCGTGGAATTGGCAGATGTCGGCGAAATGCGTGGTCAGCAGCGTCCGTTCGCCCGTGTCCCACGCGCCCTTGATGAACTGGACCACCGCGCAGGGCATGCCATGCGCGATGCTGCGCATGATCATCCCGAACCCCGATGACGATTTGCCCTTGCCCGGTCCGGTATGGACGATGATCAGCCCCTTTTCGCCGGTCTTGGTTTCCATCATCCGGTCGCGGGCGGCCTTTTTGCGCGCCATCTTGGCGGCGTGGCGGTCCTGATCGGCGGCGGAAATCGGGTCGGTCTGCGTCATCGGGTCGTTCCTTGCGGTTGACAAACGGCGGGTGCGGGGGTTTGGGTGAGAGCGTGTTGGTTCCTGTCTATGACAGGCGAAGAGGGAATGCGACAAGGCCCGGGTCACCTGACCCGCGACCCCAAGCGCAGCCGCCCCCGCGACCGTGACCGGAGAGGTCGCCCGATCCACTGGCCCCGATCCGGGGCTGGGAAGGTGGGACGACCGTCGGGGCAACCGCCCCGGGATCCGCAAGCCGGGAGACCTGCCAACACCTGACGATGACGGGCGAACGGGGTGTTTCGCAACCGGCAGGTGATGGCCGGATGCCCCGTGCCGTCGTCTCTCGGACGCCCCTTGCCGCAACAAGGAAGGGGCCGCGATGCGTGCCGTTCTGCATGTCTGCACCACCTGTCGCGGCGCGCAGCCCGACGCCGATCCCGATCAGCCTCGTCCCGGCGCGCGCCTGATGGACCGCCTGTCATGCGATATCCCCGACGGCGTCGAGATCCGCCCCGTCGAATGCCTGTCCGCCTGTTCGCAAGGCTGTTCCGTCGCGCTGTCCGCGCCGGGCAAGTGGTCCTATGTCTATGGCCGCCTGACCCCGGAGGACGCCGCCGACATCCTGTCGGGCGCGCGCGCCTATGCCGGCACCACGGATGGCATCGTGCCGTGGCGCGAACGCCCCGCCATCTTCCGCAAGCAGAGCCTTGCCCGCATCCCCCCGCAGGAGTGACCATGACCGACCTTGTGAAAACCCCCGTCACCGTGATCACCGGCTTTCTGGGATCGGGCAAGACCACCCTTGTCCGCCACTTGATGGCCAATCCCCAGGGGCTGCGCCTGGCGGTGATCGTGAACGAGTTCGGGACGATGGGCGTGGATGGCGACATCCTGAAAGACTGTGCTGATGCCAGCTGCCCGGCCGAGAACATCGTCGAGCTGTCGAACGGCTGCATCTGCTGCACCGTGGCCGATGATTTCATCCCCACGCTGGAGGCGCTGATGGCGTTGCCCGTTCGTCCCGACCACATCCTGATCGAGACCTCGGGGCTGGCGCTGCCGAAACCGCTGCTCAAGGCCTTTGACTGGCCCGCGATCCGGTCGCGGATCACCGTGGACGGCGTGATCGCGCTGGCCGATGCCGAAGCCGTGGCCGCGGGCCGTTTCGCCCCCGACGTGGCGGCGGTCGATGCACAGCGTGCGGCCGACCCGTCCCTGGACCACGAGACGCCCCTGTCCGAGGTGTTCGAGGATCAGATCGCCTGCGCCGACGTGATCCTGCTGACCAAGGCCGATCTGGCCGGGCCCGACGGCGTTACCGCCGCCCGCGCGGTGATCGAGGCCGAACTGCCCCGCCCCCTGCCCATCCTGACCGTGACCGAGGGCGCGATCGACCCGCGCCTGATCCTGGGACTGGGCGCCGCCGCCGAGGACGATCTGGACGCCCGACCCAGCCATCATGACGGCGCAGACGACCACGAGCACGAAGATTTCGACACCGTGGTGATCGACCTGCCGGAAATCACCGATCCCGCCGATCTTGCCGCCCGCATCGCGCGGTTGGCCACCGAACAGAACGTGCTGCGGGTCAAGGGCCACGTGGCCGTTGCGGGCAAACCCATGCGCCTGCTGGTGCAGGCCGTGGGTGCACGGGTGCGGCATCAGTACGACCGCCCGTGGGGCGACAGCCCGCGTCGGTCGCGGCTGGTGGTGATCGCGGAACATGACGACGTGAACCCCGACGCGATCCGCGCCGTGCTGGAGGGCGTGCCCGCATGACCCGAGCCGCCTGATGCATGTCATCTTTCGCGAACAGGTCGGGCTGGAACAGTCCGACACTCCCTATGATCCCGGGCAGACGCCCGGCGATCTGGTGGTCCTGTCCTTTTCAGATAGCGACCTGGGGGCGTTTGCGAAAGGGTGGCACCGTGCGGCGGGGGGCCTGCCGCCCACCCGCCTGTGCAACCTCGTGGCGCTGCGCCATCCGGTGTCGGTCGACACCTATGTCGAACAGACCTTGTCGGGGGCGCGCGGCATCCTGATCCGGCTGATCGGAGGCGAGGCGTACTGGCCCTATGGGCTGGCCTCGGTCCAGGATCTGGCGCGGCGGCGGGGCATCGCGCTGGCGGTGCTGCCCGCCGACGGGCGCGACGATCCGCGGCTGGACCAGATGTCGACCGTGCCGCCGTCAGTGCTGCGCGTGCTGCGGCGGCATTGCGATCAGGGCGGCGCCGTGGCGGCCCAGGCGGCGCTGGCGCAGATGGCAATCGCATCCGGCCTGCAGGCGGCCCCGGTGCCGGGGGTCAAGACGCTGCCCGGAATGGGGTTTTACGACCCTGACCACGGGGTCGTGGCCGATCCGGGACCGGTACAGGCGCTGGTCACGTTCTATCGCAGCTGGCTGGCGGCGGCGGATGTGGCGCCCATTGATGCGCTGATCCGGGCGCTGCGCGATCGCGGGATCGCCGCCGTGGGGGTGTTCGCGCCGTCGCTGAAGGCGCCGGGGTTGGGCCAATGGCTGGCGGATGTGCTGCCGGGCGGGCCAGAGATGGTCGTCAACGCGACAGGGTTTTCCGGGGGCGGCGTCGAGGGGTCTTTGGACAACGGCGACATGCCGGGCGTCGCGCCCTTTGGCGGCTGGTCCTGTCCGGTGTTTCAGGTCGCGCTGTCGACGAACCGGCGGCGGGACTGGCTGGCCGCAGAGCGTGGCCTGTCGCCATCGGATCTGGCGATGAATGTCGTCCTGCCCGAGGTGGACGGGCGCATCTTTGCGGGGGTCATCAGCTTCAAGGCAGTCAGCGCACGCGACCCGGACCTGCAGTATTCGCGGTTCGTACACAGGCCCGATGCGGGGCTGCTGGCACAGGCGGTGGGGCGGATCGCGGCCTGGCACGGTCTGTCGCGGGGTGCGGGCCGGGTGGCCGTGGTGCTGTCGACCTATCCGGGGCGCGACTGGCAACAGGCCCATGCGGTGGGGCTGGACGCGCCGGCATCGGCGGTTGCGGTGGGGGCGATGCTGGGGGTCGATCTGCCGGGTCTGCCCCAGAGCGTCGTCGAATGGCCCATCGCGGCGTATCGTGCGGCGCTGGCGCGGTTGCCCGAGGTTTTGCGCAACGATCTGGAAGTCGCCTGGGGCGTGCCCGAAAGCGACCCGGATTGCGTGGACGGCCTGTTCCGGCTGCGCGTCAGTCGGCACGGTCCGGTGATCCTGGCGCTGCAGCCCGAACGCAGCCACCGCGCCGGGCGGACGGACAGCTATCACGACCTGACCCGCGTGCCGCGCCATGCCTATGTGGCGTTCTATCTGTGGCTGGCGGAACAGGGCGCGCAGGCGCTGATCCACATGGGCGCGCATGGCACGCTGGAATGGCTGCCGGGCAAGGCGGTCGCACTGTCGGGTGATTGCTGGCCGCAGGCGTTGCTGGGCACGCTGCCGGTGATCTATCCGTTCATCGTCAACGATCCGGGCGAAGCCGCGCAGGCCAAACGGCGGATCGGGGCCGTGACCCTGGGCCACATGCCACCGCCCATGCGGGCCAGCGCCCTGCCCCCCGGCATGGCCGGGCTGGAGCGGTCGTTGGACGAATATTCGACCGCCGACGGGCTGGACCCGGCGCGGCGCAACCGATTGATTGCCGCTATCCGCGACGAGGCCCGCGCCCTGGGGGTCGAGGACGATCTGGGCATACCGCATGACGCCAGCGCGGCCGAGGCGATCACCCGGATCGACCGGTTCGTCTGTGACATCAAGGAAAGCCAGTACGGCGAGGGGCTGCATGTCTGGGGCAGCGGCATCTGTGGGGACGCAGAACGCGCAGGGCTGGCGGCTGCGCTGGCGGGCCAGTTCGTGCCGCCGGGACCGTCGGGGTCGCCCAACCGGGGGCGGTCGGACGTGATACCCACGGGGCGCAACCTGTTTTCCGTCGATCCGCGCGCGGTGCCGACCCCGTCCGCCCATGCGCAGGGCGTCAAGCTGGCCGAAGAGTTGCTGCGCCGCCATCTGCAGGATCATGGCGACTGGCCGCAGGGTCTGGTCGTCGATCTGTGGGGCAGCGCTACGATGCGCACCGCCGGAGAGGAGTTCGCGATGGCCTTGCATCTGGCCGGGCTGAAGCCGGTATGGGATGCCGGATCGGGGCGCGTGTCGGGGGTCGAGGTCGTGCCGCTGGCCCTGCTGGGCCGTCCGCGCATCGACGTGACGCTGCGCGTGTCGGGGCTGTTCCGCGATGTGTTCCCGGTGCTGGCGCAACTGTTCGAGACCGGGGCCACGACGCTGGCCGTACGGGAAGAGGGTGCGGATCAGAACCCCTATGCCGCACGTGGACCGCGGGTTTTCGGCCCACAACCCGGGCAGTACGGGCTGGGCATGGGCACCGCGCCGACAGAGTTCACCGATGCCGCGCGGGCCGCGGCAGGCGAGGCGTGGATCGCCGCGTCCAGCTGGGCGATCGGCGCGGATGGTGCCAGCCACGAGGCCCGCGGCGCGCTGGAGGCGCGGCTGGCCGGGACCGACAGTTTCGTCCACGCACAGGATCTGCCCGAGACCGACCTGCTGCTGGCGGCCGACTATGCCGCGCATGAGGGGGGCTTTGCCGCCGCCATGGCGCGGATCGGGGGGCGGGCCAGCCTGTATCATCTGGACGCGACACAGCCCGACCGCCCCCGCGCCCGCACCCTGACCGAAGAGATCGCCCGCACCACCCGCGCCCGCGCCGCCGACCCGGCCTGGGCCGATGCGATGACCGCGCACGGCTATCGCGGTGCGGCGGAAATTGCGGCGACGCTGGATCACATGGCGGCTTTCGCCCATCTGGCGGGCGCGGTGCCCCCGCATCTGTTCGACCTGTACCATCAGGCGACGTTGGGGCGGCCACAGATCGTGGCGTTCATGGAACAGGCCAATCCCGCCGCCCTGGCCGCGATGCGCGACCTGTTCCAGCGTCTGCACGACGCGGGCCTGTGGGTCACGCGGCGCAATTCGATCATGGCGGGGCTGTCATGATCCGCGGCTGGTGCCCCGGCGCGCTGCAGCCGATGGAGTCGGGCGACGGGTGGGTGGTGCGCATCCGTCCCCCCGGCGGTCGGTTGGACGCGGCGCAGAGCCAAGCCATCGCCGACGCCGCCGAGGCCCACGGCAATGGCGTGATAGAGCTGACCGGCCGCGCCAACCTGCAGCTGCGCGGGGTGACGCCCGCGACCCATGCGCCCCTGATCGCGGGGCTGCGGTCCGTGGAGCTGATCGACGCCGACATCGCCACGGAAACGCGCCGCAACATCATGGTCACGCCCTTTGCCGATGCGGCGGCGGATGCGTTAGCCGCCGAACTGGCGGCGGCGCTGGCGGGCAGCGACCTGGCCCTGCCCGCCAAGTTCGGGTTCGCGGTCGATACCGGCCCCGCGCCGGTGCTGTCCCGCGACCCCGCCGATATCCGCATCGAGGCCGGCCCGGTCCTGCGCGCCGACGGGATGGACCGCGCCGCGCCCTATCGCGGGCCGCAGGATGCGCTGGCGCTGGCACGCTGGTTCCTGGACCAGGGCGGCGCGCCGGATGGCCGGGGCCGCATGGCCGCGCTGACAGCGCGGATACAGCCCCCCGGCACCACCCTGCCCGCCCCTGCGCCTGCCGCGCCGCCACAGCCGGGCGTGCATCCGCGGGGAATGCTGGTCGCGCTGGAATTCGGCCAGATCGCGCCCGACACGCTGCGCCGTCTTGGTCGGCTGGCACCGCTGCGCCTGACGCCCTGGCGGATGCTGCTGGTCGAAGGTGCGCGCCACCTGCCTCCGATGGAGGGGCTGATATTGGACCCCCGCGACCCGCGCCTGCGCCTGCGCGCCTGTCCCGGTGCGCCCGCCTGTCCCCAAGGGTGTGCGGCGACACGGCCCCTGGCGCGCAGCCTGGCGCCGCTGATCCCGGCGGACGCGGTGCTGCATGTCAGCGGCTGTGCCAAGGGCTGCGGCTGGCCGCGTGCCGCCGACATTACGCTGACCGCGACGCCGGCCGGGTTCGACTTGATCCGCCATGGCCGAGCCCATGACGTGGCTGCCCTGCGCGGCCTGCACCCCGATCAACTGCCAAAGGTTCTGTGATGCCCCATGATTACGAAAAGGACGGCGCCGCGATCTATCGCCAGTCCTTTGCCACCATCCGGGCCGAGGCCGACCTGACGCGCTTCGACGCGGACGAGGAACCCGTCGTCGTCCGCATGATCCATGCCGCGGGGCTGGTCGGGTTGGAACGCGACGTGGCCTTTACCCCCGGCATGGCGACCGTGGCCCGCGCCGCGATGGCCGCAGGTGCGCCGATCCTTTGCGACGCGCGCATGGTCAGCGAAGGCATCACCCGTGCCCGCCTGCCCGCCGACAACCCGGTGATCTGCACCCTGCACGACCCCCGCGTGCCCGACATGGCGCGTGACATGGGCAACACCCGCAGCGCCACCGCGCTGGAACTGTGGCGCCCGCATCTGGACGGTGCGATCGTGGCGATCGGCAATGCGCCGACCGCGCTGTTCCATCTGCTGAACATGCTGGAGGACCCCGCCTGCCCCCGGCCCGCCGCGATCATCGGCTGTCCCGTGGGGTTCGTCGGCGCGGCGGAATCCAAGGACGCCTTGATGGCCGCGCCGCCGGTGCCGTCGGTCATCGTGCGGGGGCGCCTTGGCGGGTCGGCGATCACCGTCGCCGCGATCAACGCGCTGGCCAGCCGGAGGGAATGATGGGACGCATCATCTGCGCGGGGTTGGGACCGGGCGACCCGGACCTGATCTCGGTCCGGGCCGACAGGGCGGTGCGCGCGGCGCGCCACGTGGCCTATTTCAGGAAACCCGGCAGGCCCGGTCAGGCGCGTCGCATCGTTCAGGGCATGCTGGCCCCGGATGCGGTCGAATACCCGATGGAATACCCGGTCACGACGGAAATCCCGTTCGACCATCCCGACTACAACGACGCGCTGGCGGGGTTCTATGACCTCTGGGCCGCGCGGCTGGCGCAGCTGGCGCAGACCGAGGACGTGGTGGTGCTGTGCGAGGGGGACCCGTTCCTCTATGGCAGTTTCATGCACCTGCAGATCCGGTTGCAGGGGCTGGCAGAGGTCGAGGTGATCCCCGGCATTCCGGGTATGGTCGGCTGCTGGAACGCGGTGGGTCAGCCGATGACCTGGGGCGACGACGTACTGACCGTGCTGATGGGCACGCTGCCGGAACCCGACCTGATCCGCCACATGCAGGGCAGCGACGCGCTGGTGGTGATGAAAACGGGGCGCAACCTGCCCAAGCTGCGCCGCGCGCTGACCGCTGCCGGTCGTTTGGCCGACGCCTGGCTGATCGAGCGTGGCACCATGCCCGGCCAGCGCATCGTGGCGCTGCGCGATGTGGCCGACGACGACTGCCCCTATTTCGCGATCCTGCTGGTGCATGGCCACGGGCGGCGTCCGATGGCACGGGTGGCGGAATGACCGGCTGGATCACCGTCGCCGGGCTGGGCCCGGGGTCCGACGCCATGGTCACGCCCGAGGTTGCAGCCGCGCTGGAACAGGCGACCGACGTGATCGGATACATCCCCTATGTCGCGCGGGTGGCCCCGCGCCCCGGCCTGACCCTGCATGCCAGCGACAACCGGGTGGAGCTGGACCGGGCGCGCCATGCCCTGTCGCTGGCGGCGGGCGGCGCGCGGGTCGTGATCGTGTCGTCGGGCGATCCGGGGGTGTTCGCGATGGCCTCGGCCCTGTTCGAGGCGCTGGAGGAGGTCGGGGGCGACCCGGACATCCGTATCCTGCCGGGCATCACGGCGATGCTGGCGGCGGCGGCGCGGGCGGGCGCGCCCCTGGGCCATGATTTCTGCGCGATCAACCTGTCGGACAATCTGAAACCCATGGCCCTGATCGAACACCGCCTGCGCCACGCGGCGCGGGGCGATTTTGCGATGGCGTTCTATAACCCGCGATCGGCCAGCCGCCCTGCGGGGTTCGCGCGCGTGCTGACGGTGCTGCGCGAGGAGTGCGAACCGGGGCGACTGATGATCTTTGCCCGCGCGGTGACGACGCCGGACGAATCGCTGCGCATTGTGACGCTGGAACAGGCCACGCCCGACATGGCCGACATGCGCACCGTCGTGCTGGTCGGCAACCGCGCCACGCGGCGCGTGGGGCGGTGGGTCTATACCCCGCGCCAGGGGGCCGTCTGATGCAGCCAGTCCAGCGCCTGATCCGGGGTGGCGACCTGCGGTCGGTCCGGGGCCGCGGGGCGGTCGATCAACACGACGCGCACACCCAGATCGCGCGCCGCCTGCAGTTTCGCGGCGGCTCCTGTGCCGCCGCTGTTCTTGGCGACCAGATGGGTGATGCCATGCGCCTGCATCAGCGCCCGGTCGCCCGCGACCGTGAACGGGCCGCGCGCCAGAACGACCTTTGCGCCGGGCAAGGGGGCCGCATCCGGCGCATCGACCAGGCGCAGCAACCAGCGATGCGGCAGCGACGCAAAGGGTGCCAAGGTCTGCTTGCCGATGGCCAGGAACACGCCGGTGGGTGCGTGGGGCAGCGCCGCGACGGCACCGCCGATATCGGGCACGTGCTGCCAGTCCGGGTCCACCGCCCATGCGGGACGGCGCAGCATCAGCATGGGCACCCCCGCCGCGCGGCAGGCAGCATCGGCATTGCCGCTGATCCGGGCGGCAAAGGGATGCGTCGCATCGATCAGGGCGGCGATATCGTGGTCGCGCAGATATCGCGCCAACCCCTCGGCCCCGCCAAAGCCCCCCGTTCGCGTGGGCAATGGTTGGGCGATGGGTGCCACGGTACGCCCGGCATAGGAAAAGATCGCCGGACAGTCCGCATGCGCCAGCAGTGCGGCCAGACGGCTGGCTTCGGTCGTGCCGCCCAACAGCAGGATGTGTCGCATGTCTGACCCTTGGCTGACGATCATCGGGATCACCGAAGATGGCCCGGACGGGTTGCCGGATGCAAGCCTGCGGGCGCTGGCGTCGGCCCATATCGTTTTTGGCGGCCCGCGTCATCTGGCGCTGGCCGGGGTCGGCACGCGGGGGCGGGCGTGGCCGGTACCGTTCGACATGGCACCGCTGCTGTCGCTGCGGGGTATGCCGGTCGCGGCGTTGGTGTCGGGCGATCCGTTCTGGTGCGGCGCGGGGGGCAGCCTGGCCGCCGCGTTGTCACCCGGCGAATGGCGCGCCCTGCCCGCGCCGGGGGTGCTGACGCTGGCGGCCGCGCGCCTTGGATGGCGGCTGGAGGATACGGTCACCCTGGGCCTACACGCGGCACCCCTGTCGCGGCTGCGCCCGCACCTGTCGCGCGGCTGTCGTATCATCGCGACCCTGCGCGACGGCGATGCGCCTGCGGCACTGGCCGGATGGCTGGCGGCGCAGGGGGCGGGGGCCGCGCGGCTGACGATGCTGGAACGTCTGGGTGGCCCATCGGAACGGGTGCGCCAGACCCGCGCCGACGCGTTCGCGATGGACTGTGCGGCACCGGTAGCGGTGGCCATCGACGGGGCCGACCTGCCACGGGGGTTCGGTCTTGCCACGGTGCCGGGGCGGGCCGACGCGCTGTTCACCGATGACGGGCAGATCACCAAATCGCCGGTCCGTGCGCTGACGCTGGCGGCGCTGGCACCGCGTGCCGGGCAACTGCTGTGGGATATCGGCGGGGGTTCTGGCGCGATTGCGGTGGAATGGGCGCTGGCCGGGGGGCGGGCCGTGACCATCGAACCGCGCGCTGATCGCATCGCCCGCATCCGTGCCAACCTGGACAGGTTTGGCGTCACGCATCGCGTCACCGCGATCCATGGCGCGGCGCCGGACGCGATGGCGGACCTGCCCGACCCCGATGCCGTGTTCATCGGCGGCGGCGCGTCGCAGGTGTTGATGAAAACGCTGTGGCATCGCCTGCCCCCCGGCGCGCGGCTGGTCGCCAATGCCGTCACGTTGGAGACCGAGGCTTTGCTGGCCAGTTGGCACGCCGACCACGGTGGCCGCCTGATCCGCATCGACATCGCCGAGGTGGCCCCCCTTGGCCGGATGCGCGGCTGGACCCCCGCCCGCCCCGTTACGCAATGGAGCGTCACATGCGCATCGCCGGAATAGGCTGCCGCCCCGGCACGCCCCTGCCCGCCCTGCTGGCCGCGCTGGACGCGGTGGGCGGTGCCGACGCGCTGGCCACCATTCCCGACCGCGAAACCGACCTGCGCCCGCTGGCGCAGGCCCGCGCCCTGCCGCTGCACCTAGTTCCGGTCGCGGGCATTGCCACGCCCACCCAATCAGCCCGCATCAACGCGACCTTTGGCACCGGATCGGTGGCCGAGGCCGCGGCCATCGCGGCGGGCGGCCGCCTGACCCATCCCCGCCGCATCGTCGGCCCCGTCACCATCGCCATAGCCGAGGTTCCATGACCGTCCATTTCATCGGCGCCGGTCCCGGCGCACCCGACCTGATCACGCTGCGCGGTCGCGACCTGATCGCGGCCTGCCCGGTCTGTCTGTACGCCGGATCGCTGATCCCTGCCGCCCTGCTGTCCCATTGCCCGCCCGGCGCGCACATCGTGAACACCGCGTCGCTGTCACTGGACGACATCATGGCGGAAATCGCCACCGCCCATGCGGCGGGGCATGACGTCGCGCGGCTGCATTCGGGCGACCTGTCGGTCTGGTCCGCGATGGGCGAACAGATCCGCCGGTTGCGGGCGCTGGACATTCCCTTTGACGTGACGCCGGGCGTGCCCAGTTTTGCCGCCGCCGCCGCCGCGCTGCAGACCGAACTGACCCTGCCCGGTCTGGCGCAGTCGGTCGTGCTGACCCGCACGCCGGGGCGCGCATCGACGATGCCGGAACGCGAGACGCTGGCCGCCTTTGCCGCGACCGGGGCGACGCTGGCAATTCACCTGTCGATCCATGCGCTGGACCGGGTGGTGGCCGACCTGACGCCCCATTACGGCCCCGACTGCCCGGTGGCGGTGGTCTGGCGGGCCAGTTGGCCCGACCAGCGGGTGATCCGCGCCACGCTGGCAACGGTGGACGCCCAAGGCATCGACCGCACCGCACTGATCCTGGTCGGCCCCGCGCTGGCGGCCGAGGGGTTCGACGACAGCCGCCTGTATGCCGCTGATTACGACCGCAGGTATCGCCCGGTCGGTGACGCGCCGAGGTTTCCGGAATGATGCCGCATCTGTGTCCGGGCCTGATGATTTCCGCCCCCGCATCCGGCACCGGCAAGACGATGCTGATGCTGGGCCTGCTGACCGCGCTGCGCCGGCGCGGGCTGGCGGTGCAGCCCTTCAAGTCGGGGCCGGACTATATTGATCCGGGGTTTCATCTTGCGGCTTCGGGGCGGGCCAGCTTCAACCTGGATGCCTGGGCGATGGAGCCGGGACGCCTGACCGCCCATGTGGCAGACCAGCCGCCCGCCGATCTGGTTCTGGCCGAAGGGTCGATGGGCCTGTTCGACGGGGTCGCGACCAAGGGCGAAACCGGCATCGGGTCCAGTGCCGAGATATCCCAGATGATGGGGTGGCCCGTGGTTCTGGTGCTGGATGTGGGCGGACAGGCGCAATCGGCGGCGGCCACCGCGCGGGGGTTCGCCACGCTGCGGCCCGACCTGCCCTTTGCGGGGGTGGTGCTGAACCGCGTGGCCTCCCCCCGCCATGACCGGCTGATCCGCGAGGGGATGCGCGATGCGGGCATCCGTGTCCTGGGCAGCCTGCCGCGACAGGGCAACATCACCCTGCCCGAACGCCATCTGGGCCTGATCCAAGCCGAGGAAACGTCTGGCCTGCAGACGATTCTGGACCACGCGGGCGATTTCATCGCGGCGCATTGCGATCTGGACGCGATCATCGCCGCCGCCGCGCATCGCGCCCTGCCCGACGCCCCCGCGCCGCGACCGCTGACCCCGCCGGGGGGCCGGATCGCGCTGGCCCGTGACGCGGCCTTCAGCTTTGTCTATCCGCATGTGCTGGAGGCGTGGCGGCGTGCCGGTGCCACAATCCTGCCGTTCTCTCCGCTGGCGGATCAGGGGCCGGACGACGGCGCCGATTGCTGCTGGCTGCCGGGCGGATACCCGGAGCTGCACGCGCCGCGGCTGGCGGCCTGTGACGGGTTCCGCGCGTCGATGCACCGGTTCGCGGCAACGCGTGCGGTGCATGGGGAATGCGGCGGATATATGGCGCTTGGTGCAGGTCTGGTAGATGCTGACGGACAGCGCCACCAGATGTTGGGGCTGCTGGGGTTGGAGACCAGCTATGCGAAACGCCGCATGCATCTGGGATATAGACGCGCCGATCCGTTGACCGTCCTGCCCGGCCTTGGCCGCGTGGCGCTGCGCGGGCACGAATTCCACTATGCCTCGATCCTGTCGCAACCCGATGCGCCGTTGGCCCGCGTGACCGACGCGACTGGGGCCGAGGTGCCGGAAACCGGCAGCCATCGCGACCATGTCACCGGGACATTCTTTCACCTGATCGCCCCGGCGGCGACTTGACGCAGGCATTGCGATCCCGTCTAGGTGGGCGCCTGACTGGTGCCCGTCAGGCGTTCAACGCCGGGCTTCATCGGGAACGGGGAAGGGTGGACCCAATCGCGGCACCCGAAGCCCCGGCCGCCCCCGCGACTGTATGCGGAGAGCGCGCGTCACCAAACGCCACTGGGCCCCGGCCCGGGAAGGCCGACGCCGCGCCCCGACCCGCAAGCCAGGAAACCGGCCAACTCAGGCAAACCCCATGCCGTCGGGTGGACGGCCAAAGGAGCATGAGATGCATATCGAAGAAGGCGTCGTCCACGGCGCGAAACTGATTCTGGGCTATGCCACCGCCGCGACGGCGGGGCTGTATACGCTGCGGCTGGCGGCGGATGCGTTGCGCGCGCAGGGTGCCGGGTCGCTGGCGGCCCGCGCGGGGCTGGCCACCGTCGCGACATTCGTGTTTTTTCAGGTCCTGCCGACCGCGCCCGTGGGCGTGTCCGAGGTGCACCTGATTTTGGGGTCGACGCTGTTCCTGCTGTTCGGAGCAGCCCCCGCGGCGTTGGGCCTGGCATTGGGCTTGCTGATCCAGGGGCTGTTCTTTGCGCCATTTGATCTGCCGCAATACGGAATGAACGTGACGACGCTGCTGGTGCCGCTGTTCGCGGTTGGTGCCCTGGCGCGGCGGCTCATCGCGCCAGACACGGCCTATGTGGACCTGCGATACGCGCAGGCACTGGCGCTGTCGGCGGCCTATCAGGGCGGGATCGTGGCATGGGTCGCGTTCTGGGCGTTCTATGGTCAGGGCGCCGGGGCAACCGCGGGCGTGCTGTCGTTCGGCGCGGCCTATCTGCTGGTCATCGCGATAGAGCCGCTGGTCGATCTGGCCGTGCTGGCCGCAGCCAAGGCGGCGCGGGGCCTGCAGGGCAGCGGTCTGGTGACGCCCCGGCTGTATGCATGATAGATCTGGTGCTGATCGGGGCAGGCACGGGCCATCCCGATCACCTGACATTGCAGGGCGTCCGCGCCCTGCAACAGGCCGACCTTGTCGTGGTTCCCCGCAAGGGTACGGGCAAGGAAGACTTGGCGCATCTGCGGTTGGCGATGCTGAACCGGCACCGACCGGGCGGTGCGGTGGCCAACATCGATCTGCCGGTCCGGGACGCGGACCTGCCCTATCTTGATGGGGTGGAGCGGTGGCACGACGCGATCGCGCACGTCTGGGCACAGGCGGTGGCGGCCGCACTGCCACAAGGCGGGACGGTGGCGATGCTGGTCTGGGGTGACCCGTCGCTGTACGACAGCAGCTTGCGGATCGCGGCGCGGCTGAACTGGCGCGCCCGCGTCGTTCCCGGGATCACCGCGATACAGGCGCTGTGCGCGGCACATGCCATTCCGTTGAACGCATTGGGGTCCGACGTGCGGATCACCACCGGACGACGGCTGCGCGATGCGGGGTTTCCCCCCGATGCCGACCGGGTTGTCGTGATGCTGGACGGGACCTGCGCGTTTGCGACACTTGACCCCAAGGGGCTGCAGATTTGGTGGGGGGCCTATCTTGGGATGCCCGAACAGCTGATCCAGGCGGGCCCGCTGCCCGACACCGCGCCACGGATCACGGCCGCACGCACAGCAGCCCGGGCGACGCATGGCTGGATCATGGACTGTTATCTGCTGGCCCGCGACGGCAGCCACAGCGCACCGGAACTGTTGCAGCACAATCATGGTCGGCGCATCCACAGCGTAGGATAGACCCGATACCATCGTGACACAGACGCCGCCGAACTGACAGGTATCGAAGTGGCATCCCTTGTCAGCGCAGATCACACCCTGTGCGTGATCGTGCGCTTTGCGGGGTTTTATCGTGACACTGGCAGCGCTTGGCAATCACCACAGCGCAGCCGCGTTGCAACACCCCGCATCACAGTGCCTGTCGCAATCCCTGCGGCGGAAACGAACCGTCGTTTCGCTGTGTCTTTTATGATCGTTGTGACAGTGACCTCAGGGACAGGCCACCGCTGTCACGCTTTGGGTGGCATGTCGTCGATGCACCAAGGATGCATCGACGTTCCGGAACCCCAGAACACATCAGGCGTCCACCAGTCCGGCCAAGCAGTTCAGATATCGTTCCCGGCCTGCTTTGGCGGGGATCGGTACTATGCTTGCAGCGACCTCACGCCCACTTCGCCTTCCTCACGCGACTTGATCGCTGCAACAGCGGCGATGCTGCCTGCAGCCGTCGTGAAGTAGGGGATCTTGTCATAAAGGGCGACCGCGCGGATTTCCCGGCTGTCCGCGATGGCCTGAACGCCCTCGGTCGTATTCAGAACCATCGCGATCTCGTCGTTCTTGAGACGGTCCACGATGTTCGGTCGACCCTCATAGACCTTGTTCACGCGGGTCGAAGGCACCCCTTGGGCGTCAAGGAAATCGGCTGTGCCAGACGTGGCGATCAGATCAAAGCCCATCGTCACCAGGTCACGGGCGGCCTGTGCCAACGCGGGCGTCTTGTCGGCATCCTTGACAGACAGGAAAACACGGCCGGTCGTCGGCAGGTCGGTACCCGCACCCATCTGCGCCTTGAGGAAGGCGCGCGCAAAATTACGGTCCCAACCCATGACTTCGCCGGTCGAACGCATTTCCGGCCCCAGCAGCGTGTCGACCCCAGGGAAGCGGGCAAACGGCAGAACGGCCTCCTTGACCGAGAACCAGGGCGTGATCGGGTCGGCCAGCGTCATCGGATCGGCAAAGGGCAGGTCGGTTTCCGGGCCGACACCCTCGGGGTACGGCGCACGGGCGGGAAAGTTCGACATCGGCTCTCCGGCCATCAGGCGCGCGGCGATCGACGCGATGGCGCTGTCGGTGGCCTTGGCGACAAAGGGGACGGTGCGGCTGGCGCGCGGATTGACCTCAAGGACATAGATCTCACCGTCCTTCAGGGCGAACTGCACGTTCATCAGGCCTTTGACCTTGAGTGCGCGGGCCATCGCTGTGGTCTGAACCTTGAGTTCCGCGATCGTCGCCGCGTCCAGCGTGTGCGGCGGCAGGGAACAGGCGCTGTCGCCGGAATGGACACCGGCCTCTTCGATATGCTCCATGATCCCGGCAACGTGGACTTCATGGCCGTCGCAAAGCGCATCGACATCGACCTCGATCGCGCCGGACAGATAGCTGTCCAGCAGGACCGGGCTCTTGCCGCTGACCGTCACGGCCTCGGTGATATAGCGGCGCAGGTGGTCCATGTCGCGCACGATCTCCATCGCGCGGCCGCCCAGCACATAGGACGGGCGGATGACCAGCGGAAAGCCGATGCGCTCCGCGATCTCGATGGCCTGCGCGTCGCTGCTGGCGATGCCGTTGATGGGCTGCTTCAGGTTCAGATCCTGCAGCAGGCGCTGGAACCGTTCGCGGTCCTCGGCCAGATCGATGGCATCGGGGGTGGTTCCCAGGATCGGAATGCCCTCATCCTGCAGCGCGTTTGCCAGCTTCAGGGGCGTTTGCCCGCCGAACTGCACGATCACGCCGTGCAAGGTGCCGTTCTGCTGTTCGGTGTGCAGGATCTCCAGCACATGCTCGAAGGTCAGCGGTTCGAAATACAGCCTGTCCGATGTGTCGTAATCGGTGCTGACCGTTTCCGGGTTGCAGTTGATCATGATCGTCTCATAGCCCGCCTTGGTCAGCGCATAGCAGGCGTGGCAACAGCAGTAATCGAACTCGATCCCCTGGCCGATGCGGTTGGGACCGCCGCCCAGGATGACGACCTTTTTGGCGTCGGTGGGGCGGGATTCGCATTCCACGTCGCCCATCGCGGGCGCTTCGTAGGTCGAGTACATATAGGGGGTTTGAGCCTCGAATTCGGCCGCGCAGGTGTCGATGCGCTTGAAGACCGGGCGGATGTCCAGTGCGCGGCGGGCACGGCGGATAGTAGTTTCGTCGGATCCGGTCAGATGCGCAAGGCGCGCGTCGGTAAAGCCCATCATCTTGACGCGGCGCAGACCGGCCTCGTCCGTGGGCAGGCCCTGATGGCGGATGACGTGTTCGGCGTCGATGATCTCGCGGATGCGGGCCAGGAACCACGGGTCAAAGCTGGTGACGCGGCCGATCTCGTCGTCGGACAGGCCGAACCGCATCGCTTCGGCGATGACGCGGATGCGATCCGGGGTGGCCTTGGACAGCGCCGCAATGACTGCTGGCTTTCCCTGCTCCGCGGCACCCTCGATGGCGATCTCGTCAAGGCCGGTCAGGCCCGTCTCCATCGATGCCAGTGCCTTTTGCAGCGATTCATGGAAGCTGCGGCCGATCGCCATCACCTCGCCCACTGATTTCATCGCGGTGGTCAGGTCGGGCTTGCTGCCGGGAAACTTCTCAAAGGCAAACCGCGGGATCTTGGTCACGACATAGTCAATGGACGGTTCAAAACTGGCAGGCGTCACTTTGGTGATGTCGTTGTCCAGTTCGTCCAGCGTGTAACCCACGGCCAGCTTTGCAGCGATCTTGGCGATCGGAAAACCGGTGGCCTTGGAGGCCAGCGCCGACGACCGGCTGACGCGCGGGTTCATCTCGATCACGACCATGCGGCCGTCTGCGGGGTTCACGGCCCATTGCACGTTTGAACCGCCGGTCTCGACCCCGATCTCGCGCAGGACAGCAATGCTGGCGGTCCGCATGATCTGATATTCGCGGTCCGTCAGGGTCAGTGCGGGTGCAACGGTCATGCTGTCGCCGGTATGCACGCCCATCGGGTCGATGTTCTCGATCGCGCAGACGATGATGGCGTTGTCGTTGCGATCCCGCACGACCTCCATCTCGAATTCCTTCCAGCCAAGAAGAGATTCGTCGATCAGGACCTGGGCCATCGGTGATGCATCCAGGCCCGAGCGCACGATACGTTCATAGTCGTCGCGGTTGTATGCAACGCCGCCGCCGGTGCCGCCCAAGGTGAAGGCAGGCCGGATGATCGCGGGCAGGCCGATTTCTTCCAGAGCGTCCATCGCCTGACTGACAGCGGTATTGATGTCGTACTTTCCCGATGCCAGTTTGGGGGCGGCGATGATCGTGGCCTTGGGGTTTTCAAGACCGATACGGTCCATCGCCTCGCGGAACAGCTTGCGGTCCTCGGCCATCTCGATCGCGCTGCGCTGCGCGCCGATCAGTTCGACACCATAACGGTTCAGCGCGCCGCTGTCGGCGAGGGCCAGTGCGGTGTTCAGACCTGTCTGCCCCCCCATCGTGGGCAGCAGCGCGTCGGGGCGCTCCTTGGCGATGATTTTTTCGACGATCTCGGGGGTGATCGGCTCGATATAGGTGGCGTCAGCCATCTCCGGGTCGGTCATGATCGTGGCGGGGTTGGAGTTGACCAGAATGACCCGATAGCCCTCTTCGCGCAGGGCCTTGCAGGCTTGCGCGCCGGAATAGTCGAACTCACAGGCCTGCCCGATGACAATGGGCCCTGCCCCGATGATCAGGATCGACTTGATATCGGTACGTTTCGGCATGGTTTTGGCCCCCGGGCTGGTCGTGCATCGATCGCGGCAAATCGTCCGGGGTTATAGCCAGTCACACTTTGGACGCAAGGTCCGGCAGGCCGACGCGGCATCGAAAACAGGGCCGTTCGCCACCCACGATGGCGTCGCGTCAAATGTTTTGCAGCAAGGTCAGCGCCGCGCTGTAGCGATTGGCCGTCGAAGACTCGGCCAGCTGGGACCGCGCCATGAACGTCTGGATCAGCTTTTCCATGTTTTCCGAACTGCTGATGTCCTTGAAGCTGGAACTGCCCAACAGACGCTCGGAGGCTTTTGTGTATTCTTCCAACTGCCGATCAATCGGTAATTGGCTATAGCTGTCACCAAACCCGAACGCTCCTTGGAAGACCGTGCGCAACGGGGCGTTGCCAATCACCTCAAACCACAACGTCCGGTCGGTCGAACTGCGCGCGGCCAACTGTTCCACCTCGCGCCTGGCATTCAGGGCAAGGCGCAGGTTGTCATCGCTTTCACCGATGCGACGTTCGAATTCTCGCTGTACAAAGGCGGTGCTGATCGTGTCCGCCAGATCAGCAGCAGGCGTTGATGAGCCATAGCCCATCGCCTCGTTCATACGTAGATAACGCTTGTCTGCCAGTCGGTTGACAAGCGAAGTCTTGTCCGCGGGGTCACTTTCCAGAACCTTCTGGATGAAGGCCTTGTTTGGCAGGTCGGCCTCCAACCCGAAGGCCGACAGTGTCGTGCTGAGCAGGCGATAGTCCTTGACCAGCTCTTCGGCCTTTGTAGTCGCAGCGATATTCTCGCGGAAATAAGCAGTGCTGCGCTGCACCACCGGGTCGCGGGCGACGGATTCGATCTGTCGGGCCTCGGTCCGCTGGACAATCTTCCAGCCCAGCAGGCCCGTGGCACCAACGGAAATCGTCATGGGAACCTCATATTCGGGCAGCGGCGAACAACCGTGCCTCTCGGGGCAACAGGTCCCGCAACTTTCGCAGTGCCTGATAGGAATTGGCATCGACTACAGCCGCGGTAGCCTCGGCCAGCAACAGACGGCTGTCGCGGTCATCGAACACCTGGCTCAGCTGTTCGATGGCAACTATCAATTGGCGGCGTCCTTCGGTTGGGTCGGCGTCGCCCGACAGAATCATCTGGGCGATATACATAGCGCGCGACACCGGGGTCTGGGCACTATCGGGATGGATAGCGTCGCGCAGGCGCAGGACGTTCACGTTCGGCGTCTTGATCGCGATCTTGGTGCGGCGGTCGCCGTTTTCGATCACCGCGCCGTTGATCAGCACGCGCTCGTTTGGCGCCAGCTTGAGGACGAGGCCGCTCATGCGCCCCCCTCTCCGCGCAGACCACGCATGACGGTCATGTTGATGTCGATCAGCGGGTCGGTTTGTGCGCTGCCCGCCATGACGGCCTGACCGTGGCGAATGGCAAATCCCGCCAGCGAAATCAGACCGGCCTTGACCTGGTCGGGCAAACCGTTGCCAGGATCGGCAAGGTCGGCGGCCAAAATCGTCCACAGTTCGGAATTCTTGTGCACCGCCTGGATTGTATCGGTGTTGTCGGCCTTGCGCGGGGCCTGGCGCAACATTCGCGTCACGCGCGAAAAGATGTCGTATTCGGCATCGCGCGGAGAGCGGATGGCGGATGTCCTGTAGCCATGTTCGGTCAGTGGCGTTACCGCGTTCAAGATCGTGCTTCCCATTCTGGAGTGTGATCAGGGGCTGAGAGATATTCAGGGGGTGGCGGGCGCCCCTGGGGCGCCCGCCGATCTTATCAGCGGAACAGCGACATGACGGCCGACGGACCCTGGTTGGCGATCGACAGCGCCTGGATGCCCAGCTGCTGCTGGGTCTGCAGGGCCTGAAGGCGGGCCGAAGCCTCCTCCATGTCCGCATCCACCATCGACCCAATTCCGGATTTCAGCGAGTCCGACAGTTTGCCGACGAAACTGGCCTGATCGGAGATCCGCTTTCCGGCGGAACCAAGGTCTGCTGCACCTTGCACGGCCAGTTCGATCATTCCTTCAATCGTTTCGATCGCACCTGCTGCAGTCGCGGTATTACTGATTGCCGTATAATCAGTTGAGACGCCGAAGGTCGCAGCGTCAGTTGGATCAATACCAATATTTAGCGTGCCTGCTAAGTTGATCCCAGTTACTGAGATCGTATTCGCCGTGGTCTCCGCGGTACCGTTAGTACGGTCCAAAGACGCAACAACGGAGAGGCCACCTGCAGAGCTCAGCAGGTTGACGCCATTCATCTGGCTTCCATTGATCACAGAGGCAATTTGCTTAAACTTTGCTTCAATATCGGTATTGATTTTATCGAAGTCAGCCGTGCTGACGGTAGCGCCGATCGCAAGGTCCTTCATCTCCCGCAGAAGATCCGTGATTTGCTCTGCGCCGTTCCGACCCGTTGCCACGGTTGCATCGGCAACGTTCAGGTTCGATTGAATCGCCTTGGCAGCCGACTGGTCGGTTTCCATGACTTTCGAGATCGCCCAGACAGCGGCGTTGTCCTTGGCGTTCGCCACCGATTTGCCGGTTGCGATGTCGGACTGGGTTTTACCCAGCTGCGAGTTGATGTTCTTCAGGGTCTGCAGCGCGACCATGGCGCTGTTGTTGGTCAGAATGCTGGACATGGTGTCCTCCGGTATAAGGCGCTTTGCGCCCAGGTTGCATCTTGTGGCCTTCTGACCTGTCGGGCGGTTGCCCTTGCCATTTCCCTGGCATGTCCCCGGTTTAGCGGCCGGTTATTGACAACTAGTGAATATCGGACGCCCGCTCAAACAAACGTTCCGACGCATTTTATCAAAACCTTTGCGGGGCATTGGCGCGGGTTTCATTGACCTGGCGCTGACCAAGGGAATCATAGGTCTGAAGGCTGCGCGCGGCCTGCACGATGGCGCGCACCTGTTCGGCCGCCTGTTGCGCACCCAGCAGCGACGCTTGCGCAAGCGCGCGCAGATCTGCCAACGCAGGCTCCAGCAGATCACGCGTGGAGGCGTCAATACCCTTGCGCGTGGCGATGCGTGTCAGATCGTCCAGTCCGACCAGTGCCGCCTGGGCGTTTCCAGCCATCAATGCGCTGCGGATCAGGGCAAGCTGCCGGGTCAGGGCACGGCTCATGTGCGGCCCTCCAGCATGCCGGCAAAACCAAGGTCCAGACGATCAGCCAGCAGCCCCGCATGTTCGCGGGTCAGAAAGCTGGAGAACTGCTCCTCTCCGGCACCGCCGGAAAACGCGCCTTCGGACGGGCCCGGACCGCAGTATTTAAGCATCTCTTCGAGAAATGCCTGCTCCAGTTGATTCGCGACGGCCAAGGGCGTGGGCTTTTGTGCCGTGCCGGGCATTGTCATTTCGATCTGCATTCTATCCCCGCTATTCATGACGATGAGATTCAAAATATCGAGGTGCAGTAAATAATTAGTAAGGAATCAGGATTAATCAGGAAAAAACCCAAAGAGGCTTTTTCATGACTGAAATCCAGATCATATCGCCCGTGCCGACCCGCCCCGACGCGCTGATCGACGTCGCTGCGCCAGCGTCCCCAACGGGCGAAACGGGTTTCGACGCATGGACCATGACAGCAGAGGGGCAGATCGCGGCCGCAATCGCGGTCCCTGTACCGGCAGAAGATCCGCTGGCGGCGTGGCTGGACCGGCAGATGGGCTTTAGCGGGCAGTTCAGCGCGCCGCCCGGAACCGATCCCGCAATCGAGGCGCTGGCGGCAGGACTGCCGACACTGCCCGAGCCGGGGATCGTTGATCAGATCGATATACAACGTGACGCTCCTCTGGCGCACATGCCTTCCGCTGACCCGCAGGCGGTCGAGATGATCCCGGGTGTCCCCATGCCCGATGCCCCCGTGCCGGTTCCGGGCGATGTCACATTAGTGGGCGCAGCCGATCAGCCTGACACCCCGGACGCGCTGCCCTTGGCATCGCAGCCCGACCCCCGGATCGCTGCCGTGCAGGTCCCGCAGGCAGCTGCCACGCCGATCGCCACGCAGTCCGCCGCGCCCGCTGTGCAGGCCGCCGCTGCGGCCGTCGGCAGCCCGGCGGTTTTGCCGTCGCACCTTGGCCGGCCAGTTCCAAAAGCCGAGAGCGTGCCTGTGATGCGTACGGCAGACGTGGCGCCCGTAGTGCCCCCGCCAGCGTCCGATGCAATGGTGGTGGATCGTTCCGCAGCCGTCGTGGCACGCGATGCGACCGCCACCGTCCGCGCAGAAATCACCTTGCCCGCAGGCCTTGCCGAAACCATGTCCGAGATGCCGTTCGGAACAGATCCACATACCCCGGCTGCAGCGCGTACAGCCGTTTCTGGCCCCGGCTGGCAGGCGGCAACCCAGGATCCACGCCCCGTCATGCAACAGGTCACCGACGCGCTGGTCAGCAACCGCGGCGATCGGACCGAGATCGCCCTGTCCCCCGAAGAGCTGGGCCGCATCCGGTTGGTCATGTCCGGACCCGATCGCGGCCAGATCACCATCTGGGCAGAACGCCCTGAAACGCTGGATCTGGTGCGTCGCAACGCCGATCTGCTGACCCAACAGCTGGCAGAGGCGGGCGTGACCGCAGGGAGCCTGGATTTTCACCGTGACGACCGCGGTGGCGGACAGGCCGCGCACGGCGGGCCGACCGACGACGACGATGGACCCGTGCTGGCCACATCCGCCCGGGTCCGCATGTCCCCTTCCGTGCTGAGCGATCGCCGCTTGGACATCAGATTATAGGAACCCCTCATGGTTGACGCGATCAGCAATCCGACAGTGACCATTCCCACGTCCACCGCCGCGACAAGCTCGGGCGGGTTTGCAGGCGCCAGCGCAGGGGGCGATTTTCAGACCTTCCTGACCATGCTGACGGCTCAGTTGAAAAACCAGGACCCCCTGAACCCGATGGAAAGCACCGACTTTGCGATTCAGTTGGCAACATTCGCCGGGGTCGAGCAAGCCGCGCTGAGCAACAAGTTTCTGGAACAGATGGCCGGCCAGGCGGGGGGCGCGGGCATCTCCGGGTGGATCGGAAAGGAGGCACGGACCACGACGCCTGTCTGGTTCGGCGATGAGGCCATCACCCTGGATGTGTCGCCCCATGCATTGGCCGACAGCGTGCAACTGGTCACCCGCAATGCGCAAGGCCGCGAGGTCACCCGCGAAGAGATCGGTCCCGGAGAGGGCCAGATCGACTGGCTGGGCCGCACCGACGAAGGCACCAAGCTGCCGGACGGTCTGTACAGCTTTACGATCGAGAACCGGCGCAGTGGAGAGATGATTCTCGAAACGCAGGTCGGCGCCTATGCCCGCATCATCGAGGCGCAGTTCGACGCCAGCGGCGGGCGCGTCGTGTTCGAGGGCGGCAGCTCCGCCCCCGCGGCAGAGATCACGGCCCTGCGCGATCCGGCCTGACGGCGGACAGTTGTAACCGTAGAAAAAAGGCGCGCTGTGATGGTTCCCAAAGGCCATACCGCCCCCTGCCACGCTGCTTTCGCGGCGCAGCAAGCCATATGGGGCTTGTCCGTGAGGTCCCGCACAGTCATCCGCGCGTCGCGGGAAATTAGGCTGTGGCAGTGGGTTCCTCACGGATCCGTCTGATTGCAAGATCGGAAACTGTTCGATGCGGGCAGCACCGGCGACCGACGGCTAAAGTGACACTGCCCTGCGGGTCAGATGGACGGCCTTGCAATGAACGCATGGACACGGACCTTGGCTGCGGCGTTAGCAGTAGTGGACTGCAGCAAGAGGTATCGCAGCGTGGTGATCAGCAAGACTGCCAGACATGGGCAACCGATACCAGGTGGCAGGCCGGGTCAGCGCTGTCCGATCCGTACCCTTGTCATTAGACCCCATGATTGCGAAGTGAGCTGACTGGGTCAGCGGCCTCTCCCGCGGCATTCTCCGTTCGAGGGTTGCGCCAGATTGGCTGGCGCCGGGCCTCAAGAATGGGGAAGAGACCGCATGGAAGACGCATGAGAGCTTGCTCAACTGTCGTCTCAGTTCCGTCTCCTACCTTGCGCATCTACACAAGTTGCGCCCGGTCCCGCCGGGTTAATTGCCATGGAACAGGAGGTTGACAACGACCATGAGAACAGGCTGGGGATCGCGGTGGTATAGAACGGCCCCATACGGTTGCACGTGCAGGCAATCCGGCATTTGTGAAATCTGCAGATTGGTTAGGTTGAGGTCCATGCTGGCGTCCCACTATTATGCCCTGCGCGGACTGGCTTCAGGGCGACGCAAGCACGGTCCGCCAGCATGATCCGTGACGTTTCCGTTCGCCATGTCGCATGTGCCACAATCGCCGCTGCGGTCGTTCTTCCGTCCACCAATCATACCAGGGCGGCGCAGTGACAGAATCGCTTTGCCAGACGAACCGGACAACCATGCCGCGGCCTGCGCGGTCAATGGGTTTGTCGTGGCGGCCGCGGTGGTCGTGCATACGCAGATTTTCGCATCATCCGGAACACCGTCCGTCTCCACGTGAGTACACGATGGTGGCGGTTTCTTGGTCCGGCAGACCAAGATGACGCAAACACCGATGCGGCATCCGGATTCCGGGCATGGCGGCCAACGCCTTGCCTCAGCATGGAGCAGAACCGGCCCTGCTGTCATGCGCAGGTTCCAACAGATATATCGGATGGGGCCAGGCGAAACGGTGAAAGTACAATCTCGCCGTCTCGGCTGATGCGATGCGCAGGCGGGTAAGCACACGTCACCCTTGTCAGGGTGCTGCATATTCAGATGAGGTGAATGCAGACCGGGAATGTCCTGTCGAGATCCCTGCCGACGCCGCATTCGACGGCAGGCTTGACGTGGCGTATGCAAGCAGGCAGGCCGCAATGAAGTGCATAGGGAGAGACCCATGGAGTTCGACCGCAAGATCAAGATCGCCCCGTCGATCCTGTCCGCCGATTTCGCAAATTTCGGTGCAGAAATCCGCGCCATTGAGGATCAGGGTGCCGATTGGGTCCATGTCGACGTGATGGACGGGCATTTCGTGCCGAACCTGACCTTTGGGCCCCCGGCGGTGAAGGCGTTCCGGCCGCATGTGAAGACATTCATGGACGTGCATCTGATGATCGCGCCGGTGGACGCGTATATCGAGGCCTATGCCGAAGCGGGCGCCGACATGATCACCGCGCATGTCGAGGCCGGTCGCCATCCGCACCGCACCTTGCAGGCGATCCGCGCGACGGGGAAAAAGGCGGGGATCGCGCTGAACCCCGGGACGCCGGCCGATGCGGTCGAATACCTGCTGGACCTGTGCGACATGGTGCTGGTGATGACCGTGAATCCCGGCTTTGGCGGGCAGAAGTTCATTCACAGCCAGACAGGCAAGATCGCCCAACTGCGCGCCATGATCGGCGATCGGCCGATCCATATCCAGGTGGATGGTGGTGTGGACCCGGTAACCGCGCCGCTGGTGGCGCGCGCTGGCGCAGATGTGCTGGTCGCGGGATCAGCGGTGTTCAGGGGCGGGTCGGTGGATCGGGCCGATATCTATGGCGCGAACATGCGCGCGATCCGCGAGGCCATCGCGGGTTGAGCATGAGGCAAGGGCGGGGCCGTCGAGGCCCCTTCCTTGCCGCGGGGCCATGCCCCGCCGCACATCGCGGACGTCATCGCGTTTGACAATGCCGCCCCGCCCGCGTTTCCTGCGCCCCGAATGCAGAGGGAGAGCACGATGGATCTGGGCATCAAAGGCAAAAGGGCGCTGGTCTGTGCGGCGTCCAAGGGGTTGGGGCGCGGATGCGCCGAGGCGCTGGCCGAAGCTGGCGTGAACCTGGTCATCAATGCCCGCACCGAGGCCGAGATCACCCGGACCGCCCGTGAGATCGCCCAGACCCATGGCGTCGAGGTCATTCCAGTCGCCGCCGACATCACAACCGAGGACGGCCGCGCCCGCGTGCTGGCCGCCGTGGGGCATGCCGACATCCTGGTCACAAACGCGGGCGGCCCGCCGCCGGGCAACTGGCAGGACTGGTCGCGCGAGGATTTCATTCGCGCCATCGACGCCAACATGCTGTCGGCCGTGGCCCTGATGCAGGCGCTGGTGCCTGGCATGATGGACCGTGGCTGGGGTCGGGTCGTCAACATCACGTCGGCGTCGGTCAGGTCACCGATCTCGGTTCTGGGGCTGTCGAACACGGCGCGGACGGGCCTGACCGGGTTCGTCGCAGGCATGTCGCGGGAGGTTGCCGGCAAGGGCGTCTGCGTGAACAACCTGCTGCCCGGCATTCATGCGACCGACCGCGCCGCCAGCCTGGACGGGGGCGTTGCCTCCGCGCAGGGGATCACGGTCGATCAGGCCCGCGTGCAGCGGCAGGCGACCATTCCCACCGGCACCTATGGCACGGCCGCCGATTTCGGCGCGACCTGTGCGTTCCTGTGCAGCCAGCAGGCCCGGTTCATCGTCGGGCAGAACGTCCTGCTGGACGGCGGCGCGCTGAACGTCACGGTCTGAGCCGCCCTGTTGCGAGCCGGGGGCGCGCCTGATACGCAACCCCGACCCAAACGCCAAGGATTGCCCGTGACACTGCCTCCGCGACTGGACGTTCAGGGACTGACACGCCGTTTCGACGGGCAGGCAGTGGTGGATGATGTCAGCTTTCAGGTCGAGGCGGGCCAGGTCGCCTGCCTGCTGGGTCCGTCGGGCTGCGGCAAATCGACCACGCTGCGCATCGTGGCGGGCGTCGACATGCAGGACCACGGCCGCATCTGGGTCGACGGCCAGCTGGTCTGCGACACCCAGTTCCGCATTCCGCCGGAACGCCGCGCCATCGGTCTGATGTTTCAGGATTTCGCCCTGTTTCCGCATCTGCCTGTGCGCGAGAACGTGGCTTTTGGCCTGACCGGCGGGTGGAAAGCCAACCGCGACCGCGTGGCAGAGCTGTTGGACCGGGTGCGGATGATAGGCCACATCGACAGCTATCCCCATGAACTGTCGGGCGGTGAGCAACAGCGCGTGGCGCTGGCGCGCGCACTGGCGCCGCGTCCCCGCGTGCTGTTGATGGACGAGCCTTTCAGCGGTTTGGACGAACGTCTGCGCGACGGTATCCGCGACGAGACGCTGGCCCTGCTGAAGGAAGAGGGCACCGCCGTCCTGCTGGTCACCCACGAGCCGCACGAGGCGATGCGCATGGCCGACCAGATTCTGCTGATGCGGGACGGCCGGATCGTGCAACAGGGGGCGCCATACAACCTGTACAACGCGCCCGTAGACAGGCTGGCGGCAGGTTTCTTTAGCGACATCAACGTATTGACAGGGCGGGTGCAGGGCGCATTGACCGACACGCCCTTTGGCCAGTTCCTCACGCCGGGCCTGCCCGAGGGGGCGGAGGTCGAGATCGTCATCCGCCCCCAGCACCTCAAGATGGATTTCGACCGCGCCGGCCAGGGCCCCGCCCCCACCGCGGAAAACGGCAGCGCCGCGCTGGCGCGGGTCACACGGGCCCGCTATCTGGGCCGCGAATCGCTGGTGGAATTCGTCACCGATACGGGGAGTATCGCGCTGAACGCGACGGTGCCGGGGGTGTTCCTGCCCCCCGCAGGGACGCCGATGTGGCTGATGCTGCGCCGCGACAGGGTGCTTGTCTTTCCCCGCAGCTAGTCTTGGCCCGTGGCGCGACGGTAATCGGCCAGCACCTGTCCCAGATGCAGCCTGCGCCCGGCGGGGTCGGCCAGGGCGTGGCACAGCCTGCGCGCCTTGCGCGACATCTGCCGACAGGCATCGGGGTTGGCCCGCGCCCAATCCAGCCGTTCGGCCAGATCGGACCCGTCCGGAGCCATGGGAATGACATGGACCCAAGGGCGCAACAGCCGCCCCACGAAACTTTCCCAATCGTCGTCCTGACGGATCACCACCGCATGGCTGTTCGCCAGTGGCAGCAGGTCGGCATCCCCCTCGGACCCTGACAGGCACAGGGCGTGGCGCGGGTGCCGCAGCGGCCCCTGCGCCACGGGCGGGGTCAGGCCGGCCCGGTCCAGCGCCCGTGCAACACGCGCGTCGGGGATCAGCGCCAGATCGACGCCGTCGCACGCCGCGTGATTGGTCAGGAACCGCCAGCGCGGCGTTCGGGGCAACGCATCCGCCGCCTGTGTAAAGGCGTCAGACCCCGGCGCGCGGGTCAGCAGGGTGGTGATCGCGGTCTCGGCGGTCAGGCGGTCGTGATGGCCGGACAGCGTGCCGCGCCAGCCTGCCACGTCGGCGCGGTCCCGCCACGCGGGGTCGTCGCCCACGGGCGCGCCGGGAAAGCCGTCATTGCCGATGCGATGCAGCCACGGCGCAGGCCACAGGAACACGTTGCGCGCACCCCGGCGGCGCAGGCTGGCGATCAGCGGCCCGTCGGCCGGATCGTCGGGTCCGCTGCCCGCGAATGTCGCGGGGCGCATGTCCAGCCAATAGCGGCCGTGATCGGTCAGCGCAGCGATGTCGTTGGCCACCGCCGCCGCGCGCAGTAGGCCGGGACGCTGTGCCGCCAGATGGAACCGCCCGTCCGGCCCGCGATGCAGCGGCAGGTCGGCCCCGTCCGCGGCCCGCAGGCAGCCCCGGTCCATGTCCAGGCACAGCGCCTGCGCATGGGGTGGGCGGTCGACAGTACCCTTTTGCCGCAGCCGCGCGGGGGCGGCCAGCCGCGCCAGCCGCGTGGCCAGCCGGGCGCGGCGGTCGGGGTCGATATCGGCGCCGGAAACCGCCGTCTCCATCATCGCCAGCACCCGCGGCAGGTTCACCCGCCGGGCGCGGTGCACCCCCGCGCCCGGCAGCGCGGGCAGATGCGGCAGGTCGTACCACGGCGACAGGGCGCGTCGGTAATCCTCAGGCGTGGCCTCATCGATGTCGATGTCGATGAATTCCGCGCGCCCCGCGAAATGCGCGCGCACGGACGACAGATGGTCGGCCCAGTCCCGCGCCCAGATGTCGCCCAGATCGCCCAAGGAAACCCCCAGATTGGCCGCGATGCTGCGCGCATAGGCACCGCCCCGGTGCAGATAGCGGCTGGCGATCCAGTCCTCGACCCGGCGGGTGTTCAGCATGAACACCGATCCCGGATAGTGACGGTCCAGCAGGGCGAAATCGCGGAAACCCTCGATCACCGGTATGTTCAGAAAGCGTACCGATTCCATGTCGGTAAAGGCCGTGACGCTGTCAGCCCATCGCGCCAGGGGCCGCGCCCCGGTCAGTTTCGCATAGGCGATGTCGTCGGCCAGCGCGCCTTCCAGCCAGTGGGCGGCGGGAATTGCGTTCAGGTCGAACAGCCGCGCGATGAAGGTCGTGCCGCATTTGTTGAAGCCGATCTGAAAGAATTTGGGCACCATGATCGACCTGTCCGGGGGGCAAGGCGCGACGATGCGCATGGGGGCCGCACCTGTCAACGCCCGCCCGACCCATGGGCGGAAAGCGCCGCTTTGGCACCCGGCTGCGACAAAGGTCTTGCCTTGCGGCGAGGGGGCGGCTAGCACCGAGGGCAGGAATTCGGGAGACATCGGCATCGCGCCGGGGCCGAAGGAGAAGCCGCCCCGGCAAGCTCTCAGGCAAAAGGACCGTTTTCCCCAAGAACTCTGGAGAGTGGCGCGATGCGCCCGCCGAAGGGATAACGATCTCAGGCGCCCGAACCCTGCAATCAGGGACGGGCACGGACAGAGGGGGCATCGACGCGCGGGGGGCACCCCCCGGCCCACCGATGCCGGCTGCCCGGCAGACACGCAGGAGGCCAGATGGCCGAGACGAGCCGCCGGACCGGTCTTTACGACCTTCACGTCGAACAGGGCGCCCGCATGGTGCCCTTTGCGGGCTGGGACATGCCCGTGCAGTACCCGATGGGGGTGATGGCCGAACATCTGCACACCCGCGCCCAGGCCGGGTTGTTCGACGTCAGCCACATGGGACAGGTGCTGGTCACCCCCACGGATGGCGACATGGCCACCGCCGCCGCCACGCTGGAGACGCTGATCCCCGCCGATGTCGCGGGCCTGGCCCCGGGGCGACAGCGCTATGGGCTGTTCACGAACGATGCGGGCGGGATTCTGGACGACCTGATGTTCGCCAACCGGGGTGATCATTATCTGCTGGTCGTGAATGCGGCCTGTGCTGATCAGGACATCGCGCATCTGCGGACGCTGTCGGGCGTGACGGTGACCCCGGTGACCGATCGCGGGCTGATTGCGCTGCAAGGGCCGCTGGCCGCGACGGCGCTGGCGCGGCTGGTGCCGGGCGTGGCTGCGATGCGGTTCATGGACAGCACCGCGCTGGACTGGGACGGGGCGGCGCTTTGGGTGTCGCGGTCGGGCTATACCGGAGAGGACGGGTTCGAGATTTCGGTCCCCGAGGCGCGTCTGGCGGATTTCGCGCGGGCGCTGTTGGCGCAGCCCGAGGTCGCGCCCATCGGCCTGGGCGCGCGCGACAGCCTGCGCCTGGAGGCAGGGATGCCGCTGTATGGTCATGACATGGACGGGGGCGTCACACCGGCGCAGGCGGGGCTGGGTTGGTCCATCCCCAAGGTGCGCCGCACCGGTGGCGACCGTGCGGGCGGGTTTCCGGGCGCAGACGTGGTGCTGGCCGAACTGGGCACGCCCGCCGTCACGCGTCGCGGGCTGCGCCCCGAAGGCCGCGCGCCCATCCGCGAGGGTGTCGCGCTCTTCGACGATGCGGGCAATGCCATCGGCATCGTCAGTTCGGGCAGCTTTGGGCCGTCGGTCGGCGGACCGATCGCGATGGCGCGCATTCCCGCCGACATCCCCGACGGCGCCACCATCCAGGCAGAGCTGCGCGGCAAGCGCGTGCCCCTGACGGTCTGCGCCCTGCCCTTCGTCACCCCATCGTACAAACGCTGAAGGACCTGATCATGCTGAAATACACCGAAGACCACGAATGGTTGCGCGCCGAGGGCGACGAGATCGTCGTGGGCATCACGAAACATGCCAGCGAACAGCTGGGCGACGTGGTGTTCATCGAACTGCCCGAGGAGGGGCGCGAGGTATCTGCAGGCGACGAGATCGTGGTGATCGAGAGCGTCAAGGCCGCGTCCGACATCTCGGCCCCCGTGGCAGGCACCATCACCGCGGTGAACGAGGCACTGGCGGACAGCCCGGGCGACGTGAACGGCGATCCAATGACCGCGTGGTTCTTTCGGATCAAGCCGACCGATGCGGATGCGTTGGCCGGGTTCATGGACGAGGCTGCCTACAAGGCGCTGGTCGACTGATCCGACCGTCGGTCCGGGGATCACCCCCGGACCCCCCAAAATAGTTGAGCAAAGAAGGGCCGCCGCCGCGCGAGCCCGTCAGGGAGGCCGCGATGAGCCGCTGGACGCCGAGTGACTATAACCCCGATGATTTCGCGAACCGCCGGCATATCGGCCCGTCTCCGGTCGAGATGGCCGAGATGCTGCGCGCCGTGGGGGCAGACAGTCTGGATGAGCTGATCGAGCAGACCGTGCCCGCCGCGATCCGACAGGCGGACGCGTTGGACTGGCCCGCTTTGTCCGAGGCCGGGCTGCTGGCGCGGATGCGCGAGGTTGCGGACAAGAACCGCGTGATGACCAGCCTGATCGGCCAGGGATATTACGGCACCGTCACGCCGCCCGCGATCCAGCGCAACATCCTGGAAAACCCGGCCTGGTACACGGCCTATACCCCCTATCAGCCCGAAATCGCCCAGGGGCGGCTGGAGGCGTTGCTGAATTTCCAGACCATGGTGGCGGATCTGACCGGGTTGCCGGTGGCAAACGCATCCCTGCTGGACGAGGCGACCGCGGCGGCCGAGGCAATGGCCATGGCGCGGCGGCAGTCGAAATCCAAGGCGGACGCGTTCTTTGTCGCCCATGATCTGCATCCGCAGACGATCAGCGTGATCGAGACGCGGGCGGCCCCGTTGGGCATTCGCATCATCAAGGGCTCGGTGGACGACCTGGTGGCGGATCAGGTGTTCGCCGCCGCGTTCCAGTATCCCGGCACCTATGGCCATGTCCGCGACCTGACACCAGAAATCGACGCGCTGCACGGCGCGGGTGCGCTGGCTATCGTGGCAACCGACCTGCTGGCGCTGTGCGTGCTCAAGGAACCGGGCGCGATGGGGGCGGATATCGCCGTCGGATCGTCGCAGCGGTTCGGCGTGCCGATGGGGTATGGCGGGCCGCATGCGGCCTTCATGTCCTGTCGCGACGCGCTGAAGCGGGCGATGCCGGGGCGCATCGTCGGCGTCAGCATCGACAGTTCCGGCAATCAGGCCCTGCGCCTGTCGCTGCAGACGCGCGAACAGCATATCCGCCGCGAAAAGGCCACCAGCAACGTCTGCACCGCGCAGGCGCTGTTGGCGGTGATGGCGGGGTTCTATGCGGTGTTCCACGGGCCGGTGGGCCTGCGTGCCATCGCGCAGCGGGTGCATCTGCACGCCGTGACCATCGCGGATGCGTTGCGCGCCGCGGGGGCCGAGGTCGCGCCGGATGCGTTCTTTGACACGATTACCGTCAAGGTCGGCGTGGGCCAGCAGGGCATCATGGCCGCCGCGCGACATCGCGGCATCAACCTGCGCCGCGTTGGCCGCGACCGCGTGGGCATCAGCGTAGACGAGACGACCGATGCCGGCGTAATCACCCGCCTGCTGGACGCGTTCGGGATCACCGATGCGGCACCTGCGGCTGTGGCACCCGCGATCCCCGACGCGTTGCTGCGGGAAAGCGATTACCTGACCCACCCGGTGTTCCACATGAACCGGGCCGAGTCCGAGATGATGCGGTACATGCGCCGCCTGTCGGACCGCGACCTGGCGCTGGACCGGGCGATGATCCCATTGGGGTCCTGCACGATGAAGCTGAACGCGGCGGCCGAGATGATGCCGATCACCTGGCCCGAGTTCGGCGCGCTGCACCCGTTCGCGCCGCATGACCAGGCGGCGGGGTACCATGAGGCCATCGCGGATCTGACCGAAAAGCTGTGCGTGATCACAGGGTACGACGCGTTCTCGATGCAGCCGAACAGCGGCGCGCAGGGGGAATATGCGGGGCTGCTGACCATTCAGGCCTATCACAAGGCGCGCGGGGAAAACCGTGACATCTGCCTGATCCCGGTATCGGCGCATGGGACGAACCCCGCGTCGGCACAGATGTGTGGCATGCAGGTCGTCGTGGTGAAATCGGCCCCCAACGGCGATATCGACCTGGAGGATTTCGCCGACAAGGCAGCCAAGGCGGGCGATCGGCTGGCGGCGGTGATGATCACCTATCCCTCCACCCATGGCGTGTTCGAGGATACGGTCCGGCAGGTCTGCGACATCACGCATGATCACGGCGGTCAGGTCTATATCGACGGCGCGAACATGAACGCGCTGGTCGGTCTGGTGAAACCCGGAGAGATCGGCGGCGATGTCAGCCACCTGAACCTGCACAAGACATTCGCCATTCCGCATGGCGGCGGCGGTCCCGGCATGGGGCCGATCGGGGTGCGGGCGCATCTGGCGCCCTATCTGCCCGGCGATCCGCAGGGTGGCGAAGGTGCTGTCAGCGCGGCGCCCTATGGGTCGGCATCGATCCTGCTGATCAGCTGGGCCTATTGCCTGATGATGGGCGGCGAAGGGCTGACGCAGGCCACGCGCGTGGCGATCCTGAACGCGAACTATATCGCGGCGCGGCTGGCGGGGTCGTACCCGATCCTGTTCATGGGCAACCGCGGGCGGGTGGCACATGAGTGCATCATCGACACGCGGTCCTTTGCCGAACATGGCGTGACGGTCGATGATATCGCAAAACGGCTGATCGACAACGGTTTCCACGCCCCCACCATGAGCTGGCCGGTCAGCGGCACGCTGATGGTGGAGCCGACGGAATCGGAGACCAAGGCCGAGATCGACCGTTTCATCACCGCCCTGCTGGCGATCCGCGCCGAGATCACCGAGGTGGCCGAAGGCCGCATCGCCGCCGCCGACAGCCCGCTGCGCCACGCGCCCCACACGGTCGAGGATCTGGTGCGGGACTGGGACCGCCCCTATGGCCGCGAACAGGGCTGTTTCCCGCCGGGCGCGTTCCGGGTCGACAAATACTGGCCGCCGGTGGGGCGTGTCGACAACGCCTATGGCGACCGGAACCTGATCTGCACCTGTCCCCCGCTGGAGGCCTATGCCGAGGCTGCCGAATAGGACGCACTCTCTCCCCCAGGCCACTCATTCGGGCCTGGGGGGGAGACTTTGCCCCGCTGCGGCAATCGCGTTGGCGGGTCACGGCCTGAACCGGCCCCCTTGCCGCGCCGACCTGATGCCGCTCCGGCCAGTATTGCCCGCCAACACACACTGCGATGGCGTGTTCGGTCAGGCCGATATCGCATTTCCTGGCTGTCGCGCACGCGATCCTGAGACGCTGCACGATACAAGCTGTAATTCCCGACCCGGCCTGCAACTATCGCCAGCAACTTCTGTAACTGTGGACAGTTACCATCTGGGCGACCCCACGGTCGAACCGGACCGCTGCATCCTGCAGTTCAACCGCATCTATGTGTCCCCAAGACGATGACACCATGCTCTGACAACAAAGCCGGTCGTCTCGACCCATATGAACCGTACGACCACCGCGATCAAAATGGCATCGCGGTCATAGCTTCGCTGTAAGAATGCGCGCCTGTGTCGTGGCAATGTGCTGACATAGGCTCTTTGTGCTGCCCAGACGGATCCGCATTATGACTGTAGCGACAGGGACGCCGATGGCGGTGGCGTGGTTCAGCGTCGCAACGCCCCTGAACCGCGGCGGCGTTGCATGCCTTCAGCCACTGCCCCAAGCAGGTTGTCGCCATCCATCGTCGTCGCGACATGGCTCCGGCGGTGGTATCCGCTGCAACTGCGCCATAGCGTCCGATCCGGATATTTTAACGCGTGGAGTAGGTCGCTCCCAACGACGGCGCGGGCAGTAATTGGCATCCACTCCCATACGTTTCCACGCGGCGCAATGGACGCTGCTGCGCCATGCGTTGGCATCGTCACAGGACACCTCTGCGGTCTGCAGCACTCCCCCGGGAGTTTTAGCGGGCCGCCATTCTGACTCAGAGAGAGGCGCAGTCCAAAGGCTGCTCCCGTGCCCAGCCAGCGTTCCCGTCAAGCTTTCGCTTGGCCAAACAAGGGCATGCTGCGGGGGTCGGCAGGATCATGCAGACCCCGGGCTGCTGTACCGATTCCGGCAAGACGACGCGGGTGGCGACAGGGCCTCCCTTGTGCCGCCTTTGCCCGTGACGTGGCCTGGCCTGCGTCATGGGCGATGCGCATTTTGGTGCTGAATAACCCCACGCGCAGTCTCAACTGCGACCACAGCCTAGCCCGACAATGATCTAGTTGCCCAACACTGCCTGACGTCCGGAGGCGGTGAATTTCCCATTCAGGAAAACTCTTGCTGGCTGTTCAACCAAATGAAAGCTTCCGAATGCGAAAGCAGCAGTGGCAGCCAAGCTGAACAGCATGCTCAGCTCGCCAGCATGATGCAATTGATAGAACGGTTGCTGCCATAAATAGATAGAGTAGGAATACATTCCTATTATCATCGCGATTGAATTATCAAACAGCCGTCGAAACCACTCATAGGATCGATCGATGGTGCAGACCGAAACCGCGAGGCAAATTGTGCCAAGGGAGTACGTCAGCGGCGGAGGGAATATGTTGGCGCTCAGCAAAAGGCCCGCGGCGAATGCCATTGGCGACACCCAAGGCAGAACAACGGAAGGTTTACGGGCCAGCCAAAGGTAAACGGCAGCAGAAACGGAAATTGAGGCGATATGAACGTCTGTGCGCCAGTAAGTCTCAAAGTAGTCCAGCTGAAAAATCGACATGCTGAGAATGCCGTTGATAAATCCGATGGCGCTAATCATCAGGACCATCGGCAACGGACTTAATCGAAAGGCCCGAGCTAATAGAACAACAAGTGCCAGAATGACATAAGCGTGCTCTTCGACACAAAGCGACCACAGGTGATCGACAAATCCATGCCGGTATAGTCCCGGTATCCAGATGCTATAGTTGGAAATGAACGTCAGAGATCCAAGAACAGCCTTTGGACCAATCCGCCAGTCGGAAAATTGCGTCAAAGCAAACAGAACCAAAACGAAAGCCAGCAATGCCGGATAAACACGGTTTATTCTTCTTGGAAAGAACGTGCGAAGCGGTACTTTTCGAATAAACAGGATTTCTGCCATCAGCCTGCCACTAAGGACAAAAAATAATTCGACCCCGAATGTGCCAAAATTTATTCCGGGAATTGAAAGAAAGTGCCCCAAAAGAACAAGCGTGACCGCCCACCCCCTCCATCCATCTAAATAGTAAAGACGATTCTCAGCCAGTGGCGCTGCCGCAGCCAAAGATAATTCACTCATAAATTTTATTTACCTGGGAAAATATGGCGGCCATATAAGCTTGCTTGCTATCCCTTGGCAATATCGCCTGTTCAGCAGTATCCAGGCTCACGCCTCCGGCAATGTGGCCTTTTTTGCCGGGCGGTTTTGCGCGTGCGCGGTGGGCTGCCATGTCACGGTTTTGGCTATGTCGGCCGTCCTGCCAGACGCCGCGACCTTTGTCCGCGATCGTTTGGGCCATGCCTTGGTCCGTGGTCGGCGCGCGGGCCGCCGACAGGATGCTGGTTCAATGCCGTCCCGATGTGCCCATCCCATCGGCGTGCTTGATGGGGTTCGGCGGCAGTCCTGACCGCGGCATCATCAGGACCGCGTCCCTAAAGGCCCTCGAAAGCCTGCGATCAGGCAGGCAATAGTGGGGCGCTTGGGCGATCACGCTGCATGTGCCGGGTGGATCTGGCAAAGGGCGGCGGTGCCATGGCTCACGTTCGTTGCACGATCACGCTACTGTACGGCCTTGCGGGCACCACGCAAAGCGCACCCTGAAGGATGCGCGGTGCACGGGCCGGAACCAGCCACGGTCAAGCAGGCGCGTCATGCCATCGTCAGCCCTCCGGTCCGTCTAGGAACTGCAATGGCGCTTCGGGTGCTCTGCGCCTGCCGGGTCTCCATCAGGATGGGGGCGGGGCGCGCACCCCGCTCAGTCCAGGGCGCACCATTGCGACAGGGGCCGGCTTCAGGGCCGACGACCGCGATGGTGCCGGCCAGTTCCCCGGTCCAGCGCGTCAGCACCTCTGGCTCACGGGTCGCCCGCGCTTTTCGTAAGATGGTCCAGTGCTCGCGGATCGCAGGTCTCTCCGGTGAGACGCCCAGTCCGACAAACAGCTCTATCCCACAGCCGTCCCGATGGATCCGAGACGGGAACGGCGCCGGATCACCTACAGTATGGCAATGCTGAAGGGCAGGTCGCGGCACAGGCCCGGTGACACGGCCAGAACAGGACGCTCCCGGCCAATACGATTGCGAAAAGGCAGGTCTCCGGGCACCTGTCGTAACGCGTGGCGACGCGTTTGCAGTCCTTCAGGTGGCCAAACATGACCTCGATACGACTGCGCCGTCAGAAGCAGCGTTGTCGTATTGGTGGGCTTATCGAACCTTCTGCCCGGAATGAAGGCGTGTATCCCCCTGTCCTACAATGCTTTTAGCCGCCATTCAGCATTTTGGCCGCGGCCCGCCAGAAACCAATGGGCCGGTGGCCGGTTGCCCAACAGCGCCACCGCGCGGGTATGATTGCTGACATGCCATGCCGACATGAAGAAGCGGATAGGCCGGCGTTCCACACCCGTGACGGCGTGCAAACTTATGTGCCGTTCGTGGGCGAAACCGTCCCCCAGACGGTGTCTCCCCCCCAACCCACGTGTTCGACCGATCCGGCGACCGCCCCTCTTTCACACGCAAACTGCGAGCCATGCGATGCGCCGTCAGATACGTGGCATCGATCATGATCGTCTTTGGATCGGCATTCTCGACAGCAAGGCCGACCATTGGCCTTGCCGCATTCAGCGGCCTCGTCACGACTGCACCTTCAGCCATGACAGATCGGCCAGGAACAGCCTGCGGCGATTTTCTCTGGCATGGGTGATTGCGTCGGGTTCAGGGACACGAGCGTGTTTGGTCCTGGTGCAGCCCATCACGACAAAATCAAGCATCGCTTTGTTGACCATCGCGACCTGCCGGGGCCGCATGGCGCGCCCTGCAGCATGGCTGTCGATGCCGACGCGACCGTTGATCGGGTCATTGCCGCCGACACCAGCGCCAGAAATGCTGTTGGCACCATCTGGATGTGACGTACCTTTGCGTGACACCGCCGGTTCGACACCCACAAGGTCGCTGACAGGCGAATACCTCAAGGTTGCGCCCGAGAAACCCTTCTGCGCAATCGCATGCGTTGGAGCCTTGCGGCACACGCACCATATGTCCGACCTGCGGAAAGCCGGAACGGGACGCAGCATGATACACGGTGCCAAGACCGGAATGGGCGACGTCGCGGCGGTGGCACGACTGTTCCTGTGCGGCCAGTCAGGTCCTCGGTGACGACGTCCGGCGATGGGCGTCAAACCCTGTCGCACGGCATCGTCACTCTTTGCATACGGTTACAGGCTTGTGCCCTCGGGCAGTCCCAGCATGATGTTCATGTTCTGAACTGCAGCGCCGGACGCGCCCTTGCCCAGATTGTCCAGCACCGCGACGATGGTGGCGCAGCCGACCTCGTCGTCGCCATGCACGCTGATGCGCAACACGTTGCTGCCGTTCAGCGCGGTCGGGTCGATCCGGGCACCGATCTGGTCGGCAGGGACGACCTGGACGAAAACCTCGTTCGCGTAATGGTCGGCCAGCGCCTGGTGCAGGGCCGCGACGCTGCGATCGTCGTCCAGGTGCAGCGGCAACTGAACGGCCATGCCCTGTGCGAAATTGCCGACGGACGGCGCAAAAACCGGCTGCAACAGCAGGCCGCCATGGGTCATGATCTCGGGGATGTGCTTGTGCCGCTGGTCCAGACCATAGACGAAATGCGCTGGTGCGGTGCCCGCGTCATAATCCACGACCATCGCCTTGCCGCCACCGGTATAGCCGCTGACAGCGTTGATCGACAGGGCCTCGGTCTCGTCGATCAGGCCGGCGGCGACCAGGGGCGCGACGATGGCGATCGCGCCGGTCGAATAGCAGCCCGGGTTGCTGACCAGCCGCGCGGCGGCGATACGCTCGCGCATTTCGGGGGCCAGTTCGGGAAAGCCGAAGACCCATTCCGGGTCGATCCGATGCGCGGTCGACGCATCGATCAGGCGCACGCCCATATCGGCGGTCAGGGCCACGGCCTCGCGCGCGGCGGCATCGGGCAGGCACAGGATCGCGACGTCGGCCTGCGCGAAACAGTCGGCCCGGGCCTGGGGATCCTTGCGCATCGCGGGGTCCAGCTGGACCAGACGAATGTCGTCGCGTCCCAGCAGGCGGTCGCGGATCTGCAGGCCGGTGGTGCCGGCCTCGCCGTCGATGAAAACGCTGTGGGTCATGGGGCAAGCCTTTCGCAGGTGTCGCCCGTGTCTAACGCAGCCCCGCCCCGGTCACAACGCTGCTTGGTCCTGAATGGTGCACATCTCGGACCGCGTCAGGAACCGTTTCTCGCGGCCGTTGTCCAAGCTGAACATGCCACCGCGCCCCGGTACGACGTCGATGATCAGATCGGTATGCGCCCATACCTCGGCCTGACTGGCCGAGATATAGAACGGCGCGCCGCCGATCTCTCCCAATCGAACGTCGCGATCGCCCACGCGGAAATCGCCCTGCGGATAGCACATCGGCGACGACCCGTCGCAGCAGCCACCCGACTGGTGGAACAGGACGGGTCCGTGATCGGCCACGATCTCGGCGATCAGGTCCAGGGCGGCGGGGGTGGCGGTGACGGTGCTCATGTCTTCAGCCTTTTCTTGAGGAACCGCAGCACCTGGGTCTCTTCGGGGCGCAGGTCGGTCCGGGTCAGGGTGTCGTCGATGGTGTCGGCCAGTTCCAGCCGCAGCTCGTCCGCCAGATAGGCGTCGATGATCTGGGGGTGCACATAGCATTGGCGGCAGATGGTCGGCGTATTACCCAACCGCGCGGCAACCGATTCGATGGCGTCGCGCACGTTGCGTTTGGCGGCGGCCTCGCTGTCGGCCTTTTCGTATTCGGCCAGCGCAAGCGCCGCCAGCACCGTCCCGGTCCAGGTGCGGAAATCCTTGGCCGTGATCTGGCGACCGGTGATCTGGCGCAGATAGTCGTTCACATCGGTCGAGGTGACCTGGCGGCGGGTCCCGTCGTCGTCGACATACTGGAACAGATGCTGGCCGGGAATCTCCTGCACCGCACGGATGATGCGGGCAATACGGCGGTCGCGCAGGCCCAGGTTCCATTCCTTGCCCGACTTGCCCTTGAACCGGAACCGCACCTGATTGCCGTCCAGCGTGACGTGGCGCATCCGCAGCGTGGTCAACCCGTGCGACTTGTTCTCGCGCGCATAGCGGGTGTTGCCCACCCGGATCATGGTGTTTTCCAGCAGGTAGACAATGGTCGCCAGCACCTTTTCGGCAGGCAGCCCGCGGCGCGCCATGTCGGCATCGACCTGCGCGCGCAGCTGCGGCAGGCCGCGCGCAAATTCCAGCATGCGGTCGTATTTGCTGCTGTCGCGCAATTCGCGGAATTCGGGGTGATAGCGGTACTGCTTGCGGCCCTTGGCATCGCGCCCGGTCGCCTGGATATGGCCGCGCGGGTCGGGGCAGATCCAGACGTCGTCATAGGCCGGCGGAATGGCCAGCGATGCCAACCGCTTGCGTTCGGCCCTGTCCGTGATGGTGCGCTTGTCGGGTGCCTTGTAGGAAAACCCCTTGCCCGCACGCACCCGGGTGATGCCGGGCATGTCGTCGTTGACATAGGTCAGGCCCGCGCTGATCGCGGCGTCCTCGGGGTCGATGATGCTGTCCTTGGGCATGGCGCGCTCCACGATTGGCGTCGTGTCCAACGCCGCCGGATCGGTGCGGGTTGCGGGCGACCAAGGGGCCGCCCGCATCGCGTCAAAAGAATCCCAGCTTTTTGGGGCTATAGCTGACCAGCATGTTCTTGGTCTGCTGATAGTGGTCCAGCATCATGCGGTGGTTTTCGCGCCCGATGCCCGACTGCTTGTAGCCGCCAAAGGCCGCATGGGCCGGATAGGCGTGATAGCAGTTGGTCCAGACCCGGCCCGCCTGGATGGCGCGGCCAAAGCGATAGCAGGTGTTCGCATCGCGCGACCACAGCCCCGCGCCCAGCCCGTACAGCGTGTCGTTGGCGATCGACAGCGCCTCGTCGTGATCCTTGAAGGTGGTCACCGACACGACCGGGCCAAAGATCTCCTCCTGAAAGACGCGCATCTTGTTGTGGCCCTTGAAGACCGTCGGTTTGATGTAGAACCCGCCCGACAGCTCCCCGCCGTGATCCGCAGCCTCTCCGCCGATCAGCACCTCGGCGCCCTCTTTGCGACCGATGTCGAAATAGGACAGGATCTTGTCGCGCTGTTCGCTGCTGGCCTGGGCGCCGATCATCGTGGCGCTGTCGCGCGGGTCGCCCTGCACGATGGCTTCGACCCGCTTCAGCGCACGTTCCATGAACTGGTCATAGATCCGTTCGTGAATCAGCGCGCGCGACGGACAGGTGCAGACCTCGCCCTGGTTCAGCGCGAACATCACGAAACCCTCGATCGCCTTGTCGAAGAAATCGTCATCCTCGCGGCAGACATCCTCCATGAAGATGTTGGGCGACTTGCCGCCCAGTTCCAGCGTGACCGGGATCAGGTTTTCGGACGCGTACTGCATGATCAGGCGACCGGTGGTGGTTTCCCCGGTGAACGCGATCTTGGAGATGCGCGGGTTCGATGCCAGCGGCTTGCCGGCCTCCAGGCCGAAACCGTTGACGATGTTCAACACGCCCGGTGGCAGGATATCGGCGATCAGTTCGGCCCAGACCATGATCGTGGCCGGGGTCTGTTCGGCGGGCTTCAGCACCACGCAGTTGCCGGCCGCCAGCGCGGGCGCCAGCTTCCAGCAGGCCATCAGCAGCGGAAAGTTCCACGGGATGATCTGGCCCACGACGCCCAGGGGTTCATGGAAATGGTACGCGACGGTGTCGTCGTCGATCTGGCTGATGCCGCCTTCCTGGGCGCGCAGGGCACCCGCGAAATACCGGAAATGGTCGATGGCGAGCGGCAGGTCGGCGGCCATCGTCTCGCGGATGGGCTTGCCGTTGTCCCAGGTCTCGGCAGTGGCCAACAGCTCCAGGTTCGCCTCCATCCGGTCGGCGATCCGCAGCAGCGCGTTCGACCGGTCGGTGGTCGACGTGCGGCCCCAGGCCACCTTGGCCTTGTGGGCGGCGTCCAGCGCCGCCTCGATGTCGTCGGCGTTCGACCGGGCGATCTCGCCGATCTCGGCGCCGGTGATGGGGGTGGTGTTGGTGAAATAGCGGCCCGACTTGGGCGCTGCCCATTCGCCGCCGATGAAATTGTCATAGCGGCGGGCAAAGGGCATCACGCCCACGCCCTTGAATTCGTGCGTCTGGTCGTTCGGCATCGGTTCCTCCTCCAAGGCTGTCATCCCGGATCTCCCGTTCCGGGTATGGGCCAAGGGTCGGGCACCGTGCGATTCGTCGCAACAGCCGATCCGCGCCGCAGTGCAGAAGATGTCTCAGCTTTGGGACAGTCTCCCGTGATTTTCACCGACGCCAAGCCGCGCCATGCGCCGGTACATCGTCGCCCGTCCGATCCCCAAGGCGCGCGCCGCTGCCGACACGTTGCCCTGCGCCCGTGCCAGCGCGCGCATCACGGCGGCCCGTTCGGCCCGGTCGAACCCGGTCAGGTCGTCCTGGCGGCCCAGCAGGTCTGCGGCCGGGCGCGGGCGGATCGCGCCCTCGCGTTCCAGCCCCAGAACGCGGCGGGCGGCACGGGTGGCGCCGATGGCCAGGTCGTCCTTGTCCACCGCCAGCAGCACCGCCTGTTCGCCCTGATCATCGGACGCGACGACGATGCGGGCATCGGGGAACGACAGCCGAAAGAACACCGCTTCGATGGCCCGTGCGGTCTGCGCCACCTGCGCCGCGATCAGTCGGTTGTACCGCTCTGTCTGGTCCGCCCGCGCCGAACTGACATCCAGCGCCGCCAGCAGTCGCCCGTCCGGTCCCCAGATCGGCGCATCCATGCACGACATGGCGGTGTTGCGGGTGTGGAAATGTTCGTCGCGGTGGATGGTGACCTGCCGCCCCTCGACCAGACAAGTGCCGATGCCGTTGGTGCCCTGTGCCGCCTCGGACCAGTCGGCCCCCTGCCACAAGCCCCAGTCGCGGAACTGCTGGGCATCGCCATCCGACACCCGCTGATCCAGCACGATCCCATGCGCGTCGGTCAACAGCACGTTGCAGCCCGACAGGCCGACCAGATTGTACAGCTGGTCCAGCTGCGGACCTGCAACATTCAGGAACGGCCGCATCGCCTGATGGCGGTCGGCCAGTTCGCGGTCGGACAGGCGATCGGGGCGGCGACGGTCGGCGGGGTCCAGCCCGTGTTTCAGCATGGACCGCCGCCAGGATGCGGCCAGCGCCGATGTGGCACTGCGCGATTGCGACTGCGCGGCCACCAGGTCCGCGTGGGTCGGTTCGGTCATGATCTCCCCCTCAGGATGGGGAAAGTATAGCACGGTTTGCGGGGCGCGATCTGCGACCTTGGTCGCCCCCCGCGGGGGGTCAGCGCACCGGTCCTTCGGGGACGATCATCCCGTCCATTGCCCGTTCCCGCCCGTTGTCGGGGCGCGCAGGCGTGCCGCCCACGCTGCCCGACGGCGCGGCCATGCGCGGCTGATAGGGCGGCAGGCGGTCGGCGCCGTCGCGATACAGCAGCGATTGCCCCTTGTGGAACAGGTGCAGCGCATGGGGATCGGCGGTCAGGCGCACGCGCCTGCCCTTGACGTCGGGGTGAATGCCCGGCAACTTGGCCGTGATCGGCGCGGTTTCCGCCCCGGTCCCGAAATACAGCAGCGTCACCTCGCCCAGGGCCTCGGTCAGATCGACGGTTCCCTCAAAAACGGGGGTGCCGTCGGTCTCGCGCATGTCCTCGGGGCGGACGCCCAGGTTGACGGCCATCCCCTCGTCGCCGGCGCGGGTCGCGATCGCCACCTCGGCCTCCAGACCGCCGTCCAGCGCGACGGTGGTCATCGCGCCCACGGTCTTGACCCGTCCGGGCAGCAGGTTCATCGCCGGGCTGCCGATGAACTGGGCCACGAATTCCGTCATCGGGCGTTCGTAAAGTTCCAGCGGCGCGCCGACCTGGGCGATGCCGCCGCCGGCCAGCACCACGATGCGGTCGGCCAGGGTCATCGCCTCGGTCTGGTCATGGGTGACATAGATCATCGTGCGGTCGGGCATCGATGCCTTCAGCTGCGCGATCTCGATCCGGGTGGCGACGCGCAGGGCGGCGTCCAGGTTCGACAGCGGTTCGTCGAACAGATAGACCTTTGGGTCGCGCACGATGGCGCGCCCGATGGCAACACGCTGACGCTGGCCGCCCGACAACGCCTTGGGCAGGCGCTCCAGATAGGGCGTCAGCTGCAACATCGTGCCCGCACGGTCGGTGGCGGCCTTGATCTGATCCCTGGACTGGCCTGCGATCTTGAGGGCAAAGGCCATGTTGTCGCGCACTGTCATGTGCGGGTACAGCGCATAGGACTGGAACACCATCGCGATGCCGCGCTGGCTGGGGGGGATGTCGTTCATCACCTGACCGCCGATCTGCAGCTCTCCTGCGGTGATCTGCTCCAGCCCGGCGATCATCCGCAGCAATGTGGATTTTCCGCAGCCGGACGGTCCGACAAAGACGATGAACTCGCCCGAGCGGATGTCCAGGTCGATGTCCTTCAACACCTGCACGTCGCCATAGGACTTGGCGATGCCCCTCAGTTTCAGATCGGCCATTTGCGGTCCTCCTCCCCTACCCTTCGATGATCTGGACCTGCCATGGCATCAGCCCGCCCGCATCGTCGTCGGACAGGTTGGCGCGGATCAGCAGGGTCTGCTTGGCGTCGCGGCGGCGAAATGACAGCACCGGCCCCTCGGCATGGATGTCGGTCATGTTGCCGTTGCGCAGCGCGCTGTGCTTGCGCCGCAGGCCGACCGCCCACCGATAATGGTGCAGCATGGACTGTGCGTCGGCCTCCTGGCTGACGACGGTGCGCTGCAGATGCGTGTGCGGCACGGGCAGCCAGGGCTGGCTGGTGGAGAAACCGCCGTTCACGCCCATGTCCCAGACCATCGGCGTCCGGCACCCGTCGCGGCCCTTGAACTCGGGCCAGAACTCGATGCCATAGGGGTCGCGCAGGTCCTGGAAACGCAGCTCTGCCTCGGGCAGGCCCAGCTCCTCTCCCTGGTACAGGCAGACCGACCCGCGCAGGCACAACAGCACCGTCGCATAGGCCTTGGCCGCCTGATCGGGAAGGTTCCAGCGCGTCACATGGCGCACGACGTCGTGGTTCGACATGGCCCAGCACGGCCAGGCATTGGGCGCGGTGTCGTGCAGCTTGTCGAACACCTCGACCACCCGCGCGGCGGGCAGGTCGTCGCCCGACAGAAAGTCGAACACATACGACATCTGCACCCGGCCTGGCACGCCGGTATATTCCTCCAGCAGTTCCAGCGCGCGTTCGCTGTCGCCGATCTCTCCGACCACGGCGGCGCCATAGGGCACCAGCGCCTGATGGAACCGCTCCAGGAACGCCAGGTTCTCGGGCTGGGACTTGCTGAACTGGTGGCTCTGGTGGTTGTAGGGGTTCACGGCGGGGGCCGTGTCCGATTTGCGCAGTTCCGGCGCCAAAGGCGGGTTGTCGCGCAGCTGGGCGTCGTGGAAATAGAAGTTGATCGTGTCCAGCCGAAAACCATCCACGCCCTTGTCCAGCCAGAACCGCGCCATCTCGATCAGGGCGTCCTGGACGGCGGGGTTGTGAAAGTTCAGGTCCGGCTGCGACGACAGGAAGTTGTGCAGGAAATACTGTTCGCGCCGCGCATCCCACTGCCACGCGCTGCCGCCAAAGATCGACAGCCAGTTGTTGGGCGGCGTGCCGTCCGGGCGCGGGTCCGACCAGACGTACCAATCGGATTTCGGGTTGTCGCGCGTCGCACGGCTTTCCCTGAACCAGGGATGCTGGTCCGAGGTGTGCGACATCACCAGGTCGATCATCACCTTGAGACCCAGCTCGTGCGCGCTCTGCACCAGCCAGTCGAAATCGTCCATCGTCCCGAAGACCGGGTCGATCCCGCAATAGTCGCTGACGTCGTAGCCGAAATCCTTCATCGGAGAGGTGAAGAACGGAGAGATCCAGACCGCATCGACGCCCAGTGATGCCACATATGGCAGGCGCTGTGCGATGCCGGCCAGATCACCGGTGCCGCTGCCGGTCGTGTCCTGAAAACTGCGCGGGTAGATCTGATAGATGATCCCGCCCTTCCACCAATCCGTCGTCTGTTCAGTCAAGATCATCCACCTTTCACAGAGCCGGCCAGCAATCCGCGGACCAGGTATTTCTGCATGGCAAAAAACACCAGCAATGGTACCGCTATCGAGATAAACGCCGAAGTTGCAAGGATCTCCCATTCACCTCCGCGCGACCCCATCAGTTCGCGCAGCAGGCCGGTCATCACCAGTTGCTCGCCCGTATTGCCCAGGAACACGGTTGCCACCAGCAGGTCGTTCCAGACCCACAGGAACTGAAAGATCGCAAAACTGGCCAACGCGGGAAAGGACAACGGCAGGATGATCCGGCAAAAGATCTGAAACTCGGTCGCGCCGTCGACGCGGGCGCTTTCGATGACCTCGCGGGGCAGGCCGACCATGTAGTTGCGCAGCAGATACACGGCCAGCGGCAGGCCGAACCCGGTATGGGCCAGCCAGATACCCAGGTAGCCCTTGCCGATGCCCAGTTCGTTGTGCAGCCGCAGCAGCGGGATCAGCGCCACCTGCAGCGGCACGACCAGCAGGCCGACCACGCATGCCGTCAACAGCGCGCGCCCCGGAAACCGCATCCAGGCCAGCGCATAGGCGGCGAATGCCGCGATCAGGATCGGGATGACGGTGGCCGGGATCGTCACCGTCATGGTGTTCATGAACGCCCGGCCCAACCCGCCCGCGGTCAGCACGCGGCGATAGTTGTCGGTCGTAAAGGCCGGCGGCGACAGCGTGGTGGTAAAGATCCGTTCACCGCGCCGCATCTCGAAGGGCTGGGCAGAGGTCATGCGATAGCTGCCGTCCTCGGTCACGGTCAGGTCGATGCCGGGGTCCAGTTCGACCGTGTCACCCGGCGCATTGGCATCGGGCTGCCGTGCGTTGGTGCCCCAGGCCGTCAGTTCCTGCGTGCCCTCCAGAGCGCTGCCGGCGATCACGTACAGATCGCCCTCTTGCACCTGATCGTCGGCCGTGCCCGACCGCACGAACCCGGTCTGCACCGACCCGGAAAACGACTGCCACCACCCCGAGGTCGAGATCTGGTCGCGGTCGCGGAACGACGACACGAACAGGCCCAGGGTCGGGATCGTCCACAGCAGCACCAGCAGGAAGGCCGCGATGTTGACGGCCCATGCCAGCGACGACTTTTGTCCGGCCATCCCCTCCATCAGCGGACCTCCTTGCGTGCGTTCCAGATGTTCCAGACCATGATCGGCGTGACCAGGATCATCAGGACGATGGCGATGGCCGATCCGCGCCCGTAATCGGGCGTGCCACGGAACATCCAGTCGTACATCAGGTTGGCCAGCACCTGCGTGCCCCATTGCCCGTTGGTCATGACGAAGACGATGTCGAACACCTTCAGCACGACGATGGTGATGGTGGTCCAGACGACCGCGATGGTGCCCATGATCTGGGGCACCTTGATCCTGAAGAACACCTGCAGGGGGGATGCGCCGTCCAGGATGGCGGCCTCGACCGTCTCTTCGGGGATGCCGCGCAGGGCGGCGGACAGGATGACCATCGCGAATCCGGTCTGGATCCAGACCAGCACGATCATCAACAGCAGGCTGTTCCACATCGGCAGGGTCAGCCAGATCTGCGGCTGTCCGCCCAGTTGAGTCACGATCCAGTTCAGCAGGCCGATCTGGGTCTCGCCCGATGCGCGGTATTCATAGATGAATTTCCAGATGACGCCCGCGCCGACAAAGCTGATGGCCATGGGCATGAAGATCAGCGACTTGCCGATGCTGCCCCATTTCAACCGGTCGGTCAGCTGGGCCGCCAGCAGGCCGAACAGCGTGGACATCGCCGGCACGACCAACAGCCAGACCACGTTGTTCAGCATGGATTCCCGGAACTTGTCGTCGTTCATCAGCCAGGAATAGTTGTTCAGGCCGACGAATTGCGATCCGTTCGAATTGAACAGCGACCGCCACAGGCTGTCCAGAACCGGATAGACCAGATAGGTCCCCAGAAACAGGATCGCAGGCCCCAGGAACAGCCAGGGGCGGATCTGGTTCGCCCGGCGGATGTTGTCGCCCGCCCGCGCGCCCTGCGGCGGATAGATGCGGTCCAGCAGCCAGTTCGAGCCCCAGAACCACGCCACACAGGCAAAGACCCCGATCGCGATCGTGCTGGCCGCCAACCACATCAACTCCATACCCTGTCCCCCCCTGAATGATGGGGCGCGGCGACATCACCATCGCCGCGCCGGTCGTCAGTTCAGCGAGGCCCAGCTGGCCTGGATCTTGTCCGCGACGGCCTGTGCCGAGGCGCCGCCGACGAAATCGATCATGCCGGTCCAGAACGCGCCCGCGCCGATCGCGCCGGGCATCAGGTCCGACCCGTCGAACCGGAACACCGTGGCGTCCAACAGGATCTCTCCCATGCGGCGGACGGTCGGGTCGTCATAGGCCTCGATGTTGGCACCGGCATAGGGGGTCACAAAGCCCTGTTGCGCCATCCAGATCTCGTGCGCGACGGGGGTTTGCAGAAAATCGACAAAGGCCATCGCGGCCGGGTTGTCCGACATCACCGCAAACATGGTGCCGCCGCCCAGCACGGGCTGGCCCAGATCACCCGACGCGGGCGCGGGCATGTAGAAGAAATCGGCATCCTCGCCCACGATGATCCCTTCCGGGAAAAAGGTCGTGATGAAGCTGGCCTGACGGTGCAGATAGCAGGCGGGCGGGCTGTCGAACAGGCCGGCGGGGCTTTCGCGGAAATCGGTCGCGCTGACCGAGCCCACGCCGCCCGCGACGAAATCGGGGTTCTTGGCGAACCAGCCGAACTCCTCGATCGCGGCGACCACCTTGGGGTCGTTGAAGGGCATGCCGTTCGTGGTCCAGGCGTCGTAATCCTCCGGGGAGGACGTGCGCAACATCAGATCCTCGACCCAATCGGTGGCGGGCCAGCCGGTCGCACCCCCCGACCCCAGGCCGATGCACCACGGCGTCTCGCCCTCTTCGGCGATCTGCTCGGTCAGGGTCTTCAGATCCTCATAGGTTTCGGGGATCTCATAGCCGGCATCCTCGAAGTTCTCGGGGACATACCAGACCAGCGACTTCACGTCGGCCTTGTAGGGGAACGCATACAGCGCCTCGGTCCCGTCCGGTCCCGCATAGGTCCCCAGTGCCGCCCAGCTTTCGCCCGCGGCATAGTTGTCGGTCAGCCATTGCGCGGTGTCGTCGCCCAGGGGCCGCAGGAAACCCCGCTCGGCCAGATCGGCCGCCAGTCCCGGCTGCGGAAAGATCGCCACGTCGGGCGGCGATCCGGCCTCGCTGTCGATGACGACCTGCTGTTCAAAGCTGTCGGACCCGGAATAGTTCGCCTGCGCGCCTGTCGCCTGATTGAAATAGGCGATGACGCTGCTGAACAGCTCCTGGTCGCCGCCAAGCCATGGGCCCAGCATGTCAAAGCTCTGCCCTTCCAGATCGGGATGGGCGGCGGCGAACGCGTCCAGGCTGGCCCAGTCGATGCGGTCATCGCTGCCCGGTTCGATCACCAGTTGCGCCTGCGCGGTGCCGGCGGACAGCGCGATGATGGCGGCGGTCGTATACAATGCGGTTTTCAAGTCTTCCTCCCTGAAAGTCCCCGGACGTTTCTTGTCCGGATGTTAACGCGAACATCCGACAGATCCTTTTGATCTGTCAAATACTTCTCATTCCCACTCCAATTCCTTATAGGCCGCGGTCGCGTTTCTCGCGATCGTCTGCGGATAGGAATTCCATGTTCCCTGCATCGGCTGCAGGGCATCGACGATCACGGGAACTGCCTGCGACAGGGCCAGGCCGTCGCGAATGGCCTGCCGGGTGCGGTCTGCAAGCGCGCGCAGCAGATCGACCTGCGGGGACGATGCGTCCTGCCATGATTGGCCGACGGGACCATGCCCCGGCACGATCACATCCGCGCCCCGGGCGGGGTCGCCGTCCAGCCAGTCCAGCCACCCCGTCAGCGATCCGTCCACCACCGGCGTCAGGTCTCGAAACAGCAGATCACCCGTGAACAGCGTGCCGGTCGCCCGGTCCAGAACGGTCAGGTCGCTGTCGGTATGGGCCGCGGGCCAGGCGCGCAGCAGCAGCGACCGGTCGCCCAGCTTGATCACCTGCCGGTCGCGCACCAGATCGTCTGGCATCACCGCCTGCGTGGCGATCCACTCCCCAGGCGGATACAGATCGGCCAGGGCGTCCAGATACCCCGCCGACCGCGCCTGCAGCGATTGCGGCAGGGCGTGATGCGCGGTGATGCGGGCCCCGGCCTCGGACAGAACCTGCGCGCCCAGGACGTGGTCGGGATGCATATGCGTCAGGATCAGGTGGCGCACGGGCAGGTCGGTCATCCGCCGGATCGCCACGTACAGGTCCTGCCCCTGCGCCCGCGACACGCCCGCGTCGATCACTGCCACCGCGTCGCGCCCGACGATCACCCCAAGATTGGCGATGCGCCCGTCCGTGGTCTCTTCCATCTGGCGGGATTGCCCGAAATGGACGTGAATGCCCGGTGCGACCTGCTGCAGGTCCAGCGCCGGCAGGTCGGCATTCGCCCGGCATTCCGGCGCGTCACCCGTCAGGTCCGGCCGCGCCGCCAGCCATGCGCCCGCCACCTGCGCGGCCTGCGCCCGGCACCCCTGGGCGGTCGTCGAATCGCCCTGCGGCAGCAGAACATGGCCGCAATGATCGGCCGAAATCGCCAGACAGACGCCCAGAATCAGATGAAACATCGCCAAACGTCTCTCATTTCCGGTCCAAGATCACGAAATGGTCACGACTTTGCGACCTTTGTCGTGTTGATTCATCCTGTCTCCATACTAAATTTGAATCCAGTCGCCTTCTGTAGCGGCACCACCGGCATGTAGGAGGAGCACAACATGGCCTGGACCAAACCAATCCTGAACGAAATCGCTTGCGGCATGGAAATCAACATGTACGCACCCGCCGAGGACGAGCCCGTCCTGTTCTGAGCCTGTACCACAGGCAGGAATGAGGCCCCGTCCGAATTCGTTCGGGCGGGGCCTTCCTATCACAAGGGACGACATGCGGATCATCATCCTTGGGGCGGCGGCGGGCGGCGGGTTGCCGCAATGGAATTGCGGTTGCGGAAATTGCGATGCGGCGCGCGCCGGTCGCATCCCGTCGATGACCCAAAGCTCCGTCGCGGTCAGCGCGGACGGGCGTGACTGGGCGATCCTGAATGCGTCGCCCGACATCCGGGCGCAACTGGCGGCCACGCCGGCGCTGTATCCGTCCGGTCCGCGAACCATGCCGCTGCGGTCGGTTCTGGTCACGAACGGCGACATCGACCACGTGGCGGGGCTGTTGACCCTGCGCGAAAGCCAGCCCTTTGATCTGTTTGCCACGCAGGCGATTCACGATGCGCTGGCGGCGAACCCGATGATGGCGGCGGTGAACCCCGATTTCGTGCCGCGCCGGACCATCGGGCTGGACCAGACGATCCCGCTGACGCCGGGCCTGACCGCGACGCTGTTCGCCGTGCCCGGCAAGGTGCCCCTGTACCAGGAAGGCGCCACCGTCGAGACCGGCCTGATCGGAGAGACCACCGTCGGCGTCGAATTGCGGACCGCGGACAGGCGGGCGTTCTATATTCCCGGCTGTGCGGACATGCCCGACTGGCTGCGCGACCGGATCGCGGGGGCCGACGCGCTGTTTTTTGACGGTACCCTGTGGGACGACGACGAGATGATCCGCATGGGGCTGGGCCGCAAGACAGGTCGACGGATGGGGCACATGGCGGTGACCGATACCATCCCCGCCCTTGCCGAAACGCCGCTTGGCCAGCGCATCTTTGTGCACATGAACAATTCGAACCCGCTGACCGATCCGGCCAGCCCGCAGGCGGCGGACGCAGCCGCGCGGGGATGGCTGGTCGCCCGCGACGGAATGGAGATCACGCTGTGAAGGACGTCCAAGCCACCGCCCAATCGCCCAAGGATTTCGAGGCCCGCCTGCGCGCCATCGGCGCCGAACGCTATCACGACCGCCACCCGTTCCACGCCCGCCTGCATGGCGGCGACTGCACCCCGGACGAAGTGCGGGCCTGGGTCATCAACCGTTGGATGTACCAGTCGCGCATCCCCATGAAGGACGCCGCCTTCATGAGCCGGGTCGAGGATCCCGACCTGCGCCGCGCCTGGCGCAAGCGGATCGAGGATCACGACGGCGGCGAGACCGAGGGTGGCGGCATCCGCCGCTGGCTGGCCCTGGCGCAGGCGGTGGGGCTGGACCCCGATTATGTCGCATCGGGTGTGGGCATCATGCCGGCGACGCGGTTCGCGGTCGACGCCTATGTCCGCTTTGTGCGCGACATGCCTTTGTTGGACGCGGTGGCTGCCAGCCTGACCGAACTGTTCGCGCCCCGCATCCACGCCCAGCGCATCGAGGGGTTGCTGGCGCATTACGATTTCGCCGATGACAGCAGCCTTTCCTATTTCAGGAAACGCCTGACCGAGGCCCCCGATGACGTCAAGTTCGGCCTGGGTTACGTACTGACCCATGCCGACACGCTGGAAAAACAGGATGCCGCCGCCGCCGCCCTGACCTTCAAGACCGACGTGCTGTGGGCGCAACTGGACGCCCTGTGGCACGGCTATGTCGAGGGTCGCACGCCCCCCGGCTCATGGCAGCCCGGACAGGGAATGCAGGCATGACCGCATTGATCGGACCCGACGACATCCCCTATCTGCCGCGCGGCGTGCGGTTGCAGGGCGACCGCGTGCGCGGCATCCGCGTGCTGCAGGCCCCCGAACGCGCGTTGCAGCTGGATCAGATCGGAGAGGCAATCCTGTCCGAACTGGACGGCGCCCGCAGCCTGGACCGGATCGTGCGCGATCTGGCCGCACGTTACAACGCGCCGGTGGACCAGATCGGCGGCGACGTACGCGATTTCCTGACCGGGCTGATCGAACGGCGCATGGTATTTCTGAAGGACGCCGCATGAAGGATCAGCAGCACCAGCCGCACGATCTGGAGGGCAACCCCGTCACCCCCGGCCTGCCCATGGCAATGCTGGCCGAGGTCACACATCGCTGTCCGCTGGCCTGTCCCTATTGTTCCAACCCCGTCGATCTGATTCGCGCATCCAGAGAGATCAGCGCAGACGACTGGGGCCGCGTGTTCCGGCAGGCCGCCGACCTGGGCGTGCTGCAGGTCCACATCTCGGGCGGGGAACCGGGTGCGCGGCGCGATCTGGCGCAGATTGTCGGACATGCACGCGATGCCGGGCTGTATGTGAACCTGATCACGTCCGGCATCGGCATCACCCGCGACCGGCTGATCGAGCTGGACCGTGCGGGCGTCGATCATGTCCAGCTGTCTCTGCAGGGTATCCGTCCGGACATGGCCGACCGGATCAGCGGCCATCCGGGGTCCTGGGACAAAAAGATGGTGTTCAGCGACTGGGTCACGGAAATCGGCTTTCCGCTGACCATCAACGCGGTCGTCCATCGCCAGAACATGGACCGTCTGCCCGACATGGTGGACCTGGCCGAACGCCTTGGTGCGCGGCGGATCGAGGTGGCCACCGTCCAGTTTCACGGGTGGGCCGACCGCAATCGCGGCGCGCTGATGCCGACGCGCGAACAGGCCGAATTCGCGCGGCAGGTGGTGAACGCCGCCCGCATCCGGCTGCGGGGGCGGATGGTCATCGACTATGTCCCCGCCGATCACCACGCGATCTATCCCAAGGCCTGCATGGGAGGCTGGGGTTCGACCGGGCTGAACGTCGGTCCGGACGGCACTGTCCTGCCCTGCCACGCCGCGCAGACGATCGACTGGATGCGGTTCGAGAACGTGCAGGACCGGTCGCTGTCGGACATCTGGCACCTGTCCGACAGCTTCAATGCGTTCCGCGGCACCGCCTGGATGCCGGAACCCTGTCGCGGTTGCGACCGCAAGGACATCGATTTCGGCGGCTGCCGCTGTCAGGCCATGGCGCTGGCGGGCGATGCGCGGGCGACCGACCCGGTCTGTTCGAAATCTCCGCTGCACGCGGGGGTCGTGGCACGCGCCGAGGAGGACGCAGCCGCCACCACCACCGCGTTCATCTATCGGAGGATGTCCAAGGGAGGATAAGGCAATGAGACTGTGGCTGACTCTGACGGCGGCGCTGCTGGCCGCGCCCGCGATGGCGCAGGACAATGCGCTGCAACCGTCGCCCACATGGGAGGATCTGCGCGGCGCGGTGATGGATCTGGACACCGATCCGCCGCAGGACGCGACGGCGCTGGACCTAGACGCGCCGCCCCGTGCCCATGACGCGGCCATTGTCCCGATCCGACTGACGCAGGCACCCGACGCCCCGCCCATCACGGCCCTGACCCTGATCATCGACGAGAACCCCGCCCCCGTCGCCGCCGAATACGCGTTCGGCCCCGCCCTGATGCCCCTGGATTTCGAGGTGCGTGTCCGCGTCGACAGCTATTCCGACGTCCGCGCCATCGCGACCCATGCCGACGGCGCGCAGGTCATGGCCGGGCGGTTCGTCAAGGCTGCGGGCGGCTGTTCGGCCCCGGCGGGCAAGGACATGGCCGCGACCAATGCGACGATGGGCCAGATGCGCTGGCGCAGCGAGGTGCAGGATGGCCAAGACATCGGCACGCTGATGATCCGGCACCCGAACTTTTCCGGATTACAGCGCGATCAGCTGACGCTGTTGAACATTCCCGCCCATTTCATCGACCGCCTGGACGTCCGCCAGGGGGACGCATTGCTGTTTTCGATGTCGGCGGGAATTTCGGTCAGCGAGGATCCGGTATTCCGGTTCCGCTATGAACCCGATGGCCAGACGATCAATGTCAGGGTCGAAGACACCGATGGCAACATCTGGACAGAAAGCTTTGCGCCGATCGACCCCGCGGTCAAGAAAAGCTAGATCCGCGTCCGACCTTTGTCGGACCGGACGCTTGCTTTATGTGCACCCTGCCCTAAACTGGGCTGACGGCGGCGCTCTTGAGGAGGAGACGCAGCCGACAGAACTCAGGGAGGATTGCCATGACAGCTGCTGCGATGCAGGCGCGTCCCGTGGCGCCAGCGCGCCCGTCCGCCGACCAGGTCCGTGAGATACTGATCGTCGATGACCACCCGTTGATGTGCGACGCGCTGGCCCTGACGCTCAAGATCAGCTTTGGCCTGAAAAACGTCCGAACCGCGCGCAGCCTTGGTGCGGCGGTCGAACAGATCCGGATGCAGGGTGCACCCGACGCCGTGATCCTGGACCTGAACCTGCCGGACGCGCGCGGGGCCGAGGGCATCGTGACCCTGCGCCGCCAATTGCCGGATGTGCCGATCACCATGATCTCGGCCGATCTGGAAGGGGCGATGATCTCGACCGCGATGGCGGCGGGGGCACAGGGTTATATCAGCAAGTCGCTGTCGCGAGAGGCGCTGGTCGACAGCCTGCGCCGCATGTGGGAGGGGGAACATGTCACCCCCGAAGGGTATCGGCCTGATCAGGACGGCGCCGGCAATGATGCCAAGGCCGCATTGGCACGGCGTTTTTCATCGCTGACGCCGCAGCAGATGAAGATTCTGCGGCTGATCTGCAAGGGCAAGGCCAACAAGGAGATCAGCTACGAGCTGTCGATCGCCGAGGCCACGGTCAAGACCCACATCACCGCGATCATGTCCAAGATCAACGCCCGCCGCCGCACGCAGGCCGTGCTGCTGGCCAATTCGATCCGGCTGTTCGAGGCCGGCTGATGAACACCGACCCGGCTGCGAAGGAGGGCGCATCCGGGCCGGTCGCTGTGCAGGCCGACCGCGGCGGGACCGACATGGTCCCGACCCTGCTGGACGGCCTGCGCGGCATTGATCCCGCGCTGGTGCTGCTGTTCGGCGCGCAGGCCGACGATCTGACCGCGCTGCATGCCGGGCTGACGCCGCATCTGCCACGAGACTGCATCATGGTCGGATGCTCGTCCGCCGGAGAGATCGGGCCGCAGGGCTATGCCAGCGACAGCGTCGTGGCAATCGGGTTCCCCGCCTGCCATTTTCGCGCCGCGTCGCTGGTGCTGCCGGATCTGGCCGCATTGCCGGTGTCCGGGTGGATGGCGCAACTGCGCCGGATGGCGCGCGATTTCGGTTCCGACCCGGCGCGCCATCTGTTCGGATTGCTGCTGACCGACGGGCTGGCGGGCCAGGAGGATGTGCTGGTGTCCACGCTGGACGCGGCGCTGCCGTCTGTCCCGGTGCTGGGCGGATCGGCGGGCGACGGGCTGAATTTCTGCCGCACCTCCCTGCTGGCGCAGGGTATGGTGCAGTCGGGCGTCGCGGTGTTCCTGCTGGTCGAGACGGACCTGGCCATCCACGAGGTGACATTCGCCCATTTCAGCCCCACCCCAACCCGCGCGGTGGTCACCGCCGCCATTCCTGACAAGCGCTGCATCCTGGAACTGAACGCCGAACCTGCGGCCCAGGAATACGCCCGTCTGACCGGTCTGCGCCGCGTCGACCTGACGCCCACCGAATTCGCCCGCCATCCCCTGCTGCTGCGCATGGGCGGGCGGCATCATGTGCGCGCCATCAGGGCGGTCACCGACGATGACGGGCTGTCGCTGATGTCGTCGATCGATACCGGCACCGTCCTGACACTTGGCCGGTCCGAAGATCTGATCCAGGGCTTTTCCGACCTGCTGGATGCGCTGCCCACGCCGCCGCTGATGGTGCTGGCCTTTGACTGCATCCTGCGGCGGCTGGCCCTGGAACGCGCCGGGCTGACCGACCGCATGTCAGACCTGTACCGCCGCCACCGTGTTGTCGGGTTCAATACCTATGGCGAACAGCACAGCGGCATGCATGTAAACCAGACATTCGTGGGCCTGGCCTTCATGGAGGTCCAATGATGATGCGTGACGGCGACCTGCCCGACCGGCAGATCGCCAAGCTGACCCGCATCAACGCCGTCCTGATCGACCGCATCGACAGGCTGGAGGAAACGCGCGGGTCAGCATGGTCGATGTTCCAGGCCGCCGTGGCGTTGGAGCAGGAGGTTCTGGCCCGCACCCGCGATCTGGAACGCGCGATGGCCGACCTGTCGCAAAGGAACCGCGAACTGGCCGTGGCCCGCGCCCTGGCCGAAGAGGCGAACAGGTCCAAGACCCGCTTTCTGCGCGCCGCCAGCCACGACCTGCTGCAACCTTTGTCTGCTGCGCGGCTGTTCCTGTCGGCGCTGACCGATACCGCGATGGACCCGCATCAGACCGAATTGACCGATAGGCTTGGCAGTGCCTTTGAATCGGTCGAACAGCTGATGCATGCGGTGCTGGACATCTCTCGGCTGGACAGCCAGCGGATTGAATTCAATCGCCAGCCGGTGCCGCTGGACGACCTGTTCCGCAGGCTGGCCGCCGAATTCGCGCCGGTGGCGCAGGCCAAGGGGCTGCGTCTGCGGTTCATGCCCACGACCGCGGTGGTCGACAGCGACCCGATCTTTTTGCGTCGCATCGCGCAGAATCTGGTGTCGAATGCGATCAAATACACCCATCGCGGCGGCGTGGCGGTGGGCGCGCGACGCAAGGGGGCAATGTGCTGGCTGTCTGTGTACGACACGGGGATGGGCATCCCGGCAGTGGACCGCAACCGCATCTTTGACGAATTCCAGCGGCTGACCCATGACAGCGCGACCCCCGGCATGGGGCTGGGCCTGTCCATCGTGCGCCGTGCCTGCGCCAAGCTGGGTCACCCCATCAGCCTGTCGTCCGAGGCGATGCGCGGCACGGTCTTTCGTGTCGGTCTGCCGCTGGTGCAGGCGCTGACCGATACGCCCCGCCTGGCGGTCGCGACCCTGCCCGCGCTGCGCGGCCGCGTGGCCCTGGTGGTCGAGAACGACCCCGAGATGCGCCGCGCCTATCAGATGATCCTGCGCGACCGGCTGGGCATGGTGCCCCGCATCGCGGGCGACACCGCCGAGGCGTTGGCCACGATGGGGGATGAACCCCCCGACGTGATCCTGGCCGATTACCACCTGGAAAACGGCGATACCGGCTTTGCCGCGATAGAGGCCTTGCGCGCGGCGTCCGACAGGCCGGTGCCCGCGGTGATCGTGACGGCACATCGCGATCCGGCCATTTCACGGCACTGTGCGGCCATGGGGATCCATTTGTTGGAAAAGCCCGTCAGCCCCCCCGACCTGGCCGAGATCCTGGGCCGCCTGCTGGCCTAAGACCAAGGGAGGATGCACACGCCGCCGGGGCTTGCGCCCCGGTCCGTCCCGCGCCCATCATGCCCAGACGTTTGGGAGGACGACCATGACCCGCGCCATCGCACTGGCCCTGATACTGGGGCTTGCCCCCCTGCCCCTGGCTGCCGCCGAGGCCGGCGACGCGGTCTTTGCCGAACGCGGCCCCTGGGATCTGGGCGACACGGCGTTGGAATGGCGGATGACTGTCGCGGGCCCCGCCGTCGAGGGGTTTCGCCCGACCGACAACGGGCTGGTCACCCTGTCCCAAGGCATCGACCCCAGCGACCAGCAGCCGATCCTGGAACTGAACCAGAAGGCTGCGCCCATCGATCGCACGATCGGGCCGTTCCCGATATCGTCGGGCGACCCGGTGCTGACCTTCTTTCTGGAACAGACGACCCGCGACATGGCGGCACTGACCGGCGGCAGCCCCTTTTATATCCGCAACCGGATGAAGGAGGCGCTGTTTCAGGGCGGAGAGGTCACGACAACCGATGACGGCATCACGGCCAGCTTTCAGCCCTTTGCCCAGGATGCGAATGCGGCGCGGATGAACGGGTTTCAGACGCTGACGCTGACATTCGTCATGGCCGCGCCGGACGAACCCATCCGCGAATTGCGGGCCGAAACCGATGACGCGGCGGGCTATCGTAACGCACTGGTGCTGCAATGATCCGCGCGGGCGCGGTGGCACTGGCCCTGTCGGCTGTCCCCGCATCGGCACAGGCGGTGAACGACTATCCGACGAATGCGAGGGTCGAATACGCCTTTGCCTGCATGGCGACCAACGGGCAGACGCGCAACATGCTGGACCGCTGTTCCTGCGCGATCGACCGCATCGCCGAGGTCCTGCCCTATGCCGATTACGTCGGCGCGGAAACCGTTCTGCGGATGCGCCAGACCACCGGCGAACGGTCCGGCATGTTCCGCGGCATGGCCGCCTTGACCGAAACCGTGGCAACCCTGCGGCGCGCCGAGGCCGAGGCCGAGATCATCTGTTTCTGACCGACGCGTCCTAGAGCGACAGGCCGATCCCCGCGCCAGCCGCCAGTGCCAGCACCGCGACCAACAGCAGCGTGCCGGTGCTGCGCGGCTGAATCAGCGTCAACCGCGCCTCTTCGGGGTGGGCGCGTTCCCACAGGGCCTGTTCGATCATCCGCGGCAACAGGGGTCCGTACCGGCCCACGGTCTGCGCGATATGGGTCAGGTCGCTGATCGCGGCCTTGGGCCCCACGCTGGCCTTGATATAATCGGACACGACCGGCTTGGCCGCGTCCCAGATGTTCAGCTGGGGGTCCAGCGACCGGGCCACACCCTCGACCACGACCATGGTGCGTTGCAGCAGGATCAGTTCGGTCCGCGTGGGCATGCCGAACCGTTCCGTCACCTCGAACAGATAGGACAGCAGGTTGCCCATGCTGATCCGGCTGGCATCGGCGCCAAAGATCGGCTCGCCCACGGCGCGCAGGGCGCGGGCGAATGCGGCCTCGTCGCGGTCGCGGGGGACATATCCAGCCTCAAAATGGACCCGCGCAACCAGGCGGTAATCACGCTGGATGAACCCGTACAGGATCTGGGCATAGACGCGGCGGGTATATTCGTCGATCTCGCCCATGATGCCGAAATCATAGGCGATGACATCGCCATTGGCCGCGACCTTGAGGTTGCCGTGGTGCATGTCGGCATGAAAGAACCCGTCGCGCAGCGCGTGCGACAGGAACAGCTGGATCACCCGGCGCGCCAGATCGGTCGTGTCGTGGCCCGCCGCGATCAGCGCGTCGCGGTCGCCCATCGGCAGGCCTTCGGCCCAGTCGGCGGTCAGGACGCGACGCGAACACAGCGCCCAATGCGGCATGGGGATCTGAAATCCCGTGTCGCGGGCGGTGTTCTCGGAAAATTCCGACGCGGCCGCAGCCTCCAGGCGCAGATCCTGTTCGCCGGTGACCGTCTGTTCGAAATGGCGCACCACGTCGCGCGGACGCAGGCGGCGGGTACCGGGGGACAGCAGCTCGATCAGGCGGGCGCCGAAATGGAACGCGTCGATGTCGCGCCGGAACGCCGCGCCGATGTCGGGGCGCACGACCTTGACGGCAACCTCTCGGCCCGTCTCGCGGACGCGGGCGCGGTGGACCTGGGCGATCGACGCGGCGGCAACGGGTTCGGAAAACTCGCTGAACAGCTGATCGACCGGGGCGCGCAATTCCGTCTCTATCGCCTTTTTGGCCACATCGGTGGGAAAGGGCGGCAGACGGTCCTGCAGCATGCGCAGCTGTCCAGCCATTTCCGGGCCCACGACATCCGCGCGCGTCGACATGATCTGGCCGAACTTGATATAGGCCGGGCCAAGCGCGGTGATCGCGCGCGTGATCGGCGGCAGGGTCGGATCGCCCTTGTAGCCCAGCCAGCGGAACGGTCGGCCCAACACCCGTGCGGCCAGACGCACGCGGATCGGCGCATCGACGGCGTCCAGGACGGCGGCCATCGCGCCGGTCCGCTCAAAGGTCGCACCCGTGCGGATCAGACGCAGGATGTTGTGGGGTCCGCGCATTGGCCTATAATTTCCAACCGGAATGCAGGGCGGCGATGCCCATCGACAAGTTGCGCCACTGGACACGACCAAAGCCCGCATCACGGATCAACTGGGCAAAGCTGTCCTGATCGGGAAACTTGCGGATCGATTCGACCAGATACTGATAGCTGTCGCGATCGCCCGTCACCGCCTGTCCCATCGCCGGGATCACGTTGAAACTGTAGCGGTCATAGGCCCATTGCATCGCGGGCACCGGGATTTGGCTGAATTCCAGCACCATCAGCCGCCCGCCGGGTTTCAGCACGCGATACGCCTCGGCCAGCGCATCGGGAATGCGCGTCACGTTGCGGATGCCAAAGCTGATCGTATAGCGGTCGAAACTGTTGTCGGCAAAAGGCAGCGCCATCGCATCGCCCGTGACCCATGCCAGCCGGTCGGCCTTGTCGACGGCATCGGCGCGCTTGCGCCCCTCGACCAGCATCGATTCGGTCATGTCGCAAACGGTCACGCGCGCGCCGGGCGCCCGGTCCAGGAACCGGAACGCCACGTCGCCCGTGCCGCCCGCCACGTCCAGCAGATGCTGCCCATCGCGCGGCGCCAGCCAGTCCATCATCGCGGTCTTCCAGACGCGGTGGATGCCCACGCTCATCAGGTCGTTCATCACGTCGTATTTCGACGCGACGCTGGAAAAGACCTGATGGACCATGCCGGCCTTCTGATCCTCGTCCACGGTCCGAAAGCCGAAATGGGTCTGCCTGTTGTCCGTCATCACGCTTGCCGTTTGCCTGTTCCATTGCCAGATAGGTCCGGCTTGCCGCGCGCACAATGCGACGAAAGGAACACGATTGCCAGAACTGCCGGAAGTCGAGACCGTTCGCCGCGGCCTGTTGCCCCATCTGCAAGGCGCGCGCATCGTTCGCGCCCAGATCAACCGCCCCGACCTGCGCTGGCCCATGCCGGTGGACCTGATGCAGGTGCTGACCGGCGCCACCGTCACCGCGCTGCGGCGGCGGTCGAAATACCTGCTGGCCGACCTGGACCGGGGGGGCACTGTCCTGTGGCATCTGGGCATGTCCGGCCGCATGCTGGTCGAGGGCGCGGGCCTGGCGGGGTTCCACCGCGACCCGGGCATCCATGCGCGCCACGACCATGTGGTGCTGACCACCGATGCGGGCACGACGATCACGTTCAACGACGCGCGCCGGTTCGGCATGGTCGACCTGATCCGCGATGGCACGTCCCATCCGCTGCTGGACCATCTGGGCCCCGAGCCTTTCGATGCGGTCTTTACGCCCGCCTATCTGTCGCCGGCCTTTGCGGGGCGGCGCGTGCCGGTGAAACAGGCCCTGCTGGACCAGCGCATCGTGGCGGGTCTGGGCAACATCTATGTCAGCGAATCGCTGTGGCGTGCGGGCATCGATCCGCGCCGGGCGGCGGGGCGCATCGGGGCCGCGCGCATCGGGACACTGGTCGGCCATATCCGTGACGTGCTGACCGACGCCATCGCGGCGGGCGGGTCGTCATTGCGCGATCATCGTCAGGCCAGCGGAGAGCTGGGCTATTTCCAGCACAGCTTTCGCGCCTATGACCGTGCGGGCATGCCCTGCCTGCGGGATGGCTGTTCCGGCACCATCACGCGGGTCGTGCAATCGGGGCGGTCGTCCTTTTACTGCCCCGCCTGTCAGAGGTGAACGGTTGGACGACTGCGCGGCCCTCTGCTAGGACGGGGGCCACGCAATCTGCCAACGAGGTCCAAGCCTATGGCTTACGAAACCATCATCGTGGAGATCGAGGACGAGGTCGCCCTGATCCGGCTGAACCGCCCCGAGGCGCTGAACGCGCTGAACGCCACGCTTCTGGAAGAGCTGTCGGCCGCCCTGTCGGATGCCGACCGCAACGACAAGGTCCGCTGCATCGTCCTGACCGGCAGCGAAAAGGCCTTTGCCGCCGGTGCCGACATCAAGGAAATGTCGACCAAGACCTTTGTCGAGGTCTACGAATCCGACCTGTTCGGCGCCCAGATCGAGGCGATCACCCGCGTGCGCAAGCCGATCATCGCCGCCGTCAGCGGATACGCCTTGGGCGGCGGCTGCGAGCTGGCGATGGTGTGCGATTTCATCATCTGTGCCGAGAACGCCAAGTTCGGCCAACCCGAGATCAACCTGGGCGTCTGCGCAGGCATCGGCGGCACACAGCGCCTGACGCGATTCGTGGGCAAGTCCAAAGCGATGGACATGAACCTGACCGGTCGCTTCATGGATGCGGCCGAGGCCGAGCGCTCTGGTCTGGTCAGCCGCGTGGTGCCCACCCCCAAGCTGATCCCCGAGGCGATGACCGCTGCGCGAAAGATCGCCGAGAAATCCCAGATCGCGACCAAGACCGTCAAGGAGGCCGTGAACCGCGCCTATGAGACGACCCTGCGCGAGGGGCTGTTGTTCGAACGCCGGTCGTTCCACGCCCTGTTCGCGACCGAAGACCAGAAGGAAGGCATGGCCGCCTTTCTGGAAAAGCGCGAGGCGCAGTTCCGCGACAGATAAGGGTTTTCTTTTCAGGACGGCTGGCCTATACGCCCCGACTTACATGCGTGTGGGCCCGCTTTGGCAAGAATCATGTCCGTCCCGAACAGGGACGGCGCCATGGGGCTTTTGCACGTTCGAAATTTAGACATGCAACCGACCCGATAGGAAGACACCCATGGCCAACACGCCCCAGTCCAAAAAACGCGCCCGCCAGATCGAACGTCGCACCGACGTCAACAAGGCCCGCCGTTCGCGCATCCGCACCTATATCCGCAAGGTCGAAGAGGCCATCGCGTCGGGCAATGCCGATGCGGCGGCACTGGCGCTGAAAACCGCGCAGCCCGAACTGATGCGTGGCGTGACCAAGGGCGTCGTGCACAAGAACACCGCGTCGCGCAAAATCTCTCGTTTGGCGGCCCGCGTGAAGGCGCTGTCGGCGAACTGATCCACAGGCCCCAAGGGGCCGCGCGACCAGCATTCCCACGCCCTACGGGCACTGGAATACAGCATCGGGTGCAGGCGAAAGCCCTGCGCCCGATTTGCGTTTCTGCACCTGCAACATTTTGAAAAATTGAACGATTTCAATCAATTCAGAAAATTGTTAATCGAGTCAAAGGCATCGCAGATTCGGCGCGGCCAAGTTGCTGTCAAGCGCAGAGTTCGGTTGCAGCTATCCACAAGCTGGGGCTAGTTTCCTCCTTGCGATTCACGTCGCTTGGGGACGGGCCGGGCCCTGTGGACAGATCTTCGGATCCGTCAGGGACGACGGCCGGGCCGCGAAGAACACCTCTTCCGCCTTCGGGTTCACGACATCCGGCTGCCACCGGGTGTCCGGGGACCTGTGTCCAGGACCGAAAACGGGCTGATGCCCCTTGATCGACCGCGGTTGTGGTCGCAGGGGCACTGTTTTTGCTTGCCACCCGAATGACGTGAATTCTGTCCCGTCGGATCAACCGACGGGGATTGGGGACAGGCACGGGAAACGGGACGATGATGGATAAGATCTGGGGTCAGGCATGCGCCGAGCTGGAACAAAGCGTGGGGCCGAACAACTACAACCACTGGATCAAGCCGCTGCGCCTGACGGCGATTGACGACGGGGCCGCACGATTCGTCAGTCCGACGCGATTCATTTCTGATTGGGTCGGGCGGCATTTCGCCAAGGACATCATGGCGGTGCTGACCCGCCACGGCGCGCCCGTCGAACGCCTGCGCTTCGACGTGGGCAGCGCCGCGGCACGCCCGCAAGCCCAGGCCGCCGCTCCTGCGGGTCACGTGGCCGAGGCACCGACCACCCGTGCGCCGCGCGCCGATCTGGGCGCGCCGCTGGACAACCGCTTTACCTTCGGGAACTTCATCGTCGGCAAGCCGAACGAGCTGGCCCATGCCGCCGCGCGCCGCGTGGCCGAGGGCGGGCCCGTGGGCTTCAACCCGCTGTTCCTCTATGGTGGCGTGGGTCTGGGCAAGACGCACCTGATGCACGCTATCGCGCATGATTATCAGGCCCGGCACCCGTCGGCGCAGGTGCTGTACCTGTCGGCGGAACAGTTCATGTACCGTTTCGTGCAGGCGCTGCGCGAAAGTTCGATCATGGATTTCAAAAGCATGTTCCGGAACGTGAACATGCTGATGGTCGATGACGTGCAGTTCATCGCCGGCAAGGACAGTACGCAGGAAGAATTCTTTCACACGTTCAATGCGCTGGTCGATCAGGGAAAGCAGATCGTGATTTCCGCCGACCGCGCGCCCGCCGAAATCAAGGGCCTTGAGGAACGCATCAAGTCGCGCCTGTCCTGCGGCCTGATCGTGGACCTGCATCCGACCACCTACGAGCTGCGTCTTGGCATTCTGCAGTCCAAGACCCAAGGATTCCGGGCCCAGCAACCCGATCTGGAGATCGGCGCGGGCGTGCTGGAATTCTTGGCGCATCGCATCACCACCAACGTCCGCGTGCTGGAAGGCGCGCTGCAGCGTCTGTTCGCGCATGCCAGCCTGCTGCGCCGCGAGATCACGCTGGAGGTGGCGCAGGAATGTCTGGCCGACATCCTGCGGACCAATGACCGCAAGATCAACATCGACGACATCCAGCGCAAGGTCGCCGAACACTACAACATCCGCCTGGCCGACATGATGGGCCCGAAACGTGCCCGCAACGTCGCCCGGCCACGCCAGATCGCCATGTATCTGTCGAAACAGCTGACCAGCCGGTCCCTGCCCGAGATCGGGCGCCGCTTTGGCGGGCGCGACCACACCACGATCATGCACGGCGTCCGCAAGATCGAGGAACTGCTGGTCGAGGACAGCGCAATGGTCGAGGATATCGCCGTGTTGAAACGGATGCTGGAAGCCTGATCACGAAATTCTTGTGAGTGCCCGCGTGGGCGGCTACACATCAGGTCCGGCAAGGGCCGCAGAGCCATGGGACAGGGGAAACTGATGAAATTCTCGATCGAGCGCGCCGTTCTGGTCAAGGCCGTGTCGCAGGCCCAGTCGGTCGTGGAACGCCGCAACACCATCCCGATTCTGGCCAACGTGCTGATCGAGGCCACCCCCGAGGGCGTCAGCTTTCGCGCGACCGATCTGGACACCGAGGTCGTCGACCGTTCCATCGCGCAGGTGGAACGCCCCGGTGCGACGACCGTCAGCGCCGTGATGCTGAACGAGATCGCGCGCAAGCTGCCCGACGGTGCCCTGGTCCAGTTGGCCAGCGACGACGCAACGGGTCGGCTGTCGGTCCAGGCCGGGCGGTCGTCCTTCAGTCTGGCGACCCTGCCGCGGGCCGATTTCCCGGTCATGGCCACAAGCGAATACAGCGCGAACTTCAAGGCGCCTGCATTGGTGCTGCGTCGGTTGTTCGACAAGTCGAAATTCGCGATCTCGACCGAAGAAACGCGGTACTATCTGAACGGCGTCTACATGCATGTGGCGCAATCCGAGGACGGCCCCGTCCTGCGCTGCGTGGCGACCGATGGTCACCGTCTGGCCCGCATCGACGCACCTCTGCCGGTCCATGCCGATGCGATGCCCGGCGTGATCGTGCCCCGCAAGACCGTGGGCGAACTGCGCAAGCTGCTGGACGACGACGAGGCCGAGATCGCCGTGTCGGTCAGCGAGACCAAGATCCGCTTTGCCACGCCGACGATCACGCTGACCTCCAAGGTGATCGACGGGACGTTCCCAGATTACAGCCGCGTCATCCCGCAGGGCAACACACGCAAGCTGGAGGTGGACGCCGCCGATTTCGCCCGCGCCGTCGACCGCGTGGCCACCGTCAGCAGCGAACGTTCGCGCGCGGTCAAGCTGTCGCTGGACGCCGACCGGTTGGTCCTGTCGGTCAACGCCCCCGATGCGGGTGCCGCCGAAGAGGAGCTGATCGTCGCCTATGCCGACGAGCCGCTGGAGATCGGGTTCAACGCCAAATACCTGCAGGAGATCGCGGGTCAGGTCGATCGCGACAATGCGGTGTTCCTGTTCAACGGGTCCGGCGACGCCGCCCTGATCCGCGAGGGCAGCGACCTCAGCGCGGTCTATGTCGTCATGCCGATGCGCGTGTGACACTGACGGCGCTGCGGCTGTCCCAGTTCCGGTCCTGGCCGCGGCTGGATCTGCCGCTGGACGCCCGACCGATGGCGATCCACGGGCCCAACGGGTCCGGCAAGACGAACATTCTGGAAGCCCTGTCCATGCTGGCCCCCGGTCGCGGATTACGCGCGGCGGCCGCCCCAGATCAGGCGCGGATGGGCCCTGATGCGGGCTGGCGAATCCGCGCAACGCTTGGCGATCACGCGGTGGAAACCGTGGCGCCCCCCGGCCAGCCCCGCCATGTCATCCTGGACGACAAGCCCGTGACCCAGACCACGCTGGCGCGGCTGGTGCGGGTCATCTGGCTGGTGCCCGCGATGGACCGGCTGTGGTCGGACGCCCCCGAAGGGCGACGGCGGTTCATGGACCGGGTCACCCTGTCGCTGATGCCTGATCATGCAGACTTGGCGCTGGCCTATGAAAAGGCGATGCGCGAACGCAATCGCCTCCTGCGCGATCAGATCAGCGACCCCGGATGGTACCGCGCACTGGAATCGCAGATGGCGCAGGCCGGTGCGGGCCTGACCCGCAACCGCCATGCGGCGCTGTCCGCGATCATGACCGCGCAGGACGGCGGCACCGATTTCCCCGCCGCCCGCCTGACCCTGCTGCCGCAGGACGGGTTCGCCGACGACGCCGATGCGGACGCCATCGCCGCACGTCTGTCCGCGATGCGGCATCGCGACATGGCTGCGGGGCGGACGCTGACCGGCGCGCATCGTGCCGATCTGGGCGCCAGTTGGGGGCCGCAGGACATGCCCGCCGCGCAATCGTCCACCGGAGAGCAGAAAGCGTTGCTGCTGTCGCTGATTCTGGCCAATGCGCGTGCGCTGTCGGACCAGCCGGTGCTGTTGTTGCTGGACGAGGTCGCGGCCCATCTGGACGCGGACCGGCGCGCGGCGCTGTATGACCGCATCACCGACCTGCCCGCCCAGACCCTGCTGACCGGCACCGGGCCGGAACTGTTCGGGGCCTTTGGCCCCCGCGCCCGCAGCCTGTCTGTGACCAAGGCCGACGGTGCCTCGGCCGCGACCGAGGGCGCGTTGTCCTGACCGTGCGGACGTTGGCGCGATAAGAGTTCATGGCAGCATTGGCAGTGCCCCACGCGGCTGCGACGGACGGCCTTTTTGGCCGGGCTGACCGCCTGTGTCAGGGGGGCCGTGGCGGTCTGCGGGACAGATCCGGGCAAGCCCGGCACAAAACCCGCCGACGAGACCGAAAAACCCAGTCAAAGCCGTGACTTTGCCCCGGTGAAAGCCTATATCAGGGCATGACGAACAGAAAGCCCGACGCATGACCGACACCGCCGCCCAACCCGCTTTGTACGACGCCGATTCCATCAAGGTTCTCAAGGGTTTGGACGCCGTGCGCAAGCGTCCTGGCATGTATATCGGCGACACCGACGACGGGTCCGGTCTGCACCACATGGTCTATGAGGTCGTGGACAACGGCATCGACGAGGTTCTGGCGGGCCACGCCGACTTTGTTTCGGTCAAGATCCATGCCGACAGCAGCGTCAGCGTGCGCGACAACGGCCGCGGCATTCCTGTCGACATGCATGCGGGCGAAGGCGTCAGTGCCGCCGAGGTCATCATGACCCAGCTGCATGCGGGCGGAAAGTTCGACCAGAACAGCTACAAGGTGTCTGGCGGCCTGCATGGCGTGGGTGTGTCGGTTGTGAACGCCCTGTCCGACTGGCTGGAGCTGCGCATCTGGCGCAACGGCAAGGAACATTATGTCCGTTTTGAACGCGGCGACACGGTCAAGTCGCTGGTCGTCGTGGGCGACGCGCCGGGCGAAAGCGGGACCGAGGTGCGGTTCCTGGCATCCGCCAAGACGACCCACCCCGAAGGCACGTTCAGCAATCTGGACTATGTCTTCAAGACGCTGGAGAACCGCCTGCGCGAGTTGGCGTTCCTGAACAGCGGCGTGCGCATCATTCTGGAGGACGAGCGCCACGCCGAGGTCCAGAAGACCGAACTGTTCTATGAGGGCGGCGTCAAGGAATTCGTGAAATACCTGGACCGGTCCAAGACCGCCGTCATGCCCGACCCGATCTTTATCACCGGAGAGAAGAACGGCATCAGCGTCGAGGTCGCGATGTGGTGGAACGACAGCTATCACGAGACCGTCCTGCCCTTTACCAACAACATCCCGCAGCGCGACGGCGGCACCCACATGGCCGGTTTCCGTGGCGCGCTGACCCGCGTGATCGGAAAATATGCGCAGGACAGTGGCATCGCGAAAAAGGAAAAGGTCGATTTCACCGGCGATGATGCCCGCGAAGGCCTGACCTGCGTGCTGTCCGTCAAGGTGCCTGACCCGAAATTCTCCAGCCAGACCAAGGACAAGCTGGTGTCGTCCGAGGTTCGCCCGGCAGTCGAGGGGCTGGTCGGCGAAAAGCTGTCCGAGTGGTTCGAAGAGAACCCGACCGAAGCCCGCCAGATCGTCGGCAAGATCATCGAGGCGGCGCTGGCCCGCGAGGCCGCCCGCAAGGCGCGCGAACTGACGCGGCGCAAGACGGCGATGGACGTGGCATCCCTGCCCGGCAAGCTGGCCGATTGCCAGGAGAAGGACCCGGCCTTGTCCGAATTGTTCATCGTCGAGGGTGACTCGGCTGGTGGGTCGGCCAAACAGGGCCGGTCGCGTCAGAATCAGGCCGTGCTGCCCTTGCGTGGCAAGATCCTGAACGTTGAACGCGCGCGGTTCGACCGCATGCTGGGCAGCGACCAGATCGGTACGCTGATCACCGCGCTTGGCACCGGGATCGGACGCGACGAATTCAGCCTGAAGAAACTGCGCTACCACAAGATCGTCATCATGACCGATGCCGACGTTGATGGCGCACACATCCGGACGCTGCTGCTGACGTTCTTTTTCCGCCAGATGCCGGATCTGATCGAGGGCGGGCACCTGTATATCGCGCAGCCGCCACTGTACAAGGTCGGTCGCGGACGGTCCGAGGTCTATCTGAAGAACGAGGCCGCACTGGAGGAGTACCTGATCCAGCAGGGTGTCGATGGTGCATCCCTGCGCCTCGCATCGGGCGAGGAGATAAGCGGCCTGGACCTGGCCCGCGTGGTCGAGGAGGCGCGCGTGGTGCGCCGCATTCTGCGTGCCTATCCGACGCACTATCCGCCCCACATCACCGAACAGGCCGCAATCGCGGGCGCGCTGGTTCCTGGCCGCATCGACCAGGATGCCCAGGGGGTCGCCACCGACATCGCCGCCCGCCTTGACCAGATCGCCGAGGAGTACGAGCGCGGTTGGGAGGGTCGTCCGACCCAGGATGCCGGCATTCGCCTGTCGCGCACCCTGCGCGGCGTTGAGGAAAACCGGACCCTGGACGGTCAGATGCTGCGCAGTGGCGAAAGCCGCAGGCTGGGAGAAATGACCCAAGCCCTGCAGGACATCTATGCCAAGCCCGCGCGCCTGATCCGCAAGGACCGCGATCAGCCGATCCACGGCCCCCTGGGTCTGTTGCAGGCGGTGTTCCTGGAGGGCGAAAAGGGCCTGTCGCTGCAACGCTACAAAGGTCTGGGAGAGATGAACCCCGAACAGCTGTGGGAAACCACGCTGGACCCGGTCGCGCGCACCATGCTGCAGGTCCGGATCGAAGACGTCGCCGAGGCCGAGGACCTGTTCACCAAGCTGATGGGCGATGTCGTCGAACCACGTCGCGAGTTCATCCAGCAGAACGCCCTGAACGTCGAGAATCTGGATACCTGACGGGTCCATGTTGCCCAAAGGTCACTGTCCTTGCCCACCACAGCGTGCAAGGACGGTGCACCCTGCGCGTTTCAATTGATCTTTTGCTGATTCTCTGTGCTGGGTTGTCATGACATCATCCGCAATTCGGGCGCAGACCATGTGCGTGCCCCATGCTTTCAGGAGTATCTCCATGCGTCTCTCCTATTTCGTTTCCGTGTCTGCCCTGGTCCTGGGTTCGGGCGCTGCCTCTGCTGGTGGCATCATCTCTCCCGTCATGGACGTGTCACCGGTCGTCGTGACCACCGAGGCGCCGATCGCCGCGGCCTGGGGCGGCGCCTATGTGGGCGGATCGCTTGGTTACATCTTTGACACCGATGATCAGGTCGGGTTCTCCGAGGTCATCGACGGTGATGACGTGGGTCTGGTCGGTGGTCTGGGCGATGTCGGCATCTCCGGCGCGACCGCCGGTTTGCAGCTGGGCTATCGCTGGCAGCGTGGCAACTGGGTCTTTGGTCCCGAACTGGGCGTCGAATTCGGCTCCGTCGACGAGAGCATCGACTTTGGCGATGACGTCGACGCCACGTCCGGCAGCGTCGAGAGCGAGATGAAGAACATTGCGACGCTGGTCATGAAGACCGGATACGCAGTCAACCCGCAGACGCTGGTCTATGGAACGTTCGGCGTCGCGCGCGGTGATTTCGATTATACGGTCAGCACCGATGACGGGTCGCTGACCCGCGGCTTTGACGCCACAGGTGCCGCCGCCGGGCTGGGCGTGGAGCGTATGATCAACGCCCGCACCTCGGTCTTTGCCGAATACCAGTACCGCGATTTCGGCAACGAGCGTATCGAATTCACCGATGGCATCGACACCGTGTCGACCCGCGCCAGCATGACCATGAGCACCGTCAAGGTCGGCGCGAATTTCCGCTTCTGATCGGACCGCCAGACGACAACGGGGCCGGCCGCGATGCGCGCCGGCCCTTTTTCATGCGCGGCGCCGCATTCCAACCGGAACCGGCAGGGCCCGTGATCCGCAGGCGATGGCCAGACCCTGTGGCACCAGCGTGGCCAAGGCGCGGTCAGTGACCTCCAGCCCGCCGGTATAGGCGCCAAAGGCCGGCAGGATCAGGTGATCGCGTCCGACCAGAAAACAGCGCCGCCGCTGGCCCGCCAGCCGGATGCAGGGGTGGTAATGGCCCGACACGTCCGGCCCCGACCCCGCCTCGTGGCGCAGGGTCAGGCCATCGCACAGGTCCACCGCCGTGTCGCCGGGCAGGCGCTGACAGATGGCACCCGGATCGTGATTGCCGCTGACCCAGATCCATCGCCGCCCCTGTGCCATCGCGCGCAGGCGGTCGCAAACATCGTCGGGCAGCGCGCGCCCCGCCGCGTCGTCGTCGAACCCGTCGCCCAGGCTGACCACGACCGCCGGATTGGTTGCCGCAATCTCCGCCTGCAGGCGGTCCAGCGTTTCCAGCGTCTCGTACGGGGGTAACAGGGCACCGCCGCGCCGCGCCATGCGTTCCGATTTGCCCAGATGCAGATCGGCCACGATCAGCCAGCGCCGCTCGGGCCAGAACAGCGCGCCGGTGGCCCGCGCCTGCAGCGTCTGGCCACCGAATTCAAAGGAATGGAATGTCACGAAAGCCCTGCCTCTGCCATCATTGCGGCCGCCTCGGCCTCGGCCATGCGTTCACGTCCCTGACCCGCAATGGGAACGCGGCCCAATTCCAGCATCAGCGGCGCGGCCAAAGGGGACACCCGGTCCAGCATGCGGTGATCCAGGCGGTCAGTCCGGTCCAGCATTTCATCGATCCGGCCAAAATCCACAAGCCCCCTGCTGGCCTCGGATGCGGTGATGCGCAACATCAGATGGTCCGGGTCGTATTTGCGCAGCGTGTCGTACAGAATATCGCTGGAGAACGTTGCCTGTCGCCCCGATTTTCGCGCACCGGGCAGGTTGCGCTGGATCAGACCCGCGATGGTGGCCACGTTGCGAAAGCTGCGCTTCATCACCGCATTGCTGGCCAGCCAATCGCCCAGACCCTCGCGCAGGCCGTCCCTGTCCAACAGCGGCGCAGGGTCGGTGACAGCGTCCAGCGACCAGATCAGCAGCGCGTAATCGGTGGCAAGGAACCCCAGGGGTGCCAGCCCCGCCTCCTCCATCAGGCGCGTCATCAACAGACCCAGCGTCTGCAGCGCATTGCGCCCGGCAAAGCCATAGACGGCCAGATGCCAGCGGCCCTGATGGGGAAATGCCTCGGTCAACAGGGTGCCCGGACGCGGCAGGGTGCTGACCCGCGCCTGCAGCGCCAGCCAGTCGCGGGTATCGGCCGGCAGGCCGGCATGCGCCCCCGGATCGCCGATCAGCGTCAGAACGCGGTGCGACAACTGCGTCGATGTCGCCAGCTTCATTCCTGAAAACGTCGCGATGCGGGGTTCTTTGGACGGCTGTTTCGTCACCTCGACAACCATCTCGCGCAGTGCGTCGTACCGGACCGTCTGTCCGCCGATCAGAAAGGTATCGCCCGGTGCCAGCGTCGCGGCAAAGCCTTCCTCGACCTCGCCCAGCGGCGCGCCACCTCGGCCACGATAGCGGACCTTGAGCATTTCCGCCTCGACGATGGTCCCGATATTCATACGCAGGTTGCGCGCCGCGCGCGGGTCGCGCAAACGCCACAGCCCGTCGCGTTGCATCAACCGCTGCCAGCGGTCATAGGCCCGCAGGGCATAACCGCCCGTCGCCGCGAACGCGACGCAGTCATCGAAATCGGCGCGGGCCAGATCCGCATAGGGTCCGGCGGTGCGAACCTCTGCGAACAGTGCATCGGCATCGAACGGCCCCGCACAGGCAGTTAGCAGGATGTGCTGGCACAGCACGTCCAGCGGCCCCGGCCCACGGTCGTCGCCGTCCAGGTCGCGTTCGCGCACGGCCTGCAGTGCGGCGACACATTCGATCACCTCGAACCGGTTGGCGGGCACGATCCGCGCGCGCGACGGCGCGTTATAGCGGTGGTTCGCCCGGCCGATCCGCTGGACCAGCCGCTTGACGTTGCGGGGCGCGCCGACCTGGATCACCAGATCGACCGCGCCCCAGTCGATACCCAGATCCAGCGACCCGGTGGCCACGACGGCGCGCAACTGGCCCGCGGCCATCGCCGCCTCGGTCCGGGCTCGGGCCTCACGCGACAGGCTGCCGTGGTGCAGGCCGATGGGCAGGTTCGCGTCATTCGCGGCCCACAGCGCCTGAAAGAACAGCTCTGCCTGTGCGCGGGTGTTGATAAAGATGATCGTCGTCGTGGCCTGCGCCACCGCGGCCAGCACGTCTGGGACAGCGTAATGCCCACCCGCGCCCGCCCAGGGCGGCGCCTTGGCGGTGGCCAGCATGGCGATGTCGGGGTCGGGGCCGGGATCGGCATGGATGACCGTCGCTCCGCCCATGAAACGTGCCAGCCGCGATGGATCCTCGACCGTGGCCGACAGGCCCGTGACCTGCAGGTCGGGGGCCAGCGCACGCAGCCGCGACAGGGCCAGCATCAGCTGGTCCCCCCGCTTGTTTTCGGCCAGCGCGTGCAATTCATCCAGAACCACCCGGCGCAATCCGCCAAAGATCGCAGGGGCCTGTTCGTATGACAGCATCAGCGCAAGCGATTCCGGCGTGGTCAGCAGGATGTCGGGCGGGTCGGTGCGCTGGCGGGCGCGTTGGCTGGCACGGGTGTCGCCGGTCCGGTCCTCGATCCGGATGTCCAACCCCAGATCGGCCACGGGGCGCGACAGGTTGCGCGCGATATCCGCTGTCAGCGCCTTGAGCGGCGAGACATACAGCGTGTGCATCCCCTTGTGCGGCGCGGTCAGGTCCACCAGCGTGGGCAGGAACCCCGCGAGCGTCTTGCCGCCTCCGGTCGGCGCGATCAGCAGGCTGTCGGTGCTGGCCTCCAGCAGCGCCAGCTGATGCGGATGCGGTTGCCATCCCTGCCGGGTGAACCAGTCGTGGAACGCGGGGGGCAGCGTCACGGGATCATGTCCTTCAGCGTCTCCAGCCGATCGGCCTCGGGCGCGGGCTTATCCCACCGGATACGGCTGATGCGGGGAAACCGCATCGCAACACCGGACTTGTGGCGCGGGGATGCGTTCAGCCCCTCGAACGCGACCTCCAGCACCAGCTTGGGCGCAACGGAGCGTACTGGCCCGAACCGTTCCGTGGTGTTGTTGCGCACAAAGCGGTCCAGTTCCCGCAGCTCTTCATCGGTGAACCCGAAATAGGCCTTGCCCACGGGCACCAACACATCCCCATCCCACAGGCCAAAGGTGAAGTCGCTGTAGAACCCCGACCGCTTGCCATGACCGCGCTGCGCGTACAGCATCACCGCGTCGATCACCATCGGGTCGCGCTTCCACTTGAACCACGGCCCGCGCGGGCGACCGCCGACATAGGCGCTGTCGCGGCGCTTGATCATCACGCCCTCGATCACGATGCTGGGCGGGTCGGCGCGTAGGGCGGCCAGGTCGTCCCAGGTGTCGAAAGACAGCAGCGGGGACAGGTCGATCCGGTCGCTGCCGAAATCGGCGGTCTCCAGAACCGCGCGCCGGTCCTGATGGGGCATGTCGCGCAGGTCGCGCCCCTGCCAGATCATCGCATCATAGACCCGCAGACCCGCCGGATGGCTGTCCAGCAGCGCGCGCCCCACGACCTTGCGGCCCAATCGTTTCTGCAGGTCGCCGAACGGCGCAACGTCGGCACCGCGCCGGACCAGCAGTTCGCCATCCACCGCCCCGTCGAAATTCAGCGCCTCCAGCAGGTCGGGGAATGCCGCGCCCACGTCCTCTCCGGTCCTGGAATACAGGCGCCGCGTGCCATCGTCGTTGATGGCCTGCACGCGGATGCCGTCCCATTTCCATTCGGCAATGTAATCCGCCGGATCGAACGCGCGCAGCTGGTCCAGATCGACCGGCGTGGACAGCATCACCGGCCGGAACGGTGCCAGTGCCGCATGTTCGGGGCGCGTGCCGCCCGCGATCCAGTCGAACAGCGGTTGATAAGGGGGCGTCAGTCCGTGCCAGATTTCCTCGATGTCCTTGACCTCGGGGGCGCCCATCTCGGCCAAGGCGATGCGGGCCATGCGGGCGGACAAGCCCACGCGCATGTTGCCCGTCGCCAGCTTCAGGAACGCCAGCCGCTGCGAAGGGCCAAGCCGGTCCAGCATCGCGGTGATCGCCGCAGGCAGGCCCGCGCGTCCGGTCCCCGACAGCAGGTCAACCGCGTCGCGCAGGGGAACGTCCTGATCCTGATCGGTGTCCCACAGCAGCGCGATGGTTTCCGCCAGATCGCCGACGAAATCATAGGACATCGCGAACAGCTGTTCATCCACCCGCCCCGCCATCAACCCGCGCAACAGGCCCGGCGTCACTGCCCGCAGCTTCAGATCGCCGGTCAGTGCGGCCAGGGCATAGCCACGGTCGGGGTCGGGCGTTGACTCCAGATAGTGGCGCAGCAGGCGCAGTTTCGCGTTGCGCGCGGCGGTAAAGGCCAGACGTTCCAGCAGATGGGCAAACGCCTTCATTCCGGCTCGTCCTCGTATCCGATCAGGCGCAGGGGGCGGGATGCGATCCCCTGCAACTCGCACCAGCGCATCAACCCGTCCTCGGTCCCGTGGGTGATCCAGACCTCCTGCGGGGCCAGCTCGGTGATTGTCTGGGTGACCTGCGGCCAGTCGACATGGTCGCTGATCACCAAGGGCAGTTCCACCCCGCGCTGGCGCGCCCGCGCCCGGACCGTCATCCAGCCCGATGCAAAACCGATCACCGGGTCGCGGAACCGCTGGACCCACGCGCTGGCAAAGGCCGACGGCGGCGCGATGACCAGTTGGGCATCGACCTGTTTCGCAGTGGCGGGAACCAGCGGGCCAAGGTCGATCCCCTGTTCCACGTGAAAATCGCACAGCCGCTGCAGCGCGCCGTGGATGGCGATGGGCCCGTCGATGCCCGCCTGACGCGCCAGTGCGATGACCCGCTGTGCCTTGCCCAGGGCATAGGCGCCGATCAGGTGTTGGCGTTCGGGAAACTCGGCCATGCTGGCGATCAGTTTGGTCATCTCGGTCAGCGGGTCGGGGTGGCGAAAGACCGGCAGGCCGAACGTCGCCTCGGTCACGAAGATGTCGCAGGGAACGGGCTCATAGGGCGCGCAGACCGGGTTCGGCGCGCGGCAATAGTCGCCCGACACGACGATCTTGGGGCCCCGATCGGGCATCACCGCGATCTGGGCAGACCCCAGAATATGGCCCGCGGGGTGAAAGCTGACCTGCACATCGCAGATGCGGGCCACGCCCTCGGCCGTCTGCCGGGTACCGGTGAAATCCTCGCCATAGCGGATCGCCATGATGTCCAGCGTCTGTTGCGTGGCCATGACCGCGCCGTGACCCGACCGGGCGTGGTCGCCATGCCCGTGTGTGATCAGCGCGCGGGGCACCGGACGGACAGGGTCGATATAGAAATCGCCGGGGGGGCAGTACAGCCCGGCCTCGGTCGGATGCAGTATCTGGTCGGGACGCATGGCACCATCATGACAGGGGTTCACGCGGGTTCAACGCCGCCGATGGCCGCAGGGGTCCGTCAGCTGGCCCCAATCAACTGGGAGGCGGACGCTTGACCGGAGGTGCCTTGGACAGCTGAACGGCCAGAATGCCCACCATTATGACCGCCACGCCGATCACGTCGCCCGCGCCCAGATCCTCTCCCAGAAACAGGGCGGCAACGGCCACGCCAAAGAAGGGCGTCAGGAAATGAAAGGTCGCCGCCCGCACCGCACCGATGCGGCCAACCAGCATGAACCATACAAAGGTCGCGACCAGCCCCGGCACGATGACCGTGTACAGAAACGCCACGACCAGACGCGGGGTATAGGTGACGTCCCAGGTTTCGAACCACGGCGCGATCAGGCCCAGCGTGACGGCACCGACCAGCATCTGCAGGCCCACGATCATCATGACATTGCCGCCCGAACTGGCCCCCCGGACGGTCAGCGTGGCAACCGCCAGCGCCAGCGCCGCAACGAAACACATGGCAATTCCGGTCAGGTCGCTGCCGCCCTGCAGGCGCGCACCCATGATGATCGCCACGCCGGCCACGCCCAGGACCAGCCCGGTCACGCCCATCGGGCGCAGGCGTTCGCCCATCAGGGTCCAGCCCAGGAACGCCACCAGCAACGGCATGGTGGCCGCGATGATCGAGGCAAGGCCCGCCTCGATCCACTGCATCGCGGTCCAGTTCAGGCCCAGGTACAGCGCGTTCTGGCACAGGCCCAGGATCAGCACCGCGCGCCATTGAACGCGCGTCAGATTGCGCCATGTCTGCCCCATCGCCCAAGCAATCAGCACGCCCACCACCCCCGACAGCGCAAAGCGCAGCGCCAGCGACATCAGCGGCGGCGCCTCGGTCACGATCATCCGGGTCGAGGTAAAGGCCGAGGCCCACATCACCGCAAAGCCCAGACCCATCAGCAGCGCGCGAAGATCCATGGGCCGTGCCTTTCTTGCAGGTGATGCAAAACGGCTAGCAGAGCGCCACCGCCGGGTGAAGTCATAAAGAAAAGGGGCCGTGCCCGATGGCACGACCCCAATCCGTCATCGCAGGTTCTGCGGATCAGCTGTTGACGCTGTCCTTCAGGGCCTTGGCGATGGTGACCTTGACCTGCTTGTCGGCGGGCTTGGTCATCATTTCCTGGGTCTGCGGGTTGCGGACCTGACGCTCGGGACGGGCGCGGCAGGCGATCTTGCCGATGCCCGGCAGGGTCACCGCGCCGCCACCGGCGACTTCGCGGGTCACGATCGCCACGATCGCGTCCAGAGCGGCCGAAGCGGATTTCTTGTCCGAGCCCATTTCCTCGGCGATGGTCGCCACCAGTTGGGTTTTGGTCATCGGTTTTGCAGCAGCCGTAGCCATGGTCCGTCTCCTCTTGCCCTGTTGCACCGGGCCCACAAATTGCGCCTTTTGCGGCATATCGCCTGCTACACACGGTTTTCACGGGCAGATCAAGCCTTTTTCGCCCGACGCGCGAAAACCCGCGTTTGCTGGTGTTTTACCGCCGCGCTACAGAAACGCTGTCTCGCTGAAGGACCGCAGCTTGCGCGAATGGATGCGCTCCAGCGGCATGTCGCGCAGCTTTTCCATCGCGCGAATGCCGATCAGCAGATGGTTGGCGACCTGGGTGCGATAGAAATCCGTGGCCATGCCGGGCAGCTTCAGCTCTCCGTGCAACGGCTTGTCGCTGACGCACAGCAGCGTGCCATAGGGGACCCGGAACCGGAACCCGTTCGCGGCGATGGTGGCGCTTTCCATGTCCAGCGCGACCGCCCGCGACAGCGACAGGCGGTGGACCGGCCCGGACTGGTCGCGCAGCTCCCAGTTGCGGTTGTCGATGGTGGCCACCGTGCCCGTGCGCATGATGCGTTTCAGCTCGTATCCGTCCAGACGGGTGACCTCGGCCACGGCCTCCTGCAGGGCGACCTGCACCTCCGCCAGCGCGGGGATCGGCACCCAGACGGGCAGATCGTCGTCCAGCACGTGATCTTCGCGCAGATAGGCGTGGGCCAGAACGAAATCGCCCAGGGACTGGCTGTTTCGCAGGCCTGCGCAATGCCCGACCATCAGCCAGGCATGCGGGCGCAGCACGGCGATGTGGTCGGTCGCCGTCTTGGCGTTGGAGGGGCCCACGCCGATATTGACCAGCGTGATCCCCTGACCGTTGGCGCGTTTCAGGTGATAGGTCGGCATCTGCGGCAGCTTGGACAGCGGCACGATGCTGTCCTGGCCATCGGTGATCTGCTGGTTTCCGGGCGCGACAAAGGCGGTATAGCCGCTGTCCGGGTCCGACAGGACGCGGCGGGCAAAGGCCTCGAATTCGTCGACATAGAACTGATAGTTGGTGAACAGGACAAAGTTCTGGAAATGCTCGGGCGCGGTGGCGGTGTAATGGGCCAGCCGTGCCAGCGAATAATCCACCCGCTGCGCGGTGAATGCGGCCAGATGCTGGCTGCCATCGGGCATGGCACCCGCCACGCCGTTCACGATGTCGTCGTTCATGGTGTTCAGATCCGGCACGTCAAAGACATCGCGCAGGCTGAAATCCAGCACGCCCTCCTGCGGGACGGCAAGATCGCTTTGGGCGGCGACCGCGAAATGCACGGGCATGGGCGTGGCCGACAGGCCGATGGTGACGGGGACGCCGTGATTCTTGATCAGCAGGCCCAATTGTTCGGTCAGATAGTGCTGAAACAGGTCCGGGCGCGTCACCGTCGCGGCATAGACGCCGGGTGCGACAACGTGGCCAAAGGACAGGCGGCTGTCGATCTTGCCGTGGGTCGGGACGATCAGCCGCACCTCGGGGTAAAAGGCGCGATAGCGGGCGACGGGGGACGCGCCCTCCAGAATGGCGGTGAAATGGCCCAACAGAAACCCGGTCGCCTGATCGTACAGCGCACGCAGACGCGCCACAGCGGCGGCAGCGTCGGTAAAGTCGCGGGGCGCCGCGGCATCGGGGGTCTGGACCGGCAGAAAGCGGGCGTCTGTCGTCATCGGATCTGTCCTTCTTGTTATGCCGACCCTGCCAGCGGCCCGCCCGGCAGGCAAGCGTCTGGCGCAGCCGCGCGCGCGTCGTTACGGTGCCGTCATGAAGATGCTTGTTTTCGGTCACGGCTATTCCGCCGGCTATCTGACACCCTTGCTGACCGCGCGCGGCTGGCAGGTCACCGGCACCACGCGCGACGACCCGGGCCGCGTTGCGGCAACCGGGGCCACGCCCCTGCTGTGGCCGGGGTCCGAGGATGCGTTGCGCGCGGCCATCCCCGAGGCCGACGCGATCCTGATCAGCACCGCGCCGGGCCGGGACGGCGACCCCGTGCTGGCCGCGTTCCGGGATGATCTGGCCCGCGCCCGGCCCCGCTGGCTGGGTTATCTATCCACCACCGGCGTCTATGGCGACCGCGACGGGGGCTGGGTCGACGAGGGGTCGGTTCTGGACGGATCGGGCCCGCGTGGCCAGGCCCGCATCGCCGCCGAAGCCGCATGGCAAAATCTGGCCCGCGCGCATGACCTGCCGCTGCATATCTTCCGGCTGGCGGGGATCTATGGTCCCAGCCGTGGCCCGTTCCAGAAGGTCCGCGACGGCACCGCGCGCCGGATCATCAAGCCCGGTCAGGTCTTTTCCCGCATCCATGTCGAGGATATCGCCCAGGTCCTGCTGGCCTCGATCGATGCGCCAGCGCCCATCGGCATCTACAACGTCTGCGACGACGACCCGGCCCCGCCCCAGGACGTGATCGCCCATGCGGCCAGCCTGCTGGGCCTGCCCCTGCCGCCCGCGGTGCCGTTCGATCAGGCCGACATGACCCCCATGGCGCGGTCCTTTTACGGCGACAGCAAACGGGTGCGCAACGACCGCATCAAGCGCGATCTGGGCGTCACGCTGCGCTATCCGGACTATCGCACCGGGCTGGCCGCGTTGCTGGCACAGGGCGCGTGAGGCCGCGCGCCGCATTGCCTTTGCCTGCCGCCCGTGCATTCTGCCGGGCATGACACAGGACTTTGACATCGTGATTGCCGGGGGCGGGCTGAACGGCCCGACACTGGCGCTGGCGCTGGCGCAGGCCGGCCTGCACGTGGCCGTGGTCGACCCGCGGCCCGCGCGGGCGCGGGCGGGCGCGGGGTTCGACGGGCGGGCCTATTCGCTGGCCATCGCGTCGGTCCGGGTGCTCCGGGCCCTTGGCCTGTGGGACCGGCTGGCCCCCGATGCCCAGCCCATCCACCAGATCAAGGCATCCCAAGGCCAGCCCGGAGAGGGCGCGGGCCATTTCTTCCTCCATTTCGACAGCGCCGAACTGGGCGAAGGCCCGGTGGGCCACATGCTGGAGGACCGCTTTCTGCACGCAGCCCTGGTCGACGCGATGGAGGGGTCGGTGACCACCCTGCCCGGCCTGTCCGTGACCGGACAGGAGGTCGGTCCGGCAACCGCCACCGCGATCCTGTCCGACGGGCGGCGTCTGACCGCACGCCTGCTGGTCGGTGCGGACGGGCGCGGGTCGGGCGTGGCCACGCGCGCGGGCATCAAACGGCAGGGATGGGATTATGGCCAGACCGCGCTGGTCGCGGCCATCGACCACGAATTGCCGCATCAGGGCATCGCGCATCAGTACTTCATGACAACCGGGCCACTGGCGATCCTGCCCCTGCCCGGCAACCGCAGCAACATCGTCTGGTCGGAAACCACCGCGAATGCCGCGGCCATTGCGGCGCTGGACGACGACGATTTCCTGACGGTGCTGCGCCCGCGCTTTGGCGATTTCCTGGGCGCGCTGTCGCTGGCGGGACCGCGGTTCAGCTATCCGTTGTCGCTGTCGCTGGCGCGCGACTATGCCGCCCCGCGCGTGGCGCTGGTGGGCGATGCGGCGCATGGGGTGCATCCCATCGCCGGTCAGGGCCTGAACCTGGGCCTGCGCGACGTGGCCGCCCTGGCCGAGGTGCTGGTCGACGCCGCCCGCCGGGGCGAGGATATCGGCAGCACGCTGGTGCTGGAGCGATACCAGGCATGGCGCAGGCACGATGCGACGACGCTGGCCCTGGGCATGGACGGGGTGAACCGGCTGTTTGCCACCGACAATCCGGCGGTGTCTGGGCTGCGCGGTGCGGGCATGGGCGTGGTCGACGCGCTGCCGGGGCTGCGGCGCGGTTTCATGCGGCAGGCGGCGGGGCTGGCCGTGTCGCCGATGCCGCGGATGCTGGCGGGTCAGGCGCTTTAACCTTCCCCGACGGGCGGTTTCGCGCCATAGGCTGCGCCCAGCATCGGGGAACGCCATGACACTTGACCGCTTTCTGCAGGATCTGGACCACGACATCCGCACGACCGCCGATTGGGGCAAGGTCGCTGATTACATCCCCGAACTGGGCCGCGTCGCGCCGGACCAGTTCGGCATCGCCGTGGCGCTGGCCGACGGGCGGGTGCTGACGGCGGGACAGGCGGATCAGGGGTTCTCGATCCAGTCGGTCAGCAAGGTGTTCGCGCTGGCCTGCGTGCTGGGGCGGATCGGCGAACAGCTGTGGCTGCGCGTGGGGCGCGAACCGTCGGGCGACCGGTTCGATTCGATCCTGCTGCTGGAACAGGAAAAGGGCCGCCCCCGCAATCCGTTCATCAACGCGGGCGCCATCGTGGTGACCGACCAGCTGCTGACCGGGCGCAGCCCGCAACAGACCTTGGCCGAGATCCTTGGTTTCGTGCGCGCCGCCGCCGAGGATGAGAACATCCACATCGACAAGGCCGTCGCCCGGTCCGAGGCCCGCACCGGGTACCGCAACGCCGCGCTGGCGCATTACCTGCGCAGCTTTGGAAACCTGCGCAACCCGCCCGACCACGTCATCGGCACTTATGTCCACCAATGCGCGATAGAGATGTCGTGCATCCAGCTGGCCCGCGCGGGCCGGGTGATCGCCGGACTGGACTGTGCGCCCGCGCTGCTGGCCCCGGTGAAACAGCGGCGGATCAACGCGCTGATGATGACCTGCGGCCAGTATGACGGGTCGGGCAATTTCGCGTTCCGCGTGGGCATGCCTGCGAAATCGGGCGTGGGGGGCGGGCTGTTGATCATCGCGCCGGGCAAGGCGTCGATCGCGATCTGGTCGCCGGGGCTGGATGGCTGGGGCAATTCCCAGATGGGCACGCTGGCCGCCGAACGACTGGCCGAATTCACCGGTTGGTCAGTGTTTGGCTGACGCCTCAGGCCACCATCTGCACAGCTTGCGCCAGATCGGCCCGCAATTCGGACAGGGCCGACGGCGCGCGGTCTGGCGGCAGGCGCAGGATCAGGCTGGGGTGCCAGGTGATCAGGACGGGGCCGCCGTCGCGCGCAGGTTCGACCAACCCGCGGCGTGGCGTCAACGGCTTGCGGTTGCCGGTCAGCGCGAAGGCCGCCGTCGCCCCCAGGGCCACGGTCAGGCGCGGCGCGACCATCCGGCGTTCGGTGTCCAGCCACCAGCGGCACTGGTCGACATGGTCGCGGTCGGGCGTCTGGTGCAGGCGCCGCTTGCCGCGCGGGGTGAAACGGAAATGCTTGACCGCATTGGTCATCCACGCCCGGTCGGGGGCCAGCCCTGCCTCGGCCATGGTGCGGTGCAGCAACTGGCCCGCGGGCCCGACAAAGGGCAGGCCGGCCAGATCCTCCTGATCGCCGGGCGCCTCTCCGACCAGCATCAGGGCGGCGGCGGGATCGCCCTGCCCCCAGACGGTCTGGGTGGCAGCATGGCACAACTCGCACCGGGTGCAGCGGGCGGCCTGGGATGCGGCCTGATCCAGCGTGTCAGAAATGCTGTCATCGGGCTGCTGGCGCAGGCGGGCAGTGATCTTTGGCGCAAAGGCCGGGGCATCGGACGCGCCCGCATCGCGCATGGCCTGCACCCGCCGGGGCGCATCGGCCAGCATGTCGGGGATCAGCCGGGTTTCCGGCAGGTTCTTCCAGTATTTCTTGGGCATTTCCGACCGCATCGCGTTGGTCTTGATGCGCGCCGGGTTAAAGATATTGGCGAAATAGGTCTGCCACAGGTCGTGGCTGGCATCGTCGGGCAGATCGGGGCGCGGGGTCGGGTCGTCATAGGTGATGGCGTTGCCGTCGAACCGGGCCGTGCCTTCGGGCGTGGCGATCAGCCAGTCCATGTCGGCAAAGCGTTTGGCAAAGAACGGCGTTCCGGCCTCCAGAATCGGGTGTTCGGGTTCGAACCACGCGCCGAACGCGCGGCGCGGCCCGTCCGAGGGCAATTCGTGAAACCGGACAAAGGCATGCATCTTGTGGATGTCGCGGCGCACGGATTTCGCCATGCGCGACAGGCGGTCCAGCATCGGGTCGGCAGGGTTCGACAGAAACCGCCGGTCACCCTGCGCCCGCATAAGCGCTCCATACAGCAGCGGCCAGCGTTCCGGGTCGGAATGGCTGGCGAACTGGCGTGCCAGTTGCAGAAACTCCTGCGTGGCGATCACCGAATGGTCGCCAGGCGGTGGGGCCGGATCGGCGCCGAACAGGTCGGGGGGCGTGTCGGGGTCGGCCCAGGTCACGTCCTCGGTCGGGACGCGCGCGCTGGCCAGATCGCGGGCGGCCTGACGCCAGGCGTCAAAACGTCCGAACCGCGGCAGCGTGACCCGGATCATCAGAAAAGGGACAGCTGTTCAGGCGGCGGCGCGAACCGGGCGCGCAGGCCCGCGCTGTCGATCAATGCACCGGGCGTCCAGTCGGGCAACGTGACAAAGGGCTGGGCCTTGGACATGATCGCGCCCATGCGCAGCAGGTCCGCGTATCGCAGCACGCCGCTGCGCCGCGCGGTCAGGATGCGGGCAACGGTCTTGGTCCCGAACCCCGGCACCCGCAACAGCATCTCGCGCGTCGCGCGCCCCACATCGACCGGAAACTGCGCACGGTTGGCCAATGCCCAAGCCAGCTTGGGGTCGATATCCAGATCCAGGTTGCCCGACGGATGCGCCGACCCGATCTCTGTCGCGTCGAATCCATAGAAACGCATCAGCCAGTCGGCCTGATACAGGCGGTGTTCGCGCATCAGCGGCGGCTTGACCAGCGGCAGCATGGCCGACGCGTCAGGGATCGGGCTGAACGCCGAGTAATACACCCGTTTCAGCTGATACCCGGAATACAGATTGGCCGAGGTGTTCAGGATGTCCACGTCGGTTGCCTGATCCGCGCCGACAATCATCTGCGTGGACTGTCCGGCGGGGGCGAAACGCGGCGGGCGCTTGCCCGTATGGCTGCGGTCCTTGGCGGCCTCTCGGCCGAGGCGCACGTCGGCCATCGTGGCGCGGATCGTCTCGGGGCGCTTTTCGGGGGCCAGATGGCGCAGGCTGGCATCCTGGGGCAGTTCGACATTCACCGACAGACGGTCCGCAAACAGCCCGGCTTGTGCCACCAGATCGGGCGACGCGTCGGGGATGGTTTTCAGGTGGATGTACCCCTTGAACCCATGTTCGATCCGCAACATCCGCGCGATGCGGACCATGTCACCCATCGTCTGGTCCGGGCTGCGGATGATGCCCGACGACAGGAACAGCCCCTCGATCATGTTGCGGCGATAGAACTCCAGCGTCAGCCGGACAACCTCCTCGGGGGAAAACCGGGCGCGTTCGACATTGCTGCTGACGCGGTTGATGCAATAGGCGCAATCATAGATGCAGAAATTCGTCATCAGGATCTTGAGCAGGCTGATGCAGCGCCCGTCCGGCGTATAGGCGTGACAGATCCCCGTGCCCCCGGCAGAGCCGATGCCCCCGGACCGCGAATCGCGCCGCGTCGTCCCGCTGGACGCACAGGATGCGTCGTATTTCGCCGCGTCCGACAGGATCGCCAATTTGTCTTGCAAGGTGCGCTGTGCCATGGGCAAAAGATATGTTCCCCATGCGTTCTTCGCAAGTCGTCATAGGTGAAACAAATGATGCGGAACCGTCACGGACGCGCGATGGTTGGCACCGCGTTCATCCGCCAGACGTGATGTGCATCGCAACCGCGAAAGGATATGATCGGAACCATGAACATACGCACCCTCGCCCTTGCGCCCGCCCTTCTTGTCGCCATGGCCTTTCCGGCCCTGGCCGAACGCATCTCCCTGTCCGAGATCTCGCGCTATCTGAACAGCCTGACCACGGTCACGTCAGAGTTCACGCAGATCAACCCGGACGGCACCGTGTCCACCGGAACGGTCTATATCCAGCGCCCCGGCCGGGTGCGGTTCGAATACGACAACGACCCGACGCTGGTGCTGGCATCGGGCGGCAACGTGGCGATCTTTGACGGCAAATCGAACGGCGGGCCGCAGCAATATCCGCTGTCGCAGACGCCGCTGTCGATCATTCTGGACGCCAACGTGAACCTTGGCCGCCAGGGCATGGTCACCGGCCACAGCGAACAGAACAACGGCACCATCGTGACCGCACAGGACCCGCAGCGGCCCCAGAACGGCACCATTCAGATGGTGTTCACCGCCCCCACCGAACTGCGCCAGTGGGTCGTGACCGATGACACGGGCCAAAAGACCACCGTGATCCTGGGAGAGATGTCCAAAGGCGCCTCTATCCCGTCATCGCGGTTCTCTATCCAGTCCGAGATAGGGCGCCGCTGACCGAGGCGATTGCATCCTGACAATTGCGTGATTGACGTGCCCTTATGCCGGGGGCAACGCTGCGGCCGACCCTATCCAAGGCCGCAGCCATGCCCCATTCCCGCATCCTGACACCCGTGCTGATCGGTGGATCGCTGATCCTGCTGATCAACTTTGCGCTGCGCGCCAGTTTTGGCGTGTTTCAGATCCCCATCGCCCAGGATTTCGGCTGGCCGCGGGCGGAATTTTCGCTGGCTATCGCGATCCAGAACCTGGCGTGGGGCATCGGCCAGCCGATCTTTGGCGCAATGGCGGAACGGTGGGGCGACCGGTGGGCAATCATCGTCGGCGCGATCCTGTACAGCACCGGCCTGATCCTGACTGCATTCGCAACGACCCCGGCTAGCATCCAGCTGCTGGAGATCATCGTGGGTTTCGGCATCGCCGGCACCGGGTTCGGGGTGATCTTGGCCGTCGTCGGCCGCGCCGCCAGCGACGACAACCGCAGCCTGGCCCTGGGCATCGCCACTGCCGCCGGATCAGCGGGGCAGGTCTTTGGCGCGCCGCTGGCCGAAGGGTTGCTGGCGTTCTATCCTTGGCAATCGGTCTTTGTCATATTTGGGGTCATCGTGCTGGCCACGATGCTGTTTCTGCCGATGCTGGGCGACGGCAGGCCCGCAACCCCGTCGCAGCTGGAGGACAGCATGGGCACGGTGCTGAAACGCGCGTTCCGCGACCCGTCCTTCATGATGATCTTTGCGGGGTTCTTTTCCTGCGGCTATCAGCTGGGCTTCATCACCGCGCATTTTCCCGCCATGATCACAGAGATGTGCGGCCCCATCGACCCAGCCGGCATGCTGGCGGGTTTGGGCATCACCACGACATCGGCGCTTGGGGCGATCGCCATATCGCTGATCGGGCTGGCCAATATCGGCGGGGCGATCCTGGCGGGGTATCTGGGCAAGCGCTATACCAGAAAATACCTGCTGGCGGGCATCTATACCCTGCGCACCATCGCCGCCGCGGCGTTCATCCTGGCGCCGATGACCCCCGGCACGGTGGTCGCGTTCTCTCTGGTCATGGGGGGGTTGTGGCTGGCCACGGTGCCGCTGACCTCAGGTCTGGTCGCCTATATCTATGGGCTGCGCTATATGGGCACGATCTATGGGTTCGTGTTCCTGTCCCATCAGGTCGGATCGTTCATGGGGGTGTGGCTGGGCGGCAAGCTGTATGACGCGTCGGGTGATTATCTGATGGTCTGGTGGATCGGCGTGGGCATCGGGGCGTTCAGCGCCCTGATCCACCTGCCCGTCCGCGAGGCGCCGTACCGCATCCCCGCCCCCGCACTGTGATGCGGCGGCCAATCGCTGCCCTGACATGACACGCATTTGACCCGGCGGCGCACGCGGCCTAGCTATGCTGCGCGCGACCAAAGGACAGATCATGCACCCCACCCGCACGCCTCACGACCACGCCATCGCCGTCCGTTATCAGCAGGCCTCGGCCGAGGTCCGCGCCCTGCAGCGGCAATGCTATGCGCTGGCGACGCTGCGCCTGCGCGCCGCCGTCGATCAGGCCGGGGGCGGCGCCGGGCTGGCGATTCTCAGCGACATCGACGAGACGATCCTGGACAACAGCGCCGTCATGGCCGCCGCCATGCACAACGAGGGGATGTTCCAGAACCTGGACACCTGGCTGCTGTGGGAGCGTGAGGGCAACCCCCACCTGATCCCCGGCGCCGCCGAGTTCTTTGCGCTGGCCGACAGCCTTGGCGTCACGATCTTCTACGTCTCGGACCGGTTCGAGGAGAACAAGCTGGCCACCATCGCGACCCTGTCGCGTCTCGGCCTGCCGCAGGTCTGCGCCGAACAGGTGCTGCTGTTCGGCCCGCCCAAGGCCAAGCGCCGCGAACAGGTCGAGCGCGCCCACCGGATCGTCCTGCAACTGGGCGACACGTTGCACGATTTCCACGGTGCCTTTGCAGGCGCCGCGCTGGAGGATCAGCACCGCCTGACAGACGACCATGCCGACCGCTTTGGTCAGGACTGGATCGTCTTTCCAAACGCCGCCCATGGCACCTGGATGGAGGCCGAACTGCGCCCTTGGCAGCGGGCCTAGGGGCGCAGCCCGCCCGCGATGCACGACACTGCCCGCCATGGCACCATCACGCGCCGAAATGTCCTGGACCAAAGCTCGCCCCCAGGCGCATGGCTGATCGCGCACCAGTTCTGCCCGCGTCAGATCGTCGGCCGATCGGCAGCACCACCACCGTCCGAACGCCTGACCTCGACGCATCGGCAATTGGCTGGGTCCGGGCGATCGCAGCGAAAGCCACAGTCAGGCGATACCGCGCGTCGCTTTGGCCTGTTGCCCGGTCAGACCCTGCGACCGGCACGCGCTGGACCGCATGGAAAATGGCTGGGGCAAGCCCGCCCTGTGAACCGACAAAAGCATCGCATCGAAAGACTGGATCAGCCGTTCCGCAAATGGGCCGTCGCGGACCCTAACGATGCCATCATCAGCGCGCAGATTGTACCGATAAAGGTCAAACTTGGTGTTCGCGCAGGGTCCGTGCCCGTTCGCAGCAGATCGGGATGGGCCCTGGTCACGATGCGGGCGGTCCGCCCGAACAGTCCGGGTTATGCAGGGATCGTCTGTGTTTTGCGGCCAGTTCGCCAGTTCTCCAGGGTCTGACACGGGTTTCCTGTCCGCCTGATTAGTATCACAGATCTCGGGCGGCCCGTCTTTGGCCAGCGGGTCCGTGGCGTTCGACCGTCGCCATCTGAGCACCTTGCGGCCGTGCCAACCCTTGGTGGCCACCAGGTAGAGACACCCCGGCGCATGCACTTGTCACTGGCACCGCCGCACCGGACTCGATTGGGGCGGGTGATGGACAAACCACGGAATGGTACGCGGAAAATTTGTGTTCCACAGCCCGATGGTCGATCTTGGCATGCAGCCTTGCACCTCCTCATCGGAAATCGTCCGCTCGGGCAGCTTCTTTCCGTCAACGGTCGCGGCCCTCATTCCGGCCCGTGATCACAGTGGGGTGGATGTGCCACCTCTTTGGCCAGATCGCCCGTGGTCAGTGCCGCGCGGCGGACTCCCGGGGTCGCCCGCGCCTTGAACCCAGCCCAATGGCGCTTTGTCACTGATCAGCTCTGTCAATCAACAAATGCCGTGACGCAGTGCGATTTCCACCGCGCCGCGCAGTGGGCCGGGATAGTCCGCCAGACTGACCGCGAACGGGAATCCCTGCGCGACCGACGGATAAACGAACGGTGCGCCATCGGCGAAGGACATGATTGCGGCATCGATCCGGTCACGGGCCAAAGCGCGGAGATGGGTCATCTCGCGCAGCGGGTCCGGTGTGATCTGAATGGCGCACTACTCCGTCAGAGCCCGTCACGCAGAAGGCCCGCCGGACACGCCGCCATAATCGGGTCGGCGCCACCCTCGTGCCGATTGCGCAGCAGGTCGGTCAGCGCCGGATCAGCCCCGGGGCGATTTCCAACGCTTGGATCAGAGCTGTTTCCTCCTTTCCTTCGACCTCGTGGGCACTGGGCCGGGCATTCATACCCGTGATCAAAACCCTGAACGTCGGCGACTGGACGACATGCCACGTCAATAATTGGCCAGCGTACCATCATCAGCAGACCCCCAGCTGAGTGTCGGTCTGTATCAGAGGATGGACCTCACCGGCAGCTGACAGATTATCCAATGTTTCCAGAATCCGATGTGGGCGATAAACGCGCAGGCATCCGTGTTGCAGGCGGTGGGCGTGGGCAGGTCCGGGATATGTTTAGGCACTGATCACTGCGGCTTTGATCGCCTGCTGACGCAGGAACGGTCGTGCCCGCCGTACAAGGCGGTGATCGGCATGAATCGGGTCGGAAACCCCATCATTCAGCCTGATCCATTTCATCGACGTGCGATTCATCCCAAATGGTTGCAAACCAGACATGGCCAATATCCGCGGATGCATTGCAATCAGACTGCCCTGTTGGACTGGGCGCCAAGCATCGCTATAGCGAGGTACGGCAGTGTGGTTGCCAGACAGTGGACAGAATGGGAGGGGACGATGAAGATACTTCTGGTAGGCGCGGGACTGTCCGGAGCCGTGATCGGGCGGGAACTGGCCGAGGCCGGACATGACTGCCGCATCATCGACGCGCGTCCCCACATCGCCGGCAACTGCCATACGGAACGCGATGCCGATACCGGCGTCATGATGCATGTCTATGGTCCCCACATCTTTCACACCGACGATGAGGGCGTGTGGGATTACGTCAATCGTTTCACGCGCTTCATGCCGTTCCAGAATAGGGTCAAGACGACCGCACAGGGGCGGGTCTATTCGCTGCCGGTGAACCTGCTGACAATCAACCAGTTCTTTGGCACCACCCTGCACCCCGAGGAGGCCCGCGCCTTTATCGAATCAAAGGCCGACACGACCATCACCGATCCGCAAAGCTTTGAGGAGCAGGCCCTGCGGTTCGTGGGGCCCGAACTCTACGAGGCGTTTTTCAAGGGCTATACCGAAAAGCAGTGGGGGTGTTCACCGACCGAGCTGCCGGCATCGATCCTCAAGCGGCTGCCGGTGCGGTTCAACTATGACGACAACTATTTCTTCCATCGCTTCCAAGGGATGCCGCAGGACGGATATACCGCGATGGTCGCGGCCATTCTGGATCACCCGCGTATCACGGTCGATCTGGGCACCGAATATAGCCCAGACATGGCAGCGGATGCCGATCACGTCTTTTGGTCGGGGCCGCTGGACGGGTATTTCGACTATCGCCTGGGCCGCCTGGGCTATCGCACGCTGGATTTTGAACGCTTCAGCCATGATGGCGACTATCAGGGTTGCGCGGTGATGAACTATGGCGACCGCGACGTGCCCTATACCCGCATCACCGAACACAAGCATTTCAGCCCGTGGGAAAGCCATCAGGGATCGGTCTGCTATCGCGAATTCTCACGCCAGGCGGAACCCGGCGACACGCCCTATTACCCAATCCGTCTGGTCAAGGAGAAATCCTTGCTGGAGCAGTATGTCGACCTGGCCCACGCCACCCCCGGCGTGACCTTTGTCGGCCGCCTTGGCACCTATCGCTATCTGGACATGGACGTGACGATTCGCGAGGCGCTGGAGACTGCTTTGGCATTCACCTCGCGCGGCAACACCTTGTCCGCCTTTGTCCAGTCGCCGGTATGATATGCTACGCCAAACCTTGAGGGCGGCGCCCACAGCACAACACTCCCATAAGGCGCACTCCCCTTTCGACACCAATATTGGCCTACACCGCCTGCGCTATCAGCCAGGCGGGGATACTCTTATCATCAGCTTTGATCATGCAGGCCGACCTGACGAAGGTCCTTATTTGACCCGGGAGGCTTGGGGCGAAAAGTTCTATTTAGGCGAAGGGCATTCCCTTCTAGGTGTTATTGCGCAAAGGGCCCTCTGGTTCCGAGACGCAAAGTTAATCGCAGCTTTAGAGCAGCTTCGCGACGATGGCTTCTTCGGTCATTTCTCAAAAGTGGTGATGACCGGTGGGTCGATGGGTGGATTTGGCGCATCTACATTTGCTGCAATGGCCCCTGGCTGCACGGTAATTGCCTTTAGTCCACAAGCGACGCTCGATACGAAAATCGTACCTTGGGAATGTCGATTCCGTGACGGTCAGGCTTGCGATTGGACGCAAAAGTATAGTCATGCAGCTAACGGGATACAACAAGCCGGATCAGTTTACATCTTTTCAGATCCACTGGATCGTGGAGATAGACGCCATACTCGACTGATGGCAACTACCAGTAAAATAACAATTATACCAATTCCTGCGGGCGGACATGGGGTCCAACCGATGCTGATAGCTACCGGCATTCTAAAACAGGTTACCCGCGACTGCATAGCAGGTACGTTTGATCGCATCGAGTTTCTGCGTACAATCCGTTTGCGCAAACAGACGCTAAGATATCATAGGATGATGGTTCGCGAGGCTATGATCCGTGACAAACCAAATTTTGCACTGAAAATCTGCGAAAAGGCCATTAAACGCTTTCCAGAGGCTGACTTTCGCGAATTAAAATCGCTAGCCTTGTCACGCCTAGGTCGTCCAGACGAGGCTTTCAATACGATGATGGTTGCGCGCAAGGTCCTGATAGCCCGCTTGAAAAGCTAACGCTTAGCCTTTCGAGAATCCACGGATTATTTCTGCAAAAAAAGGTGCGACAAGGCGATTAACTAATGGACCAGAATAGCGCGGCAGTTCCGGCGTCACCACAGGCTGCGACGGCTGCGGCAGCGGTTCCAGAAACAGATCACTGCGTCCGAAGAACCGATGCGCCACTCGGCTGTTTCCAGGCGCGAACTCCCGGATAATCTCAAGGCGCTGGTCGTGCGAAATCATAAGAGTCACCGGATTCTCGGCGCGGATCTTGCGGTCCACGCCCTCAGCCATTGCAATCAGACGTAGGCGCAGATCCATGGGGGCGTCGATCAGCGGCAAATGACGTACGAATTCGGAAACCTCGGGCGTCAGGCTGATGTTCTCGCCGCCCGCCCTGTCCAGACTGGCACCATCAGGAAAGCCAAACTGCTGGCAAAAGGCTACAATCGGTCCGTCCGGCATCTGCTGGCGTTCAAAGACGTAGGGTTGGACACTTCCCTCACCGAATACGTCCTCGATATGACGGATATATCGATCGTAATCGATCCAATGAAAGTCGCCCCTGTTCTGCATGAAGTCTGGCCAAGACATATGACAGTAGCGACGATCCCATTGCCCCTTCACGTTCTGTGCCCACCAGCTTTCCAGCCACAGGTCCTGCCGGCGCATCGCAAAGATCACCTTAACGTCGAAATCGTCCGCGAAATCGCGCAGAGCGCTAATGTCCCGACGCATGCTAACGTCTTCATCGCTCATGATCAGCGTGTGGATAGGAACCGGATGCGACTCCGCTCGAGCTAGCAAAGTCTTCGAGACATCCTTGGCGGTAGTGTTGCCAAAAAAGATATTATTAAACGTGCCTATATGTCTCTCTACTCCTAATGGATACAGATAGCCCTCGTCTCGCAGCCGCGTCCAATTCTTGAACATCGTCGCCTGAATGGCCGTCGTTGCTGTCCGGTGGACGCCAATATGAAGGAACAGGGTTCTGCGTTTGTTCATGATGTTTTCGTGTTCTCTGGTGTGCATCTAGTCAAACGCGTTCAATGGCCGGGCGAAAGCCAAGGCCCTTGATGATCGCGCCATAGATCTGGCGGCGCAGGGAGGGTGGCACGTCGCCGCGGCGCATCTGGCCGCGGACGCCGTAGGCATAGGCCAGCACGCCCATAAGACCCATTTCGCGCTGGCGCCATGAGGTCTCGTTGCGGGCGCCGTACTTGAACTTCCACAGGCTCTTGTCGTCGACCAGGCCGAAATTGACGCCCCGGTTGTCCGGGGTGTCGTGGACGACGACGCTTTCGGGCACAAAGATGCCGGGATAGCTGCGCGCGATGCGGCGGGTGTATTCGGCGTCGTCGAACCAGATGAAATAATCCGCAATCGGCAGGCCGTGCTCGCTGACCGCCCATCGCGGGATCATCACCGACACGAACGATGCGCTGTCCACCAGCGCCCAGGCGCTGCCCGGCCGCACAAAGCGCGCCCAGTCCCAGACCGTGCGCGGACAGTTCATTTCGCATAGCGACCCGTCGATCCACTCGACCCGAGAGCAGGCAAAGCTGGGCCGCCAACCGTTATCGGCCTGAAACCCGGTCAGGGCGCCGTGCAGGGCCTGAATGGCGTCGGGCCGGGGATAGGCGTCGTCGTCGGACACCCAGAAATACTGGGCGCCCATCTGATAGGCGGCCTTCATCCCGGCATGGAACCCCCCTGCCCCGCCGATATTGGCCGGCAGGCGCAGGTGACGGATGGTCGGGTCGGCCTCGGCCCGTGCCTGGACCAGTGCCGCGGTGTCGTCGGTCGAGGCATTGTCCACGACCAGCACGATGTCGGGGCGCATCGTCTGCGCCGCCAGCGCATCCAGAACCGCCATCAGCTTGCCCGACCGGTTGAAGGTGACGATGACCGCCGCCGTCTTGTTCAGAATGCTCATGCCTTGTCCCCCTGCGCCAGGCGACGATAGACGGGCATCAGAACCTCCTCGGCGGTGGGATCGGCGGTCAGGCGGGTCCAGGCGGCCTGCAGGGCCTCCTTGTGCCTCGCCAGCGTGCCCGCATCGCGCCACATCGCATCGACTGCGGCCACGGTGCCAGCCACCGCCGCACGCGGCGCCAGCGGCACCAGCAACCCGTCGGGCAGCACCTCGTCCTGGGACCCCACGCGGGTCGAGATGGGGATGCATCCATGGGCCACGGCCTCGTAGCAGACCAGCGCCAGACCCTCGTTGTTGGACGGCAGCAGCAGGATGTCGGACCGTTCGAGCAGCGCCGGGATGTCGGTATTGCCCGGCAGCAGGGTGACCTTGGACGACAGCCCGTGCTTGCGCAGCAGGCGCGCCAGCGCGCCGTCAAAGGGCCCTTCGCCGACCATCGTCGCAGTCATGGTGACGCCGTTCCGCGTGGCCCAGGCATCCAGCGCGCGCAATGCCTCGACCACGACCACGGGACGTTTCTGATAGAACAGCCGCCCGACGAAGCAGACATGCAGCGTCTTCTGTCCCGCCTGCAGGCGCAGCGGCGGCAGCGCATCCGCGTCCTTGCGGTCCAGCATGCGGCCCAGGACCACCTTGCCCGCAGGGGCGTGGAACCTGTCGCGGAAATAGCGCACCAACTCTCCGCTGATGACGTGCTGCATGTCCAGATAGTTGGACCAGACCCCGGAGATCCGCGGGTAGCCACCATTGGCATATTCGACGATATGCGTGCTGTCGATCGTCTGCACCCACGGCAGGTGCATGCGCAGCATGGTCAGGCTTTCATAGAGCGGCGTGCAATGGTGGATGTGCACCGCGCGGATGTTTTCCGCCATTGCCAGCCGCTGGACATAGCGTGGCCACATGTGATGCGGCAGATAGCGGTCCAGCCGGATGAAGGTCACGTCCGGGTGGTCGGGCAGCCTGTCCGCCAGCCGTTGAATCGATGGGACCGATGCGGCTACGAACACCCGCAGCCCTGCCGCCAGCGCCCAGCGTATTGTGTCAAAACCCAGCTTTTCCGCGCCGCCCATCTCCAGCCAGTGCATGCCGATCAGAATTGCGGGACGCTTGTCGCTGTCGGGCGCCACGGGCGCGGAAACCAATGCGGAACCATCGCCCAAAGGCATGGCGGTCTGGTCCGAACGTCGGTCCGCCCGCCGCTTGCGCGCCATTTCTGCCCCATACCGGACCTGTTCGTACCACAGCGGGCTGGCCCGGAACAGCGCGTCCAGGCCGCGCATGGGCCGCCACGGCGCATCGGTCTGCTTGATCTCTCCTGGCAGGGGTTGGCGGGGGATGGCCAGATAGATGGTAACCTGCGGCGCGCCCTCATAGGTGCCGGGGCGGGTCAGCGTGCCCAGATAGTCCGCGCCCAGATCCTGGGGCCGCGGATTGTGGGGGCCCTCGATCACCTCGGGTTTAGCCCAGATCGGGTTGTCGCCCTGAGACAGGACATAGAACAGCTGCTGCGTGGGAAACAGCAGCTCGTAGATCGCGCGGGCCTCGGCAATACTGGCGGCGAGGTGGGCCAGCAGCGCAGGGTCCACGGGCGTTTGCGATGCAAGGTCGGACATGGGTGTGGTCAATCCGTCTGTCTGGAACAAGGGTCAGCTGATCAGCCGCAGCAGATATGCTCCGTAATCGTTCTTGGCAAACTTTGCCGCACGGGCCCGCAGCTGTTCAGGCGAGATCCAGCCGGCCTCGAAGGCGATTTCCTCAGGGCAGCCGGTCTGCAGGCCTTGGCGGTTTTCCAGCGTACGCACGAAATTTCCGGCATCCAGCAGACTGGCATGGGTCCCTGTATCCAGCCACGCAAAACCCCGGCCCATGCGTTCGACGGTCAGCGCCCCGTCATGCAGATAGCTTTCCAGCAGGGTCGTGATCTCCAGCTCTCCGCGGTCGGACGGCTTGACGGCGCGGGCCCGTTCGGGCGCAGTACCATCCAGGAAATAGAGCCCCGTCACGGCATAGTCCGACGGCGGCACGGATGGCTTTTCAACGATGGCGCGGGCGCGCATCTGGTCGTCGAAATCGACCACGCCATAGCGTTCCGGGTCCGACACGCGATAACCAAAGACCGTGCCGCCACTGTCGCGCGCATCCGCCGATGCCAAGAGTTCCGGCAGGCCGTGCCCGAAAAAGATGTTGTCGCCCAGCACCATCGCGGACGGGCTGCCCGCCAAGAAATCCTCGGCCAGGATATAGGCCTGCGCCAGGCCGTCGGGGCTGGGCTGGATGATATAGGTGAAGCTGATCCCCCACTGGCTGCCGTCGTCCAGCAGGCGGCGGAACTGATCCTGATCCTCGGGGGTGGTGATGATCGCGATTTCGCGGATGCCGGCCAGCATCAGCACGCTGATCGGATAAAAGATCATCGGCTTGTCGTACAGCGGCAGCAGCTGCTTGGACACGCCCATGGTGATCGGGTACAGCCGGGTGCCCGATCCACCGGCCAGAATGATGCCCTTGCGCTGTGTCATGCCTTGTCCTTCAATTGGTCCAGAACGCGCGCCAGACCGGCCCGCCAGTCGGGGCGCGCAATGCCGAAATCACGCGCGATGCGCCCGCAATCCAGCCGCGAATTCAGCGGCCGTGCAGCAGGCGTCGGATAGTCGGATGACGGAATGTCGGCGACCTGCACGACAAGGCCCGCCTGCGCCATGATCTCGCGCGCGAAATCGGCCCAGGACGCATCAGGAGCGCCCGCAAAGTGATAGATCCCGCCCGTGGTGTCGGGCCGGTCGCGCATCACGCGGATCATCCGCAGCGCCGCGGCGGCGATGTCGGCGGCGGGGGTCGGTCCGCCGATCTGGTCGGCCACCACCGTCAGCCGGTCGCGATCCGCGCCAAGGCGCAGCATCGTCTTGACGAAGTTCGCGCCATGGGCGGAAAACACCCATGACGTGCGCATGACGGCCCACCGTCCGCCCGCGGCAGCCACGCCCTGCTCTCCGGCCAGCTTGGTCGCGCCATAGACGCCCAGGGGCGCGGTCGGTGCATCCTCGGCCCGCGACTGATCGCCCGATCCGTCAAAGACGTAGTCGGTCGAGATGTGCAGGAACGGGATGCCCAGATCCGCGCAGGCCCGCGCCATCGCCGCCGGCGCATCGGCATTGACAAGACGCGCGGTGTCGGCGTCCGTCTCGGCCCGGTCCACGGCGGTATAGGCAGCCGCGTTGATGACCGCGCGGGGACGTGCCTCGCGGATGGCTGCAGCGCAGGCAGCGGGGTCGGTCAGGTCGGCCCGGTCACGGCCCAGACAGATCGCCTTTGGGGCCAAGGCAGCCAACTCCTGCGCGACCTGGCCCGTGCGGCCAAAGACCAGCAATCCCTGCATCACGCGGCCCCCAGTCGTTTGCCCACACCGTCGCGGTCCAGCAGCGGCTGCCACCAGTCGCGATTGGCAAGGTACCATTCGACGGTGCGGCGCAGCCCCTCCTCGACCGTCATGGACGGGCGCCAGCCCAGTTCGTCACGGATGCGGGTCGGGTCGATCGCATAGCGGCGGTCGTGGCCCGGACGGTCGGTCACAAAGGTGATCAGGTCGGCATGCGGCGCGCCTGCGGGGTGCAGGTCGTCCATGTGGGCGCAGATCGTGCGGACCAGATCGATGTTCGTGGCCTCGTTCTCTCCGCCGATGTTATAGCTGCGGTTCACGCGGCCCTTTTCCAGGACCAGCAGCAGCGCGTCGGCGTGATCTTCGACGTACAGCCAGTCGCGGACGTTGCCGCCGTCGCCATAGACCGGGATCGGCTGGCCCGACAGCGCCTTGAGGATCACCACCGGCACCAGTTTCTCGGGGAAATGATAGGGGCCGTAATTGTTGGAACAGTTCGTCAGCACGACCGGCAGGCCATAGGTCTCGGCCCAGGCACGCACCAGATGATCGGACCCCGCCTTGCTGGCCGAATAGGGGCTGCGGGGGTCATAGGGGGTGGTTTCCGTGAACTGCCCCGTCTCGCCCAGCGATCCGAACACCTCGTCGGTCGAGATGTGGTGAAAGCGGAAGCTGTCGGGTTTGCCCTGGGCGATCCAATAGGCGCGGGCGGCCTCCAGCATGTTGAACGTGCCGATCACGTTTGTCTCGACAAAGGCCGCGGGGCCGTCGATGGACCGGTCCACGTGGCTTTCCGCGGCCAGGTGCATGATCGCGTCGGGGCGGTGCTGCGCCAGAATGCGGTCCAGCGTGGCGCGGTCGCGGATGTCGGCCTGCTCGAACGCATAGCGGTCGGACTGCGCGGCATCGGCCACGTTTTCCAGGTTCGCGGCATAGGTCAGCGCGTCCAGGTTCACGACGTGATGGCCGCGCGCAATGGCCAGACGGACGACGGCAGAGCCGATGAAGCCGGCACCGCCGGTGATCAGGATATTCATGCCTGCTCCTCAAAGACAAAGGGCGATTTCAGGTCGGCCAGCCGTTGCGCATCGCGGTCCTTGTCCGACAACAGCGGGTCGGTCACGTCCCAGTCGATGCCGACGCTGTCCCACGCGACCGCCCCGTCCGATGCGCGGTCGTAATGGGCCGTGCACTTGTACACGATCTCTGTATCAGGTTCGCGCGTGACAAAGCCGTGCAGGAACCCCGCCGGTATCCACAGCTGGCGACCGTTCTCAAAGCTCAGCTCGGCCCCGAACCACTGGCCATAGGTCGGGCTGCCCACACGCACGTCCACCGCCACGTCGAACAGCCGGCCCCGCCCGCAGCGCACCAGCTTGCCCTGCGCAAAAGGGGGCGACTGATAGTGCAGGCCCCGGACCGTGCCGGTCTGTGCAGACATCGAATGGTTGTCCTGCACGAATTCCGGCAGCACGACCCCGGCATCGGCCAGCGTCCTGCGGTTCCAGCTTTCGGAGAAGAAGCCGCGCGCATCGCCGTGACGCGCCGGCGTCAGCAGCAGCACTCCGGGCAGAGGGGTTGTCTCGATCTGCATACGTGCCTCGGATGGTTGTCCTGCACGATGTCTAGGGGCATCGGTGCGTCTTGTCAGCCCCGTCCGGCATGGAAAGCACCGGGATGGCGGTGGTTGCTGCGCAAAGTCGCTTTGTGGTATCGCGCGATCCGACCCGGCCGCAGCCTGCCGGCAGATGACATGATCGGTAGCCATGGCCCATACCCGACCCTCGATCGCCGCCGTGGTTGTGACGCATGACCGCCTGGACAAGCTGACCGTCACGGTCGCGCGTCTGCTGGATCAGCCTGTGGACCACGTGATCGTCGTCGACAATGCCTCGACCGACGGGACGGCGGCCTGGCTTGCCACGCTGGACGACCCGCGCCTGCGGGTGCATCGCAACGCCACGAACCAGGGCGGGGCGGGCGGGTTTTCGGTCGGCATACAACTGGCGCGGGACGAGGCGGATGCTGACTGGACCGTGGTCATGGACGACGACGGCCGCCCTGCGACGGGCGCCATCGACGCGTTCCGGGCGATGGATCTGTCGGGGTGGGACGCGATCGGCGCGGCGGTGCATCATCCCGACGGCTGCATCTGCGAGATGAACCGCCCCTATCGCAACCCTTTCTGGCATCCGGGCGCGTTCCTGCGGACCTTGGCGCGGATGCCCCTGGGGCGCGGCCGCGCGGGGTTCCATCTGGGCGATGACGATTATCACGCCGACGCACCGGTCGTGGCCGTGGACATGAGCAGCTTTGTCGGGCTGTTCCTGTCCCGCGCGGCCCTGCGACAGGCCGGGCTACCCGACCCGCGGCTGTTCATCTATGGCGACGACCAGTTGTACACGCTGCGCATGCGCCGCGCGGGGCTGCGCATCGGCTTTTCGCCGCAGGTCCGGTTCGAACACGACACCACCGCCGTGCAGGCGCAGGGCGGGGTCGTGCTGCGCCCGATGTGGAAGGTGTTCTACATGTATCGCAATGCGCTGATGGCGTATCGGGTCGCGGCGGGGCCGTGGTTCTGGCCGCTGGTCCCGGTGCTGCTGCGCAAATGGCGGCGCAAGGCGGGCGATTACGGCCCCGATGCCGCCCTGTTCCGGACCATCCTGGATGAGGCGGTGCGGGACGGGCTGGCGGGGCGGCTGGACCGCAGCCATGACGACATCCTGCGCCTGTCGGGCGGCAGCGCGCCCTAGTCCAGCTGGCCCGCGATGGCGCGGCCCAGCGCAAAGACCCGCTGTTCCAGGATCACCGGCGTCTCGCAGACATAGGTCAGCGCCTGCTGGCGTTCGGTAAAGATACGCTGATCCCAGTCCAGGGCCTTTTCCTCGGCGTCGATGGCATCGAAATCGGGGCTGTCGGCGGCCTCCATCGCGGCCATGCGGGCGCGGCGGTCCTCGATGCGTCCGGACAGGTCCAGCTGCGACTGGCCATAGCGCGCGATGCCCGCGATCAACGCGCTGCGGTCGCTGTCGATGCGATCAAAGATCGCCTGCATCAGCGCCACCAGATGCGTGTCGGGGGCCTGGGCGCCGAATTCGGCGATCTCGGCCACGGCGTCTTGGACCGGCAGGCGGCGCTGTTCCAGGCGCTCGGCCAAGCGGGCGATGTCCGGGTCGCGGGCCAGGGCCAGCGTCTGGTCATCGGGGATGGGACCGGTCCAGACCTGGCCCATCGACAGGTGCGGCTGCTTGCGCTGAATGCAGGGCCAGTCGGGATCGGTCCCCGATGCGCCGAATGCGGGACCGGCCAGCAGCGCCAGGGCCAGAGTAATGCGGATCATGCGGGGCCTCCTTTTCGCCGGGCCCACAGGCCCTTTTGCGGATCATACATGAAGACCGCCGCGCCAAAGAACCCCGCCAAACATCCCAGAACCACCGCCAGCGCGGTCCAGTTCACCTGCATGTACAGCGCGAACCGGATCAGCTCGACCGCGTGGGTAAAGGGATTGAAGGCGCAGATGTCGTGCAGCAGCGGGCTGCTCTCGCGCATCCGCCACAGCGGGTACAGCGCGGAGGACGCAAAGAACATCGGGAAGATCACGAAATTCATGACGCCCGCGAAATTCTCCAGCTGGCGGATCGCGCTGGACAGAAACAGACCCATCGCCCCCAGCATCAGCCCCGACAGGATCAGCGCCGGAATCACCGTGACATAGCCTGAGGCCGGCGGGCGGATGCCCCACCACCATGCGATCGCCAGAAAGGTAAAGACCTGGATGATCGACACGATCACCCCTGCGATCAGCTTGGACCCCAGCAGGTACCAGCGCGGGAACGGGCTGACCAACAGCGTGCGCATGGCCCCGGTTTCGCGGTCATAGACCATCGACAGTGACGATTGCATGCCGTTGAAAAGCTGGATCATCGCGACCAGACCCGGGGTCACATAGACCTCGTACAGCACATAGGTCTGATAAGGCGGCGTGATCGACAGACCCAACACGGCGCGGAACCCGGCGGCAAAGATGAACAGCCAGACCAGTGGACGCACCAGCGCCGCCAGAAACCGCCCACGCTGGTTGACGAAACGCAGCGTCTCGCGCCGCGCGATGCCCAGAAAGGCGGTCAGCCAGCCGCGGGGGCGGTCGGTCGGCGCGGTCATGGCGCCACCCCGGTCAGGTCCAGAAACGCGCGCGTCAGCCCCTGCGACCCTGCGATGTCAGCGGCGCGTCCGTGGCGCAGCACCCGACCGCGATGCAGGATGACCAGATCGTCGGCGGGGTCGATCTCGTCCAGGATATGGGTGGCCCACAGGGCCGATACGCCATCGCGGGCGATCAGGCGGCGGGTCAGGGCCAGCACCTCGGCCCGCGATTTCACGTCCAGACCCACCGTCGCCTCGTCCAGCAGCAGCAGGTCGGGGCTGTGGATCAGGGCGCGCGCGATCTCTGCCCGACGGGCCTGGCCGCCGGACAGGGCGGTGACGCGGGCATCGGCCTTATCGGCCAGATCGACCTGACCCAGCACGCGGTCGATGCGCGGACGCGCCAGCCGGCCCGGAATGCCATGCAGGCTGGCGTGATAGATCAGGTTCTGGCGGATCGTCAGGTCGGCGTCCATCGCGCGGCTTTGAAACACCACGCCCAGCCGGGCCAGCGCCTGCGACGGTTCGCGCCGCAGATCGTGCCCCGCCACCCGGATCGTGCCCGACCGGTTGTTGTAAAGACGCGTGATCAGCGAAAACAGCGTGGTCTTGCCCGCGCCGTTCACGCCCAACAGGGCGGTGAACCCGCCACGCGGCACCGTCAATGACACGTCGTCCAGCGCCTGCACGGCACCAAAGCTGTGGCTGACATGGTCGATCTGCAACGCGGCGGTCAACGGGCCCTACTGGATGTTAAAGACGGCTTGCATGCTGTCGCCCGACGACCCCGGAACCGACAGGGTATAGCGACCGGGCAGCACCGCGACAAAGCTGAGAACCGCCGTGCCCTCGGCGTCGAATTCGATGCTGTGCACACCCATCGGCCGGATCTCGGTGTCGCCGATGACAATCTCGTTGATCCATATCGCGCGAAAGAAATCGCCGCCCGACAGAGCCAGCTCCTGGCTGCCATCGGCCACGATGGTGATGCGATAATAGCCGCCGGACTTGATCGTGTACTCCGCGCTGGCGACGGGCTGTCCGGATGCCAGCGTCAGCGGCGCCAGATCGCTGCGGTTCTGGCGGGCCAGCAGGCCGGAAAAGCCGTAATCGAACATGCCGGTCGCGTCATGCGTCCCCTCGGCCTCCTCCCCATTGTCGTCATCGTCATCATCATCGTCGTCCGGCTCGACAGCCACGCCCGATTGGGTGCCCGGTTCGGCATGCTCGCCCACCACAGCGTCGCCGCCGGGGCCCTGGTCAGCGGGGGTGGGGCTGTCCTGTGCCACGGCGGGCACCGCCAGGATCAGGGCCAGCGCGGCGCCGGACATCAGTGTCGTCAACGTGGTCATGGGAACTCTCCTCCTTGGGGACATGCGGATGCGGGATCAGTCCGGGGCGACGACGACGCCCCATGGCTGCTGCCCCACGGGGACAGAGCGGACGACCTGATTGGCGGCCACGTCGATGATCGACACGTCGTTGGAATTGCCGTTGGTGGTGTAGAGGTATTTCTCGTCCGGGCTGAAGGCCAGCTGCCAGACCCGCTGGCCGACCAACAGATAGTCGGTCACCTCGTCGGTGGCGGCGTCGATCACCGCGACCCGGTTCGCGGGCCCCAGCGCCACGAACAGCGTGGTGCCATCCGCGGTGACGCGCGCCCCCACCGGCTGGATCGCCTCGGGCAGGACGCCGGGAATGTCGAAACTGATCTTGCTGGTGATCTGCTGGGAGGCCGGGTCGATCACGCTGACCGTGCCGCCGATTTCGGACGTCACGTACAGCTTGGACCCGTCGGCCGTGTATTGGGCAAAACGCGGGCGGCTGTCGACCAGCACGTTGGCGGTGATCTCGAACGTCTCGGTGTCGATGAAATGCGCCATGTTCGTCGTTTCCGACGTGTTGATCACCACGCGACCGTCGGGGCTGACGCCCATACCCTCGGGCTCGACACCGACGGGCACCTCGGCCAGAACCTGATGGGTCTTGGTGTCGACCACGGTGACGATGTTGTCGTCCTCGTTGGCGATGAACAGCGGGTTGCCGGATGGGTGCAGCACGAACAGCTCCGGGTCGGGGCCGGACGGCAGGGTGTGCATCTCGTCCATCGTTTCGGGGTCAAAGACGCGCACCAGGTTGTCGTCGGACGCACAGACATACAGTTCCGTCCCGTCGGGGCTGATGGTGATGCCGCGGGGGCGGTTGCCCACGGGATAGGTGCCGATGACCTCGAACGTCTCTCCGTCTAGCACGGTGACGTCGTTGCTGCGTTCGTTGGTGACAAAGACACGGTTCGCCGACGCGGGTCCGGCGACCAGCATCAGCGCAAGCCCGGTGGTGGCAATCGAAAGATGTCGCATGCGGCCTCTCAGAATTGGCATTGGGTTTCGGGGCGGTCGACGCCCAGCGTGTCCAGCTGGCTGGTCTGATGCAGATACTGGTCCTGCGGACTGACCGACGTGGTCAGCACGCCGGTCGTCAACAGGATCGGCTGGCGCACCTGATGGTCCCAGTCGCGTACCGTCAGGGCCTGGCCCTTGAACCCCGCCACATCGAAATCGGGGGACAGGATGAACTCTCTGAGCACTGCGGGATCGCCGGAATTGGTGCGGGTGGCGGCCTCTCCGATGATACGCAGCGACAGCCAGGCCTGATAGTCCTCCTCGCGGATCGGGCGGTTGGCCAGCTTTTCAAAGCGGTTCTGGAACTGGGTGCCGCCCCAGGCCTCCATCGCGGGGTGCCAGCTGCGCGGGACCAGCCCGGCAGACCCCGCGACCGGGCGCGCATCCCAGGTCAGATAGGGCAGATAGGCGGCGAAAACGTCGGCCTCGTCTGCCGTGATGACCACGTCATGGTCGGCGGCACGTTGGGTAAAGACGGGCATCTGCGCCTGCACCTGCACGTGGCCGCTGTCGGTGCGGCGCGCGCCGCCGGTATCGGCGTATTCGCGTTCCTCGACGATCCGGGCGCCGAATTTGGCGGCGCTGGTGCGCCAGGCCTGTGCCAGGGCCTGATCCTCGGGGTGACTGCCGTGGATCAGGAACCAGCGGGGCCAGTTTTTCCACATCAGAAATTGCGTCATAGCGTCGGTCAACATGGCGCGGCTTGGCGCGACGTGGATGGTGTTGAACCGGCAATCGACCCCGCGCAGGTTGTCGCCCCGCGCCATCGCGTTCAAAACCATGGCCCTGTCGCCTGCCTGATCGGCCAGCGACAGGGTCGTCGCGTCATCGGCCAGCAGGACGATGAATTGAATGCCTTCGTCCAGCATAAGGGCCATCTGGGCCGGTGCGGTCTCGGGGGTGGCGGCGATCTCCTCGGCCTCAAAGTCCTGGCCCATGAAACGACCGGTGGTGTCGTTGTCCTCGATCGCCAGACGGGCGCCGGCAAAGCCCAGATCGGCGGGCATCAGGTCCAGCCGAGAGATCGGCGGCAGACCCGGACGGTCGACCCGCATCACGGCGGCGCGGATCTGCACCGGGTCGGGGGTCTGGGCCGCGACCGGTGGGGCCAGTGCCACGACACCAGCCAAAAGTCCCATGATTCCCTTGAACATTTCGTCTCTCCCTGCGGGCAGGGTGCGGGGTGATCCGGATTGCGGCAAGCCGGTTATTGTTCCCGTTTCGTCCGGGAACTTTTCTCTCAACCCAAAGTCGGATGCGATTGCACCTTTTGTCTTAATGGACGCCTGCCCGACCCCGGCGCATGGTCGGGGGATGACCCGTTTCGGCGTGATATCGACCCTGTTTCTGGCCCCCGTGGCGGCGCTTGGCCAACCGGCACCGCCGTCGGGGACCGCGACGTGGTTCGGCCTGCATTACATCGACACCTCGACCGAAGGCGCCATCAACGGCATCCGCGCGGACGAGACCGCCCGCATCGACATGGTCGAGGATTTCATCGCCCGGGACCTGACCGAACGCGGTTTCGCCCTGACCGCGCCCCCGGACGCGGCGGTCGAAAACATCCTGAACCCGGTCCGGTCGAACGGTGCCGATGCCCGGATCGCCCGCGACATGGGATCGGATTACGCCATCGCCGGAGAGGTTCAGAAGGTGTCCAACCTGATCCAGTCGATCAACCTGACCCTGCGCGATGCCGAAACCGGAGAGACCCTGCGCGCTGGATCGGTCGAGATCCGCGGCAACACCGACGACGCGTTCCGGCGCGGCTACAGCTATCTGCTGAGAAATGTGATCTTTCGGGAGGAACGAAAGGAATGAGGACGACGACAGTTCTGGCCGGCGCGCTTGGTGCGGTGCTGGCCCTGACCGGAATGGCGGGCGCGCATGGCCCGTCGCGGCTGAAGACCGAAAAGACCGTGACGCTGGACGCCACCCCTGACGAGGTGTGGGAGGTGATCGGCCGGTTCGACGACATGGGCTGGCACCCGATGATCGCATCGACCGCAATGACGCCCGAGGGCGCGGCCGCCGACCTTCCAGACGAATCGACCCGCGTGCTGACGCTGGACGCCGACGGCGCGCCCACGATCACCGAACAGCTGATGGCCATCGACGACGACAAGATGATGTACAAGTACATGATCACCGCGGTGGACACCGCCGTCCTGCCGGTGACCAACTATTCCTCGACGCTGCAGGTCACCGACAAGGACGGCAAGGCCAAGGTCCTGTGGAAGGGCGGTTTCTATCGTGGTTTCCCGAACAACGAACCCCCGGCCGACCTGAACGACGACGCGGCCATGGCCGCTGTCGACGGCGTCTATCAGGCCGGTATGGACGCGCTGGCCGAACGCTTTGGTCGCGTCGACTAGGTGCTGCGCCCTTTTCTGATGATGCTGATGGCGGGGTCCCCGGTGCTGGCCGGGGATCTTGCGTTCGTGACCGCGCAGAACGGCGACGCGCTGGTTGTGGTCGATCTGGAAACCGGCACCATCGTGGCACAGGCCGACATCCCCGATGCCCCGGCGCCCGTCGCCTATGACCCGCAGGCCGGGCTGGTTTATGTCATCGCCGCCGATACGGGTCGCCTGCACGTGCTGGACGAAGACGCCCAGGCGCTGGCCCATCGCGACATGGACGCGGGGGCGTTCGGTTTGGCGGCGGGCGGTGGCGCCGTGTTCGTCACCGACTGGTACGGCGCACGGCTGACGCGGCTGGACGCTGATCTGAGGCCCGTCTGGACCGCGCCCACCGGCGACGCGCCCGCGGGCGTGGCGATCGACGGCATGGGCCTGGTCGCGACCGCCGATCGCGATGCGGATCAGGTCAGCATATTCGACGCCGCGACCGGCGCCCTGCTGCATCGCGTGGCGACGGCGGGGGCGCATCCCTTTGGCGTGACGTTCCATGACGGGCGGCTGTTCTCGGCGGATGTGATGGGGGACGTGGTGTCGGTCATCGACCCGGTCGCGGGGCGGCTGACGGGCCGGGTTGCAACCGGCGGCCACCCCTATGCCGTGGCCTTTGCCGCCGGGCGGGGGTTCGTGACCGATCAGTACGACGGGACCGTCACCGTGTTCGACGCCGCAACGCTGGCCCCCGTCGCAACTGTGACGGTGGGCGATTACCCCGAGGGCATCGCCACCCTGCCCGACGGCAGCGGCGTGGCGGTCGCGAACTGGGATTCCGACACCCTTGTGGTGCTGGACGCGGCGACGCTGACGGTGACGCGCATCATCGACATGCCGTCAGGCCCGCGTGCCTTTGGCAGGTTCACGGGGCGACAGGGTCGATGGTGACCAAAGGCTGACCCGCCTGTTCCCAGGCATCCGTGCCGCCGGGAAACCAGATCACCGGGTCGAACCCCCATTCGACCGCCCGCCGCGCGGCGTTCCAGCTCATCCAGCAATCGGCGCGGCAAAAGATCACCACGGGACGGTCGGGATCGCCCGCCTTGGCCCGGGTCAGCCCGCCGCGCAGGCGCGCCTCTTCGGCCGGGGACAGGGCCTGGTAGCCCGTGTCCCACAGCCACTCCGCGCCGGGAATAGAGCGGTGCGCGGGTTCATTCCAGATTGTCCCTTCGGGCAGGCCCGCGGGACGCGCCCGTGGCCGCGGCAGCACGTCCAGAAACGCCGCCCGGCCCTGCAGGGCGATGGCCTGATCCACGTTCACGACCTGCGCGCCCGCCAGCGTGGCGGGAACCGCGGAACGATAGGGCTCTCCACGATAGGTATCGGGTTCAGGAACAGTTTCGGCCCACGCCGCGGGTGCCAGCAGCAGGGCCAGCACCAGCAGCCGGATCACGGCAGAACCGCCTTGCCATAATCGTCGACCAGCGGGACGCCCGCCTCGTGCAGGATCCGGTTGATGCCGTCCTGGTTGCGGCGGATCATGCTGTTCAGGTCGCGTTTCCATTCCTGTTCGTCGGGGCGCACGCCCATGGTGATGCGAAAGAATAATCGCGGCGGGTCCGTGTCATGCAGCAGGGGCACGAATTGCAGATCAGGGTCGTCCTTGACGCGCGGCCCGGCCAGCGGACCCCACAACACGGCGGCTCCGGTCGCACCACTTCGGACATCCTCCAGCAGATCGCCCATCGGGTCCTCGACCCGGCGGTCGACGAACAGATCCGCACCGCGCATGTTGGGCGCCAGCCCCGCGCGGGCCAGATGCGTGGCGGGCGGCGTGCCCGCCACGACGCCAATGCCATGATCCTTCAGCGCCGGGTCGGTCAGCCGGTCCACCTGCGCCAGCGGCCCGTCCCTGCGGGTCACGATGCCATAGACCGACGTATAATAATGGTTGGTGTTCTGGACCAGCTCGTCCCCCTGGGCATAGCCGATCACCACGTCGCAATTCCCCTCCCGCAGGGTGCGCTGAACGAACCCCATGCCAGAGGGAAACCAGAAATAGGTCACCGGCAAGCCCAACTGCTGGCCAAAGAAATCGGCCAGCGTGTTTTCAAACCCGCTGCCGTCGCGGTTGGACATCGGGGCATTGGCGGGGTCCGCGCAGACGCGGAACTGGGTGGTGGACCGCAGGTCGGCCACCTGGGCCACAGCCGGGGCGGACAGCACCCCGGCCGCCAGCACCAGACCGGCAATGGGTCGCAGGACGGTCAACTGGACATGCAGGAATCTTCCTGCGCGGTATAGTCCTCCGACTTATCGGCCCGTTCTGCCGGGCGGCCACGGCCAATCGTGTCGGTGCCATGCGCCAGCAGATAGACATAGATGTCGTCGATATAGCACCAGACGTTCTTGTTGGTGCCAAACGCGGGCATGACCGAGTTCGTCCCCTGCCGCCCCGAGGCCACCACCTGCATGAAGTCATAGTAATCCATGCGCAGCACCGATTCCTTCAGCGCGGGGGCATAGGTCGACCCTTCGCCGTCGGGGCCGTGGCAGACGTGGCATTCCGCATGATACCGGCGAAAGCCGTTGAAGGTCGCGAAATCGACGACGCCGTCCTCGACCTTGAAGGTCGGGATGTCGTCGGCGTTGCGCCAGCGGCCGTCCAGTTCCTCGACGGGGGTCGTGTCCTGACCGTTGGGCAGGACATGGGCGCCCGCATCCTGCGGGGGCGTTGTTTCGGTCTGCGCCCAGGCCATGCCGGCCAAGGATGCCCCCAGGACCAGCGCCGTGAGGCTGGTGATGGCTTTCATGTCGGAAGTCCTCCCAAAGTCGTCTGTCTCCTTAGACGGTTCCGCCCCAGTCTAATGCTGGGGCGGCGTCGTCATAGGTCACGCCTGCATATGCGGAACGAAAGTATGAGACGCCCCGCAGTGGCGCGATCAGTCCGGCAGTTCGAACACGGTCAGCTGACCACCCAGTTCGGTATAGTCGCTGAGCGCGGCATAGCCGCCCACGGCACCCAGACCGTCATTGGGGTTGGTCAGGCCCGCGGCCAGGCCGATCCCGGCCCATCCGCCGACACCCGACAGGACTGCGACATACTGCTTGCCGTCGTGCTCATAGGTCATCGTGTTGCCGATGATGCCCGACGGGGTCTTGAAGCTGTACAGCTCTTCTCCGGTCTCGGCGTCGACGGCCTTCAGATACCCTTCCAGCGTGCCATAAAAGACGATGTCCCCCGCGGTCGCCAACGCGCCCGACCAGACAGAGAACTGCTCCGGCAGCGACCACTTGATCTCGCCCGCGACGGCGTCCCAGGCGATGAAGTTGCCCATACCGCCGTGGCTGTCGGGGGCCGGATACATCGACAGGGTCGCGCCGACATAGGGCTGGCCGGCGGTATAGGCGACGCGGAACGGCTCATAGTCCATGCAGACGTGGTTCGTGGGCACATAGAACAGCCCCGTCTTGGGAGAGAAGGACGCAGGCTGCTGGTCCTTGCTGCCAAGGGCCGCGGGACAGACGCCGGTGGTGTTCGTATCCTCGCCGTTCTGGGCGGTCGAGAAATCGGACACGACCATCGGCCGGCCATAGGTTTCCGAATCGGCGTTCATGTCGACTTCGGTGGCCCAGTTCACGGCCGGGTCGAACTTTTCCGCGACCAGCAGTTCGCCCGTCTCGCGGTCCAGCGTATAGCCGAAACCGTTCCGGTCAAAGTTCACCAGCAGCTTGCGCATCTGGCCGTCGATCTCCTGGTCGACCAGAATGTTCTCGTTCACGCCGTCATAGTCCCATTCGTCATGGGGCGTCTTTTGATAGAACCACTTGGCCATGCCGGTATCGGCGTCGCGGGCCATGATGGTCATCGACCAGCGGTTGTCGCCCGGACGCTGCGACGGGTTCCAGGTCGACGGGTTTCCGGTGCCGTAATAGATCAGGTTCAGATCCGGGTCATAGGAATACCAACCCCAGGTCGAACCGCCGCCGATCTTCCACTGATCGCCCTCCCAGCTGTTCAGCGAGCTGTCGGTGCCGATGGGTTTGCCCAGATGCATCGTGGTTTCGGGATCGACCAGCATGTCTTCATCCGGACCGGTGGAGTAGGCCTTCCATGCCTCGGTACCGTCGGCAAGGTTATACGCCGTGATCCGGCCGCGCACGCCGTATTCGCCGCCCGACACGCCCACGATCACCTTGTCGCCCACGGGCATCACGGTGGCGGTGTTCGTCTCTCCGATGGCGGGGTCGCCGGTCTTGACCGACCACTTCACCTCGCCGGTCTTGGCATCCAGCGCCAGCAGCGTGGTGTCCGCCTGATGGCTGATGATCATGCCGTCGGCATAGGCCGGTCCGCGATAGACCGTGTCGCAGCACATGACCGCGATGACCTCGGGGTTCTGCTGGGGCGTATGTCGCCACAGGATCTTGCCGTTGTCGTTCAGGTCCAGGGCAAAGATGTTGTTGGGAAACGGGGTGTGCACATACATGACGTTGTCCACGACCAGAGGGCCGCCCTCGTGTCCACGCAGCACACCCGTCGAAAACGTCCAGGCGACGCGCATGTCACCCACGTTCTCGCGGGTGATCTGGTCCAGTTCCGAATACCGCTGGTTGGCATAGTTCCCGGTCTGGATGGCCCACTGCCCGGCCTCGGCCGACTCGGTCAGGACACTTTCATTCGCGTAAGCCGATGCGCCGGTCATCAGCAGCGCGACAGCCGCGCTGTTCAACAGATGTTTCATCGAGTGCTCCTCCGCTCCCTTGGATAAGCGCCGCGGATTTCCTCCCCCCGCGGCACTCCATATCCAAGTAGTTGGTCGGGCACCCCCTTGCGTCAATCACGGCCCCTGCCCTTTGCCCCTAAAGTCTTATGGGAAAACGGCAGGCGGGCCGGGAATGTTCGGCAATCGGTTCAGACCAGCCGTTCGGCGTGCCAGAAGACGTGGTCGGCCATAAAGCTTTGGACGAAAAAGTAGCTGTGGTCGTAGCCGGGATGCATGCGGAACTGGCCCGGTTGGCGGCGCGCCATCATGGCATGGGCCAACGCCTCGGGCCGCAGCAGATCCAGGAACTGGTCGTTTGCGCCCTGATCGATCAGCATCTCTCCGGGATAGCCCTTTTCGGTCATCAGCAGCGTCGCGTCATGGGCGCGCCACGTGGCCCGATCCTCGCCCAGATAGGCCGTGAACTGTTTACGGCCCCAGTCGGATTCCGTCGGGTTCGCGATGGGCGAAAACGCCGATACCGATTTATAGCGGTCGGGATGGGTCATCGCGATCGTCAATGCACCGTGACCGCCCATCGAATGGCCGGTGATCCCCATCGCATCGCGGTCGATGGCGAAATTGTCGGACACCAGTTCGGGCAGTTCGTGGACGATGTAATCCCACATCCGGAAATGCGGTTTCCATGGGTCCTGGGTGGCGTTGACGTAAAAGCCCGCACCCTGGCCCAGGTCATAGGCCTCGTCATTGGACACGCCCTCTCCGCGGGGCGAGGTGTCGGGAAAGATGATGGCGATGCCGGCCTCGTCGCACCATTGCTGGGCGGCGGCCTTGGTCATCGCGTTCTCGTGGTTGCAGGTCAGGCCGGACAGGTACCACAGCACCGGCACGCGCCCGTGCAGCGCCATTTCCGGCAGGTAGACCGCAAAGGTCATGTCGGTGCCGGTCGCCTGCGACGCGTGGCGATAGACGCCTTGGGTGCCGCCAAAGCTGCGGGTTTCGGACAGGGTCTCAAGACTCATCAGGCTCTCCCTTCAGGGTGTGGAACATCACCAGCGCATCGACCGGTCCAAGCTGTGGATGACGAAACGCGTCTGGCAGGCGGCCTACAATGGAAAAACCGGCCTTCTGCCACAAATGGACGGCATCGGCATTGGTCGACACCACAAAGTTGAACTGCATTGCACCAAACCCATGCGCGGCAGCCCAGGATTTCGCGTGATCGACCAACCCGCGGGCAACGCCCCTGCCGCGTGCGCCGGGATGGGTCGCAAAGGAGGCATTGGCGACATGCGATCCGCCGGCCGGGCGGTTTGCGCCGATATGGCTGGTGCCCAGAACGCGGCCATCCAGAACCGCCACAAATCCCGTAAAGGGGGGCGCGAACCAATCGGCGATCGCCTCGGGGCAGGTGATGTCGCGGGGGATGCAGTAGGTCTCTCCGGCGCGATAGACGGGTTTCAGGATACCCCATATCGCATCGTGATCGTCGGGGGTGGCCGGGCGGATGGTCAATCCGCCCTCTGCCGTCATTTCAGGTCGTCCGCGCTTCGGATCACCTGGCCCAGCAGGCCGTAATCCAGCGCCTCCTGCGTGTTCAGCCAAAAGTCGCGCTGCGTATCCTTTTCGATCCGCTCGACCGTCTGGCCCGTCGCTTCGGCAAAGATATGGTTCAGGCGGTCGCGCATCAGGCGCACCTGTTCCGCCTGGATCATCATGTCCGACGACGTGCCGCCGATCCCGCCCGAGGGCTGGTGGATCAGAAAGCGCGTGTTGGGCAGGCAGTAGCGGTTTTCCTTTTTCGCCGCGACAAAGATCAGCGCGCCGGCACTGGCGACCCAGCCCGACCCGATGGTGCGCACCGTGGGGCGGATGAACTTGATCACGTCATGGATCATGTCGCCCGATTCCACGTGCCCGCCGGGGGACGAGATCAGCATGTTGATCGGCTTGTCGCTTTCCTCGGCCAGGGCCAGCAGGTGGGCCACGGTGCGCTGCGCCAGCTTGTCGTTGATGGCGCCCGCCACGATCACCGTGCGCGATTTGAAGTAAAGCTTGCCGATCCTGTCGCCTTCGGGCAGGCCCAGCCCGCCCTCTTCCTTGTGGCGGCGGTCGTCTTCTTGCGGTTCGTCGTCGTCATCGTCCAGCCACTGGTGACGCATCGGCCTGCTCCTTGTTCTTTCTCATGGCGACGGCGGGACCGGAGCCCCGCCGTTCTTTTACCTAAGCAGCCATGAAGGATCAGTAAAGGACGACCGAGCGGATCGATTCACCGTGATGCATCAGATCAAAGCCCTTGTTGATGTCGTCCAGAGGCATCGTGTGGGTGATCATCGGGTCGATCTCGATCTTGCCGTCCATGTACCAGTCGACGATCTTGGGCACGTCGGTCCGCCCGCGCGCGCCGCCAAAGGCCGTGCCCTTCCAGACGCGGCCGGTGACCAGCTGGAACGGGCGGGTGCTGATTTCCGCGCCCGCGGCGGCCACACCGATGATCACCGACACGCCCCAGCCCCGGTGGGTGCATTCCAGTGCATCGCGCATCACCTTGGTGCTGCCCGTGGCATCAAAGCTGTAATCCGCGCCGCCGATCTGGTCGAAGGGCGTCTTGGTCATCTCGACGATGTGCTGGACGATGCCGCCGTCGATTTCCTTGGGGTTGACGAAATGGGTCATGCCGAAACGCTCGGCCATTTCCTTGCGGTCGTTGTTCAGGTCGACGCCGATGATCATGTCCGCGCCCGCCAGCCGCAGGCCCTGCACGACGTTCAGGCCGATCCCGCCCAGACCGAAAACGACGGCCTTGGCGCCGATTTCCACCTTGGCGGTGTTGATCACCGCGCCGATGCCGGTCGTCACGCCGCAACCGATATAGCAGATCTTGTCAAAGGGCGCGTCGTCACGGACCTTTGCGACCGCGATTTCCGGCAGCACCGTGTGGTTCGCAAAGGTCGAACAGCCCATGTAGTGATAGATCGGCGTGCCATCCAGCATGCTGAACCGGGTGGTGCCGTCGGGCATCAGGCCCTTGCCCTGGGTCGCGCGGATCTTGGTGCACAGGTTGGTCTTGCCCGACAGGCAGGACGCGCATTCGCGGCATTCGGGCGTATAGAGCGGGATCACGTGATCGCCGACCTTGAGCGAGGTGACGCCGGGGCCGACCTCTACCACGACGCCTGCACCCTCATGGCCCAGGATGGCAGGAAAGATGCCTTCGGGGTCGTCGCCCGAACGGGTGAATTCGTCGGTGTGGCAGATGCCTGTGGCCTTGATCTCGATCATGACCTCGCCGGCCTTGGGGCCTTCCAGATTGACCTCCATCACTTCCAGCGGTTTGCCAGCCTCTAGGGCCACGGCGGCACGGGTTCTCATGACTATTCTCCTGTTCCCTTGCGGGCTTGTCGGTCGGGCGTTTCAGTCAGCGGCCAGGGGTCGACAACGCGACCCCCTGGCTGTTCTTCCAGTCTAATGCGCCCCCCCGTCAAGCAGACAGTGCACCCGACCGCTGCGCGACACTGGTCGCGATCGCGTCCATCAGCGTGGGCGACAGGGCGTCATAGGGCTCCAGCCCCAGCTCACGCAGGCGCGCGCGGATACCGTCCATGCGGCCAGGCTCTACCCCGGATTCAATGACGGAGCTGACGAATGCCGCAAATTCCGGCGCCGACCACCCCTGTTCCGCGGACAGTTCGGTATGCACGAAATCCAGCCCATAGAACGGATGGTCCTTGTTCTCGATCCGGCCATACATGTGCACGCCGCAATCGCGACAGCGGTGCCGCTGGATGGCGGCGCCGGCATCCACAACCTCCAGCTTGTCGCCGCCTTCCAGAACCTTGAGGGAATCGCGGGGGACGACAGCGATCTGGCTGAACACCGCATCGTCCGGCTTCCAACATTTGGTGCAGCCGCAGACATGGTTGTGCGCGGTCTGCGCGCTGACCTGAACCTTGACCGGGTTCGTCGCGCAATGACATGTCAGGACACCGCCCGCAAAGCCCGGACGGGCTGACGCGATGCCGTGATCGACGGCAGGGTGGATATGCACCCCCTGAGTGTTGGTCATCATCCCCTCCTCTGGCTGACTGGATGTGACCAAAAGTCGCGCCATCGGGAATGTTCGGCAAGTCAGCGGAAAGTGGCAGCCCGACCCTCGGACCGGGCTGCCAACCGATCAGCTGGCGGGCGTCGACGAGACGCCGACCTTGGCCGGGCGCAGCAGCCGGTCGTGCAGCATGAATCCGTTGTCCATCACCTGGATGATGTGACCTTTGACCGTGCCGGGGACCGGGGCCTCGAACATGGCCTCGTGATGGGTGGGATCGAACCTGTCGCCGGCTTCGGGTCGGATGATCGCGATGCCGTGCTTGGTGAACACGTTGGACAGCTCGCGCAGGGTCAGTTCGACCCCCTCGATCAGGGCCGCGGCGGCGGTGCGCTGTTCCTCGCCCGCGGCGTCCAGCGCGCGCGTCAGGGCGTCGTGCACGGGCAACAGGTCGCGTGCCAAGCGCGATCCGCCGTAATTCTCGGCGTCGCGGCGATCCTTGTCGGCCCGCTTGCGCGAGTTTTCCGCATCGGCCAGCGCGCGCATCCACTTGTCGCGCAGCTCGTCGCGCTCGGCGGTCAGCTGGGCCAGGGCGTCATCAGGCTCGGCCAGGGGGTCGTCCATGTATTCGTCCATGGGCTGTTCATTCTGCTCGGTCATTTCACTTCATCCTTTCCGGCCGGACAGCACCCGCCCGACCAGCTGCGCGGTATAATCGACGATCGGCACGATCCTGCCGTAATTCAGCCGGGTCGGACCGATGACACCCACCGCGCCAACAATTTTCCGGTCGGCATTCATATAGGGTGAAACCACCAGAGCGGAACCCGAAAGTGAAAAAAGCTTGTTTTCAGAGCCGATGAAAATGCGCACGCCCTCTCCACGTTCGGTCAGCTCCAGGAACTCGACGATGTCGCGCTTGCGCTCCAGGTCGTCGAACAGCACCCGGATGCGGTCCAGATCGGCGGCCTCGCGGTCCAGCAGGTTCGCGCGCCCCCGCACGATCAGGCGCGGATCGGCAGCCTCGGCCCCCCACAACGCGATGCCCGATTCGACCAGCTCGGCCGCCAGTACGTCCAGCTCTCGCCTGCGGACGCTGATCTGGCGGGACAGATGGCTGCGCAGTTCGGCCAGGGTCTTGCCCTCGGCCATGGCGTTCAGGAAATTCCCCGCCTCGCGCATCGATGACGGGGTCTGGCCCGGCGGCGGGGTAAAGATGCGGTTTTCCACATGGCCGTCGGCAAAGACCAGCACCACCAGCGCCCGGTCCGGCCCAAGGCTGACGAACTCGATATGGCGGATCGGGGCCTCGTGCTTGGGCATTAGGACCAGCGACGCACCGCGCGTGATCGACGACAGCGCGGTGCTGACCCGGTCCAGCAGCACCCCGGTTTCAGGGTCGTCATTGCCAAGCGTCTGGTCGATTGCCGCGCGATCGGTCGAATTGACGGCGTCGATCTCCATCATGCCGTCGACGAACAGGCGCAATCCCACCTGTGACGGCAGCCGCCCCGCCGAGGCATGCGGGCTGTCCAGCAGGCCCATGAATTCCAGGTCCTGCATCACGTTGCGGATGGTCGCGGCGCTGACCTTTTCCGACAACGCGCGGGTCAACGTCCGGGAGCCGACAGGCTCTCCGGTTTCCAGATAGGTTTCGACGACCCGGCGAAACACTTCGCGGGACCGGTCGTTCATCTCGTGGAGCAGCGATTCCTGGTTCATGCGCCCTGTCTTGTGACCCCCGTTGGGGTTGCGTGATGGTGCCCCCGGACGGTATGGGCATCCTAACCTCACGAAAAGGAATAGTCATGCGCCCTTCCGGCCGGAATCTAGCCCAAATGCGTCCGATTTCAATCGAAACCGGGGTGATGCGCCACGCCGAGGGGTCCTGTCTGATCCGATGCGGCGACACGCATGTCCTGTGTACCGCCACCATCGAGGACAATCCGCCGCGGTTCCTGAAAGGCACTGGCCTAGGTTGGGTCACGGCCGAATACGGCATGCTGCCACGCGCGACGAACACGCGCAACCGCCGCGAGGCCGCCCAAGGCAAGCAGTCCGGCCGCACGCAGGAGATTCAGCGCCTGATCGGACGCAGCCTGCGCGCCGGCATCGACCGCAGCGCCCTGGGCGAGCGGCAGATCAGCATCGACTGCGACGTGATCCAGGCCGATGGCGGCACCCGCTGCGCGTCGATCACCGGGGGTTGGGTCGCGCTGCGGCTGGCGGTGAACAAGCTGCTGAAGGCCGGCGCGATTTCCAGCGACCCGATCCTGGACCACGTGGCCGCCGTCAGCTGCGGCATCTATGCGGGCCAGCCGCTGCTGGACCTGGACTATGCCGAGGACAGCGAGGCCGGGACCGACGGAAACTTTGTGCTGACCGGCGCGGGTCGCCTGATCGAGGTGCAGATGTCGGCCGAGGGCGCGACATTTTCGCGCGACGAGATGGGCCGCCTGCTGGATCTGGCAGAAGCCGGGATGGCCGATCTGGTCGCGGCGCAAAAGGCCGCCGTCGCATGAGGCAGTTCACCGACAAGCGCCTGCTGGTCGCCACGCATAATGCGGGCAAGCTGGACGAGATGCGTGCCCTGCTGGCGCCGTACGGCGTCGAGGTTGTCGGCGCGGCCCAGATGGGCCTGGCCGAACCCGCCGAGACCGAGGACAGCTTTGTCGGCAACGCCCGCATCAAGGCGCGTGCCGCGATGCAGGCGACCGGCCTGCCTGTCCTGTCCGACGACAGCGGCATCTGCGTCGACGCCCTGGACGGGGCGCCGGGGGTGCGCACGGCGGACTGGGCGGAAACCCCACAGGGCCGCGATTTCGCAATGGCCATGGAACGCACATGGCGCGAGCTGGAGGCCGTGGACGCCCCTGCCCCGCGCCGCGCGCAGTTCCGCTGCACGCTGGTTCTGATGTGGCCCGACGGCCACGAAGAGGTGTTCGAGGGCGTGCTGCCCGGTCAGGTCGTCTGGCCGCCGCGCGGGGACGAAGGCCACGGCTATGACCCGATCTTTCAGCCCGACGGGCACCCGGTCACCTTGGGCGAAATGTCGGCCGCGACCAAGAACAGCCTCAGCCACCGTGCCCGCGCCGTGGCGCGCATGCTGGAGGCCTGTTTTGCATAGGCTGACCACCGGTTCCCCCTTTGAGTCGCGGCTGGCCTATAGCCGCGCCGTGGTCAAGGGCGACTGGTGTTTCGTGTCGGGTGTGACCGGATACGATTATGCCGACATGACCATTCCGGATGACGCCTGCCAGCAGGCACGCAACTGTTTCACGACGATCTTTTCGGTGCTGGACCAGGCGGGATTTGCACCCGCCGATATCGTGCGGGTGCAGTACACGATCACCGATGCCGCGCTGGTCGACGTGATCGCCCCAGCCCTGTCCGATGCGCTTGGCGACGTCAGGCCCGCCGCCACGATGGTGGTCGCAGGCCTGATCCGCCCCGAGATGCGCATCGAGATCGAAGTCACGGCGTTTCGCGGATGACGGTTCCGGGCGAGGATTGGCGCGCCGGGGGGTTCGGCCTGTATGTCCATTGGCCGTTTTGCGCGGCCAAATGCCCCTATTGTGATTTCAACAGCCATGTCGTCGCCCATGTAGACCAGCGGCGGTGGGCCAATGCCCTGTCGTCGGAAATCGCGCGCCTTGCGGCCGAGACGCCGGACCGGCATTTGAGCAGCATCTTTTTCGGCGGCGGTACGCCGTCGCTGATGTTGCCCGAAACCGTTGATGCTGTCATCCGTGCGGCACAGGCCGGATGGGGGTTTGCCAACGACATCGAGATCTCGTTGGAGGCCAACCCCACCAGCGTCGAACGGGACCGCTTTCGTGGCTTTGCCGATGCGGGCGTAAACCGTTTGTCGATGGGTATTCAGGCACTGAACGACGCCGACCTGCATCGGCTGGGTCGCATGCACTCTGTCGCCGAGGCCCGGGCGGCATTCGATGTCGCGCGCGGCGTGTTCGACCGTGTCAGCTTTGACCTGATCTATGCCCGTCAGGGGCAGGATCGGGCCGCGTGGCAGGCAGAGTTACGCGAGGCACTGACCATGGCGGTGGATCACCTGTCGCTGTACCAGCTGACGATAGAGCCGGGCACGGCCTTTGGCGCCCGGGCAGAGGCCGGAAAGCTGCGCGACCTGCCCGATGATGACCTGTCTGCCGACATGTATTTCGATACGCAGGACCTGTGCGAAGCGGCAGGAATGGGGTGCTATGAAATCTCGAACCATGCCCGTCCCGGCGCACAAAGCCGTCACAACCTTGTCTATTGGCGCCAAGGGGACTGGGCCGCTGTTGGACCTGGTGCCCATGGACGATTGACCCTGCCCCAGGGACGCCTAGCGACCGAGGCGCATCGCCTGCCGGGCGCTTGGCTGCAGGCAGTCGAGAGCAGCGGGACCGGAGATGTTCAGCGGGACGTTGTTCCACGTCACGAGCAGGCGACCGAGTACCTGCTGATGTCATTGCGTCTGACAGAGGGCCTGGACGAGGCACGCTATGCAACGATCTCTGGGACGCCCCTGGACCCTGTTGCATTGAAATCATTGGCCGACCTTGGGATGATCGAACGCGCAAGCGGCCGGATCAGCGCAACGACGCAAGGGCGTCCTGTCCTGAACGCGATCTTGCGCGAACTGGCGGCCTGAAAATGCGGCGCAGGATCTGGTTGGTCATAGGCTGGCTGTTCACCCTGTGTGGGATCATTGGTATCGCCTTGCCGGTTGTACCTACAGTGCCGTTCCTGCTAGTGGCAGCATGGGCGTTCGCAAGATCATCCCCGGTACTGGAGCGACGGATCCTGGATCATCCGACCTATGGCCCCCCCGTCCGCGCATGGCAGGAGCGCGGTGTGGTCAAACCACTGGCAAAGCTGTGGGCCATAACCGCGATGGCATCCGGAGTCGTTATTTCCTGGTGGGTCGCCATGCCGGCTTGGGTTGTTGCCACCCAAGCCGTTATTTGTGGCACGGTCGCGATCTTCTTGATGACTCGACCAAGCAGATAGTCAACATATAGTAGCATAGATTTCACCGACTACACTATGTGCTATCGACTACCGCCAAGCAGCTGACACAGCTGATCCAGCTGGTCCAGATCGCTGTAAGTGATCGACAGTTCCCCGCCGTTTGGTCCGGTATGCAAAATCTGCACCCGCATCTTGAGATGCGCACTCAGATCAGCCTCCAGCGCCTTGGTATCGGCGTCCTTCGTCGAGCTCTTCGCTGCCTTCCGAGTTACGGACCCATCCGCCTCAGCGAGTTTGCGGACCATCTGTTCGGTATCGCGAACCGATAGACCTTTTTCGCTGACCCGCCGCGCCAGTTGCGCTGCATTGGGCGCCGTTATCAATGCCCGGGCGTGACCAGCACTCAACTTGCCAGTTTTGACCATATCCTGGACAGCATCAGGAAGCGACAACAGCCTGAGCAGGTTGGCGATATGACTGCGGCTTTTGTTCAACGCTTCGGCAAGCTTTTCCTGTGTATGACCAAAGCGTTCCATCAGCTGCCGGAATGATGCAGCCTCTTCGATAGCATTCAGGTCGGCACGTTGGATATTCTCGATAATAGCGACTTCAAGAACTTCTGTATCCGACATCTCGCGGATGATCACGGGCATCTCGTGCAGCTGCGCCATCTGCCCGGCACGCCAACGCCGTTCACCAGCGACAATCTGATACAGATCCTTGTCCTGAGGATGCGGTCGAACGATCAAAGGCTGGAGGACGCCCCGCTGACGCAGGGACGCCGCCAGCTCCTCCAGAGCATCCGGGTCGAAGCTGCGCCTGGGCTGATCCGGGTTGGCGGTGATCTGCTCAATCGGGATCACCATTCGTTCACGGTTGCTGGCAGAAGACGCCGCATCTCCCATATCCATATCCGCCATCAACGCAGATAGACCGCGTCCGAGACCTCTCTTGGCAATCTTGCTCTCTGACATCATGCGATCTCCGGCACCAGTTTAAGGCGCGCCATGAACTCGGCGCAAAATTGACGATAGGCGACACTGCCCTTCGACATCGGATCATAGATCAAGACAGGTTGCGCATGCGATGGCGCCTCGGAAACCCTTACATTGCGCGGAATTACCGTTGGATAGACCAAATCGCCCAGAGTTTCGCGTGCATCCGCCTCGACCTGCTGGGATAGATTATTTCGATAATCGGACATCGTCAGCAAAACGCCATTGATACGCAGTTTTGGATTCGCACCCTGCCTGACTTGCTTGACCGTTCCCAAAAGCTGCGAGAGGCCCTCAAGTGCGTAAAACTCAGCTTGCAGTGGAACAAGAACGCTATTCGCGGCAACCATAGCGTTAACTGTCAACAGACCAAGCGCAGGAGGACAATCTATCAGTATTATCGTGCCTTCAGGCGCTCCGGACAACTGTTTCTCCAAAAGCCTTGTTCGGTCTGCAAACGACGCCAACTCAACATCAGCAGATGCCAGGTCTGATGTCGATGGAACCACCTGAAGGTTTGGCACCCCGGTTCGGACCGCAGCAGTGAGAAAATCGACTTCTCCTGTCAAAACTTCGTATACAGTATGCCTGCGTTGATCCGTTCCGATGCCAAGGCCGGTCGATGCATTACCCTGCGGGTCCAAATCGATAAGAATCGTTGAGTGCCCCGCTTGAGCCAGTGCAGCAGCGAGGTTGACCGCTGTTGTGGTTTTACCGACCCCCCCTTTTTGATTAGCGATCGCCACAATATTCTGGTTAGACATGCGAAAGTCCCCGGATTTTCAGGATGGCAGCTTCTGGATCAGTCTTACTTTGAAAGCTCTGAAGGTCAAATTGCCAATCGCGCTTTGCATTTTCACACTCTGCCCGCCATTGACGTCCCTTTAGCAGTAGGGCTGTTCCACCCGGATGTATGTGTCTGACTATCATCGACAGTAATTCAGGCAAAGGGGCAAGGGCACGTGCTGATACATAATCTGCGTTCTGAGGAACAAGACTCTCAATTCTCTCGGATACAACCATTGCGTTGGATAACGACAAATCTCTTATCACCGATCGCAGAAATGCTGATTTTCTTAAGTCGCTTTCTACCAGAGTGACTTTCAAATTTTCAGCAGCCTTCATAATTGCGACGACTAATCCGGGTAACCCTGCCCCACTGCCAAGGTCGAGCCAGTGCCCTGATACATCTTCGGCGTGATCCAAAATTTGAGCACAGTCGGCAATGTGACGAGATGAGAACTGCTGCATTGTATTTGGTGAAATTAGGTTTATTTTGCCATTCCACTTTTCAACAATCAATTGATAGCGTTCGAGCCGTTCACTTGTTTCACGTGAAACATTCATGATGCAAGACTTGCTTTGCCTTGCAGGGAAGCAGCTATCAGCAGCGTTAAGGCTGCCGGGGTCATACCTTCAATCTTTGCCGCATCCGCTATGGTAAGTGGCCGGACCGATGCGAGCTTGCTTCGCAACTCCCCTGAAAGACCACCCAAGGCACTATAGTTGAACATCGCGTCCAAGGCCATATGCTCATGAATCTTCAAAGCAGCAGCGTCCTTAAGCTGCCGCGGCGAGTATTGGTCATACAAGGAATCGTTCGTAAGCTGCGTCAGCGTTTCAGAGGATATGTCCGCTAATTCAGGAACAATGGGAAGCAATGATTCTATCGTTATGTCGGTCTGCCCCAACAAACTAAAGACCGACTTTTTTTGCCCGTCTTGAGCGACGCGAAGACCAACTCGCGACAATTGCGTCGGCGACACCAAGATTTGCTCCAGCGAACACCTAGCAAGTGTATACTTTTCAATTCGATCCTGGAAGGATGCTTGGCGCATCGGAGACGCACACCCTGCGGAGATGGCAACAGGAGTCAGCCGCTGATCTGCATTATCAGCACGCAACGACAGACGGAACTCTGCACGAGACGTAAACATGCGATACGGCTCAGTAACGCCCCGCGTGATGAGGTCATCAATCATCACCCCGATATAGCTGTCCGCTCGGCTAAATTTCATCTCCGGCTGATTAGCCGCAAAACGCGCGGCATTCAAACCAGCAACCAGACCTTGGGCTGCCGCCTCTTCATATCCAGTTGTTCCATTGATTTGTCCGGCAAGAAACAACCCAGTAACGCTCTTGACCGACAATGTCGGCCCCAGTGCAGTAGGATCAATATAGTCGTACTCAACCGCGTATCCAGGTTGGGTAATCTCCGCATTCTCCAATCCATAGATAGATCGTACATACTCCAACTGAACCGATTCCGGAAGCGATGTCGAAATTCCGTTTGGATAAACAATATCGCTGTCTAGACCCTCCGGCTCCAAAAATATCTGGTGAGAGTCCTTATCGGCAAATCGGAGGACTTTGTCTTCAATTGACGGGCAGTACCGCGGGCCACGCCCCGCGATATGCCCGCCATACATCGCCGACTTATGGATATTCTCATTAATTATCTGATGCGTCTTAGCATTTGTATGAGTGATGCGGCATTCGATCTGCCGAGATAGGGCAGCGCCATCGAGGTACGAAAATCTTGTTGGAACGTCATCGCCGGCTTGGGACTCTAGGTCCTCCCATCGAATGGAGGATCTTCTCAGTCGAGGTGGTGTGCCAGTTTTCAAACGACCACGTTTCAGGCCAAACTTCGTCAGGCACTCACCCAAGTGATTTGCTGCTCTGTCTCCCCAGCGCCCAGCAGGGCGACTGACATCTCCGATATGTATCGTTCCGTTAAGAAATGTTCCGCTTGTTAGGACAATTGCCCTCGCTTGAATTTGCGTCCCATCAGACATGACAACGCCAGTTACATTTGCCACGTCTCCAGTAAAATCGATCACCTCGCCGAAAATAACATCAACGCCATCATACTGAGAAATAAGGTTCCAAGCAGCCGACCGGTACAGATCGCGATCCATTTGGGCGCGCGGCCCTTGGACAGCAGGCCCTTTTCGGCGATTTAACAGTCTGAACTGAATTCCTGCCATATCCGCGAGACGGCCCATAACCCCGTCCATCGCATCAATCTCTCGGACAAGGTGGCCCTTACCAAGTCCACCTATCGCGGGGTTGCATGACAAGGTTCCAATATCTTCCTGACGCATTGTGATCAGCGCGACTTTGGCACCGAGACGTGCAGCCGCGGTCGCCGCTTCGAGCCCAGCATGTCCGCCACCTACGACTGCAACATCATAATGTTTCACGTGAAACACTCCTACTTCCCAATGCAAAACGACGAAAAGATGAGGTCAAGATAGTCCTCGGCATCGATTCGGCCAAGTAGACGATCCAGTGAGATGCTGGCCATCCGCAATTTCTCAGCTACAATCTCAGGAGGCAAGCTATCTATGCCATCCAGTTCATGCGCCGCATTCAAGATTTCTGACTTTTGCCGCTCATGACTAATCACACCAGCGACCGAAACACGATTGGATAGGACATTCGCGACACCAGAGAGCATCTCGGTGATCCCCTGCCCTGTTACAGAGGATATCGCAAACTGGTTCTTAACTTTGTTAACGTCAGCACGGCCCGACACCACGAGGTCATCAAGTTGCCACAACGTTGCAACGGGTTCTCCGTCATTAGATAAGTGAATTCTCAGATCCGCGTTATTTGCTCTATCAACCGCCCTATCTATACCAAGAGCTTCGATATCATCTGTCGATACCCGCAATCCAGCAGTATCCAAGAACGTGACGGCTAGCCCATCAAGATCCAGTCGCAGCTCGATGATGTCACGCGTCGTTCCAGGCTTCTCTGAGACGATAGCGATATCGCGCTTGGCCAAGGCGTTTAGCAGGCTTGATTTCCCCGCGTTTGGCGGTCCAATGATCGCAACCTCAAAGCCGATGCGGATTCGCTCAGCCGATGTAAACCCGTCTATCTCAGACTGCAGCATTTGGCGCAGCTCGGAAACAGCTTGAAATACTCTTGCCGGAATTTCTTCAGGAACGTCCTCGTCTGCAAAATCAATGCTGGCTTCGACCAGCGCACCTGATTCTACAAGAAGCTCACGCCACAACTGTGCTTTGGCCGCCAGCTCTCCGTTCATCGTTCGCAACGCAAGTCGACGCTGAGACTCGGTTTCAGCTGCGAGAAGATCTCCGAGCCCTTCAATCTCCGCAAGGTCCATACGGCCGTTCAAAAAAGCACGTCGTGTAAACTCTCCGGGCTCTGCTGGACGCGCGCCCGCGGCAAGCAATGCCGACCCCACCCTACGCGCAATGACCGGCGCACCATGCAAGTGCAACTCTGCAACCTCGTCCCCCGTAAAGCTTGCGCCCTTAGGAAACCACATCGCCAATACTTGATCGATAGGGTCTTCATCGTCCGAGAGGGTTCGAAAGTACGCATGGCGTTCAATCGGCATAGCCCCGACAAGCCGCTCGGCAACCGAGCGCGCGCCTTCGCCGCTCATTCTAATAACAGAAACGCCCCCCCGCCCAGGCGGGGTGGCTTCGGCAAAGATCAGGTCCATTACAGCCTCGTCAGGCGTTCATCGAGTCAAAGAACTCGGCGTTGCTCTTGGTCTGTTTCATTTTCGAGATCAAGAACTCAACCGCATCTGTTGTCCCCATCGGGTTCAGGATACGCCGCAAAAGATACGTTTTCTGCAGATCCTTCCCATCAACCAACAGTTCCTCTTTCCGCGTTCCGGATTTCAGAATGTCCATGGCTGGGAACACACGCTTGTCCGCGACCTTACGATCAAGCACGATTTCACTGTTACCAGTGCCCTTGAACTCTTCAAAGATCACCTCGTCCATCCGCGACCCGGTATCGATCAGCGCGGTTGCAATGATGGTCAAGCTGCCGCCTTCCTCGATGTTGCGCGCAGCACCGAAAAAGCGTTTGGGCCTCTGCAGGGCGTTCGCATCGACACCACCCGTCAACACCTTCCCCGAGCTGGGAACCACAGTGTTGAATGCTCTACCAAGTCTTGTGATCGAATCGAGCAGAATGACCACATCTCGCTTATGCTCGACCAGTCGCTTTGCTTTCTCGATGACCATTTCGGACACGGCGACGTGTCGGCTGGCCGGCTCGTCAAAGGTTGACGACACGACCTCGCCGCGGACACTGCGCTGCATGTCGGTCACTTCCTCGGGACGCTCGTCGATCAACAGAACGATCAGATAGCATTCCGGGTGATTTCTCTCGATCGAATGGGCGATGTTTTGCAACAGAACCGTCTTGCCTGTCCGTGGCGGTGCCACGATCAACGACCGCTGACCTTTGCCGATCGGCGCGACCAGATCGATGATCCGGGCGCTGCGATCCTTCAGTGTCGGATCCTCGATCTCCATGTTCAGACGTTCGTCGGGATACAGCGGCGTCAGGTTGTCAAAGGCAACCTTGTGACGCGCCTTTTCCGGATCCTCAAAGTTGATCTTTTCGACCTTGGTCAGCGCAAAATAGCGTTCATTTTCTCCAGGAGCGCGAATGACCCCATCCACCGTGTCCCCGGTGCGCAGGGAATGCTGCCGGATCATGTCGGGGCTGACGTAAATATCGTCGGGTCCAGGCAGATAGTTCGCCTCGGTCGACCGCAAAAATCCGAAACCGTCCTGAACAACCTCCAGGACGCCACCGCCGCCGATTTCCCAACCCTCTTCCGCATGCTCTTTCAGGATCGAGAACATCATCTCGCCCTTGCGCATGGTAGAGGCGTTCTCGATCTCCCATTCCTCTGCCATCGACAGCAGGTCGGCGGGGCTTTTGGCCTTGAGGTCGGACAGATTCAGGCGTTCTTCGGTCATTCTGATGCAAACTTTCGACCGTGCGACTTATCGAACGGAGCAGACGGGTGTTCAGGGAATCCCGCACCGGACGGCCGGGGTTGGGGGCGCAGATAAGGCCCCGCTGGTCGCGAGTCAATCTTTTCGATCAGAACTTGACGATCACCGCCGTCACGATGCCGACCATCAGCAGCGTCGGAACCTCGTTCATCATGCGATAGGACCGCCCTGCCCGTGCTGTTCCTTGTGCCAGACGCCGCCGTTCCCGTGCGCACCACATGTGAAACACGCTCATCGCGATCACGCATCCTGCCTTGACCCAAGGCCAGACCATATCCCAGCTGACGATACCGGGTGTCATGACCAGGGCCAGCCCACTGAGCCACGTGGCGATCATTGCCGGGTTCATGATCACGCGCAGCAGCTTGTCTTCCATGATGACAAAGCTGGCAACCGGCTCTGCCGCTCGGCCATGACGTTCTGCGTGATAGACGAACAGTCTGGGCAGGTAGAACAGACCTGCCATCCACGAGATCACAGCCACGACGTGGAACGCTTTCACGTACGGATAAACCAGCGCCAGCCCGTCGAACATCTCGAAACCTCTCTTTGGTCTTCTCTTAAATAAGAAAGATAAAGAAAGGAATGTTGTTGAAGTAGGGCCTGTGGATAGCAGGAACTGGACTCTGCTCACCGTGATTTCCTCAGAATCATGCATTGTGGACAAGCATGTGCGAAAGCCGTCAGTCGACCTGAAAATCATTTGTAAACAAAGAGATCATATGTGGATAACTTTGCGGATAATGATTTGGCCGATGATTCCTCCACAGATCTGCTGTTCGCGCCCCTCGATTCGTCCCCCTGTGGAAAAGCACCGGCTGTTTTTGCTTTGTTCCAGGGCGTAATCAGTGCACGCAGAGGATTGACTCGACTTGCCACCAATCCCGGCACCGATTCCCCCGAAGACTTGTCCACAGCGGGCCTGCGCCGTCTCCGCCACAGGGCGGTCACTGCGTGCTTGCAAGGGCTTTCGCGATACTCGGTCTGTGCCTAGTCTGCCGGAAAGACGCCATGTGATGATCAAGCCGATGCAAGACGACCTGCCAGCCAGCCAGATCACCCACGCGCCGCTTGCCGGGGTGATCGGCATGCCCATCGTGCACTCCCGCTCTCCGCGGCTGCATGGGCACTGGTTGGCCCGCTATGGCCTGCCGGGCCATTACGTGCCGATCCCCGTGATGCCCGAGCATCTGGCAGAGGTTCTGCGCGTCCTGCCGCGCGCGGGCTTTGTCGGTGTGAACGTCACGATCCCCCACAAGGAGGCTGTTCTGACCCTTGCGGACACGGTCACCGACCGTGCCGCGCTGATCGGGGCGGCCAACACGCTGATCTTTCGCGCGGACGGCAAGATCCACGCCGACAATACCGACGGCTATGGCTTTATCGCAAACCTTCGGCAGAACGAACCTGACTGGCAGCCGGATCTGGGCCCTGCCGCGGTGATCGGCGCGGGGGGTGCTGCGCGGGCGGTGGTGGCGTCCCTGCTGGACAGCGGGGTCAAGGAACTGCGGATCACCAACCGAACGCGTCTGCGGGCGGAACAGATCAAGGCGGAATTTGGTGCGCGGCTGGTCGTCTATGACTGGGCGCAGGCCGGCAACATGCTGGAGGGTGCGACGACGGTCGTCAACGCAACGTCTTTGGGCATGCAGGGCAAGCAACCCTTGCGCGTGCCTCTGGATGCGCTGTCGCCCGACGCGCTGGTCACCGATCTGGTCTATACGCCCCTGATGACCCCGCTTTTGACAGAGGCGCAGGCCCGTGGATGCCGGGTCGTGGATGGTCTGGGAATGCTGCTGCATCAGGCCGCACCGGGGTTCGAGCGCTGGTTCGGTCACCGGCCCGATGTCGATGACGAAGCGCGGCGGGTCGCGCTGGAATGACCTATCGTCTTGGCCTGACCGGCAGTATCGGGATGGGCAAATCGACCACCGCACAGATGTTCCGCGACCTTGGGCACCCGGTATGGGACGCCGACCAGGCGGTCCATACCTTGTATGCCCCTGACGGCTTGGCCGTGGCGCCGGTTGCCGCCGCCTTTCCGACCGCATTGTGCGATCGCGGTCTTGACCGCACCGCGCTCAAGACCGCTCTTGCCGCGGACCCTGACGCGCTGGCCCGGCTGGAGGGGATCGTTCACCCCCTTGTGGCCCAGAACCGGCAGGATTTTCTGGCGCGACATGTCGGCGCACCCCTGGTCGTCCTGGACATCCCCCTGCTGTTCGAAAGCGCGTCGCCCCCTGATCTGGACGGGGTCGCCGTGGTCTCGACCGATCCTGCCATACAGGCCGCCCGCGTGCTTGCACGTCCGGGGATGACGGGTGATACGCTGGCCATGATCCTGGCACGCCAGATGCCCGACGCGGACAAGCGCGCGCGCGCCGACTGGATCATTCCGACCGACAGCCTGGACGGCGCCCGTGCCGCCGTCGCCCGCATCGTGAAAGAGGTTGCCCCCCATGCGTGAGATCGTTCTGGACACCGAAACCACCGGCTTCGACGCGGCGGGTGCCGATCGCATCGTCGAAATCGGCGCGCTGGAACTGATGAATCACCTGCCCACCGGGCGCACGTTCCACGTCTATATCAACCCCGAACGCGCGATGCCGAAAGAGGCGTTCGACGTCCACGGCCTGGGTGACGACTTTCTGCGCGACAAGCCGAAATTCGCGGCAATCGTTCATGATTTCATCGACTTCATCGGGGACGATGCAAAGCTGGTGATCCACAATGCCAGCTTTGACATGAAATTCCTGAACGCCGAACTGAAACGCGCGGGACACAAGCCGCTGCCGTGGTCACGGGCGTTGGACACGCTGATGCTGGCCCGCGAGAAATTCCCGGGATCGCCCGCGACGCTGGATGCGCTGTGCCGCCGTTTCGGCGTGGACAATTCGGGTCGCGAACTGCACGGCGCGCTGCTGGACAGCGAACTGCTGGCCGAGGTCTATCTCGAACTGATCGGCGGTCGCCAGCCCGACCTGGTGCTGGACAAGCCCGGCACACAGGACGATGCGGCACGCAGCCCTGACGGACAGATGCGCCCGCGCGCCGCGCGCCCCCGCCCCCTGCCGCCCCGCCTGACCGACGCCGAGGCGCAGGCCCATGCCCAGTTCGTCGCCAAGCTGGGCGAAGATGCGGTCTGGGCGCGTTTCGCCACGACCTGACGCCGGTCTTGCACGGGCGGGTCTGGCGGCCCATGCTGACGAAAAGGGATGCGGGGCGGGATGCTGGACTGGTTGCGGGATCTGGGATCGTTCTGGGGCGCCATCTTCGAACGGATGGACAAGACCCATATGACGCTGATCGCGGCGGGCGTCGCGTTCTATGCGATGTTTGCGGTGTTCCCCGGACTGGCCGCCATCATCGCGCTGTGGAGCCTGTGGTTCGACCCGGCGGTGGTCCTGACCTATCTTGACGTTGCGCATGAATTCCTGCCCGCCGGCGCAGCGGACATCGTCGACGATCAGGTGACGACGCTGACCCAGAACGGACGGACTTCGGTCGGGTGGACATCGTTCCTGTCCTTCATGATCGCGACCATCGCGGCCCGGGCGGGGGTGGATGCCCTGATCCGTGGGCTGAACGCTGCTTACGGTGTCCGGGCGCATTCCACGATCTTTGGGTTCGTGCTGGCCTATGCGCTGACGCTGGTGATCGTGGGAATATCGTTGGCGGGTCTGGCGACCATCGTGGTGGTCCCTGTCCTGCTGAACTTTCTGGTCTTTGCGCCGGTGCGGTCATCGCTGCTGACGGTGCTGCCCTGGGCGGGGATGTTCCTGTTGGTGATCGTGACCATCGGCGTGCTGTATCGCTATGGTCCCAACGTCAAGACGCCGCGCACGCCGATCTTTACCTGGGGCGCGATGTTCGCGGCTGTGCTGTGGTCGGCAGGGTCGATCGCGTTTTCGGCCTATCTGGGCAGCTTCAACAGCTACAACCGCATCTATGGGTCCATCGGGACCGTCGTTGCGCTGCTGATGTGGTTCTATCTGGCCGGGTTTTCGGTGCTGCTGGGCGCGCTGATCAATGTCGAACTGGCGCGGCGTCGCCGGATGCGCGCAGCCCGCGAGGCGCGGCGCGGCTTTGACGAACTGTTGGCCGAAAAGGCCAAATGACAGGGGCGCCCGATATGGGCGCCCCTGTGTCGTTTCTCAGGCGCTCAGCCCTTCGGTCGAGGCAAAGAACATCGCCTGGCTGACCGCCGAGCGCACCTGCTCCTCACTGTAGGGCTTGGAGATCAGGAAGGCGGGCTCCGGACGGTCGCCCGTCAGCAGGCGCTCCGGGAAGGCGGTGATAAAGATCACCGGGATGTCGCCCATGCTGCCCAGCAGCTCGTTGACCGCATCCACGCCCGACGATCCGTCGGCCAGCTGGATATCGGCCAGGATAAGGTCGGGGCGGTGCTTGCCCGCCAGCTCGATCGCGGCGGTGTGCGTGCGGGCGACGCCGGTGACGTCATGGCCCATCGCCTGCACGATGCCCTTCAGGTCCATCGCGATGATCATCTCGTCCTCAATGACCATGACCTTGCCGCTCAGGGCCTGGCCCATCTCGTTCAAGGCGATCTGGACCAGTTCCTCCGCCTCGGCGGCATCGATCTGCATCACGCGTGCAATCTGGTCGGAACGCAGCTCTTCGATCGTGCGCAGCAGCAGTGCTTCGCGCGAATTCGGGGTCAGGCCGCGCAGATGCCCTTGGGCGCGGCGTTCGCGCTCCGACATGTCGGCATCATCCACCGGCTGACCGGAACTTTGCCAGATCACGTGGAATGTCTTGAACAGCGCAATGCGCAGGTCGTCTTCGCCGTCCAAAACGCTGCGATCCGTCAGAATCGCCTCCAGCGTGGCGGCTGCATAATTGTCGCCGGCGCGCTGGCTGCCGGTCAGGGCGCGCGCGTAGCGGCGCAGAAACGGAAGCTCGCGCCCGATGGATTGGGCCAGATCGGCAACAGTCATTACACAGTCCTCTTAAATCGCGTATTGCAGGGAACCAACTGAACCCCCTATCGGTTGCATGCTGTGCGCACAAGTTTGTCGGGACTGACACGAATATGACACCAAAGAGAGACGACCGCAGGAGAGCGGCTGTGGAAAAGCAGATCGATGAGAACCTGAAAAGAGTCTATGAACAGGATGCGACGGACCAGATCCCGGATCGGTTCATCGAATTGCTGAAGAAGCTGAAGGAACAGGAATGATCCTTTTTCCGGCCCGGCGTTCCTCGATCCCCAAGCTTACCGGTGTATCATTTCAATGACCAATTCCCCTTCGGTTCACCCGCGCGACCAGCTGGTCGATCATTTGCCGGCCTTGCGTGCGTTTGCGCTGTCGCTGACCCGCGAGGGGGCATCAGCGGATGACCTTGTCCAGGACACGATCGTCAAGGCGTGGACGAACATGGACAAGTTCCAGGCCGGCACGAATTTGCGCGCATGGTTGTTCACCATCCTGCGCAACACCTTCTATTCGTCGCGTCGCAAGACCAAACGTGAGGTCAGCGACAGCGACGGCATTCATGCTGCACGTCAGGCGACACGGCCGGACCATGACGGCAGGCTGGCCCTTCGCGATTTCCGCGTGGCGTTCGACAAGCTGCCGGACGAACAGCGCGAGGCGCTGATCCTGGTCGGCGCATCGGGCTTTTCCTATGAGGAAGCGGCCGACATGACCAAGGTCGCTGTCGGCACCGTAAAGTCCCGCGCCAATCGCGGGCGTCGGAAACTGGCCGAACTGCTGCACCTGGAACAGGGCGAGGAGTTGAGCATGACAGACCAGGCGACCTTGGCTGTCATGGCGCAGAACAACTACAGTTCCCGCTGAGGTCGGCATTGTGCTGAGGCGGATCACCCAAAGGATGGAATTCACGCGGCGTCTCGGGTTTCGGCTCGGGGCGCTTTTGTCGATCGCGATCCTGCCGATCGGGCTGATCTCTCTGGTCCAGAACCTGCACCTGTCCCGCGAGGCAGAGCGCAGCGCCGAAATCGCGCTTTTGGGTCGCACGGCATCTGCGGCCGCGGGCGAACGGGCGCTGTTGCAAAGTGCCTTGGGCGCGGCCGATGCATTGGGTCCTGCTATTTTGGAAAGCGCAGATCAGGCGGTCGTATGTTCCGACCTGTTGCGCAACTTCGTGCAGCGCAGCGGCACCTATCGACATGCCGCTTTCATCCCTGTGGACGGTCGCGTCGATTGCAGTTCGGCTGGCGCTGACGATCCGCAGCTGGACTTTTCCACCAGCGATACTGTGAATGACTTCATGCAGAACCCGATGACGCGGGTGACATCCCTGGCACAGGGGCCTGTCAGTCAGGAACCTGTGGTGGTCGTGCTGCAGCCGCTGTACCGGGACCGTGAATTTCTGGGCCTGACCGCGCTTTCGCTGACGCAGGAACTGTTGCAGTCCACCCATGCGATGGATTTCGGGACCGAAGGCGCGCGCATTCTGACGTTCAACAATTCAGGCCGTGTCCTGATCGCGGATAACAGCCTAGGCGACGACCCGACCCAGCTGTTGCCCCGCGATGTGCCCCTGATCAGCCTGCCCGGCCAGGGAGAGGCGACCTTTCGGACCCGCGCCAACAACGACGAAATGCGCGTCTTTACCGTCGTTCCCGTGGTCCCCGGCCTAGTCTATGCCCTTGGCAGCTGGAGCCCCAGCACCGCCGGCGTCGGGTTGTTTCAGCTGTCGCGCTTTGGCGCTGTCATGCTGCCGGTGGCGCTTTGGGTGGTGTCGCTGGCCGTGGCCTATTTCGCGGTCTTTCGACTGGTTCTGCGCCATATCAGCGTGCTGCGCGGGCAGATGCGGCGCTTTGCCATCGGCAACCGCGACAGCCCGCCCCCCGTCCTGTCCGACGCGCCGACCGAAATCGCCGATGTCAGCCAGACATTCCACAACATGGCCCGCATCCTGATCCGCGACGAAGAGGCGATGGAACAGGCGGTCGCAGAAAAGACGGTCCTTTTGAAAGAGGTCCACCACCGGGTCAAGAACAACCTTCAGTTGATCGCGTCCATCATCAACATGCAAAGCCGCCTGATCGACGACCGCGATGCCAAGCGCGTTCTGCGATCGGTTCAGGACCGGGTCGCGGCGTTGGCGACAATCTATCGCAACCTGTATCAGGCCGAACAGTTGGACCAGGTTTACGCCGACCGACTGATCGCTGACATCATCGCCCAACTGACAACCGCATCGGCCAGCGCGGGCCGGCATCTGCAGGTAAAGACCGACATTCAGCCGCTGACGATGCTGCCCGACCAAGCAGTGCCGCTGACCCTGTTGACGACCGAAGCCTTTACGAACGCGATGAAATACGCGGGCACGCCCGTGGATGGTGGTGATCCGTGGGTTCGCGTGTCACTGACCGCACCCGCGCCCGGACAGGGCCTGCTGGAGGTCGTGAACTCTACCGGCCCCGACGGCGCTGCCAGCGGCACCGGCTTGGGCAGCCAGCTGATAGAGGCATTCTCGATGCAGCTGGAGGGCGACATCGTCACCGAAAACCGGCCCGGCGACTATCGTCTGGCGCTGACCTTTCAGTTGGGACAGGGCGGAGCGCCGGGCGGCAGCAACCCGCGACAGGTCGTGCTGACATCGGCGGCCCGCGCCGGATCGCGGCATTAGCGCCGCGCCCGCATGCAAATCTGCGTGCCATTCATGCGCCGTGCTTGCACCGCAGGCGGACAGGCTTATCTTCGGGCCCATGGAACGTGAACAAACCTATGATCTGTCGACCGGCGAAGGGCTGATCGCCTGCCCGCTATGCGACGCCCTGCACGTCCACGAAGATCTGGATGTCGGAGAGACGGCGCGCTGCATCCGGTGCGGCACGGTTCTGGCAAAACCCCGTGACGGCGCCTTTGCCCAGCTTATCGCGCTGGCCTTCACCTCCATGGTGCTGCTGGTGGGGGCCGTGTTCTTTCCCTTTCTCGAGGTGTCGGCGATGGGCTTTGGCAATGCCAGCTCGTTATTCGACGTGGCGCTGGCATTCGCGGACGGGGTGCTGCTGCCGCTGGTTCTGGCCGTGCTGGCGATGATCATCGGCCTGCCGATCCTGCGGTCCTGCCTGCTGCTGTATACGCTGGTGCCGCTGGCACAGGGACGTGCGCCCCATCGCCATGCCGCCCGCGCCTTTCGCTGGTCCGAACTGCTGCGCCCCTGGTCCATGGCCGAGATCTTTGTCATCGGTACCGCCGTGGCCCTGATCAAGGTCGCCGGGCTTGCCACGGTGCATCTTGGTCCGGCCTTCTGGGCGTTTTGTGCATTGATCTTCGTGAACGTCGCCAGCCGCGCCTTCATGTGCCAGACCTCGATCTGGGACGCGATCGAGGATGCCGGGATGAAGACCGACTACCCTGCAAAGACCCCCGTACCCCTCACCACCCCCGGCGACGCATGAGTGCGCCCGCCGACCGGCACGATGGCCCGGTCCCCACCGCACACCGCGCCGGGTTGTCCGGATGCCACCGGTGCGGTCGCGTCTGGCCGCAGCACGAAACGCGTTGCCACCGCTGCGGCGCGCATCTGGTCGCGCCCGACCGCCGCGGCCTGCAAAAGGTCTGGGCATGGTGGCTGGCTGGACTGATCGCGTATATCCCCGCCAACGTCTTTCCGATGATGAGCACGCAGACCTTTGCGGGCCTTGCCGGCAATTCCGAGGCGACGATCCTTGGCGGCGTGGTCGAGCTGATGCACCACGGCAGCTACGACATCGCCATCATCGTCTTTGTGGCATCGGTCGTCGTCCCGGTGGGCAAGTTCCTGGCCATCGCCTGGTTGGCGGTCGTCGCGGGTCGTCCCGCCAGCGTGGAACAGGCCCATTCGCGGCTGAAGGTGTATGAGGTGGTCGAATTCGTCGGCCGCTGGTCGATGATCGACGTCTTTGTGGTGGCGATCCTGTCGGCGCTGGTACAGCTGGGGTTCGTCGCCTCGATCAAGCCGGGGCCTGCGGCGGTCTCGTTCGCCCTGTCGGTTGCTTTCACGATGCTTTCTGCGCAAAGCTTTGACGCACGATTGATTTGGCGCGGCCTGCCCCTGCGCACCCGCCGCGAGCCCTGACCGCCTGCATTTTCAGAACGACCGCCCAAGGATCACGACCCTATGCCTGATACAACGCCGCCCCTGACGCCGGCCAGCCCAGTACGCAAGACGGCGGCCCGCGCGGCACAGGCCGGTATCAATGTCATCTGGATCGTGCCCATCGTGGCACTGATCGTGACGTTGGGCATCGCCTGGAACGCATTCCGCGACCGGGGCAGCGTGGTCGAGATCGAATTCGCCGATGCCACCGGCATCACGCCCGGTGAAACCACGTTGCGTTTCCGCGAGATTACGGTGGGTGGCGTCGAGGGGGTAAAGTTCACCGATGACCTGTCGCGTGTCGTCGTGTCGGTCCGGGTGGACACCGACGTGGCGCAATACATCGACGCCGATGCGTCGTTCTGGATCGTGCGCCCTCAGGTCAGCGCCCAAGGGGTCACGCGTCTGGATACCGTTCTCAGCGGCGCCTTCATCGAGGGATATTGGGACGCCGACGTGTCCGAGCCTGGAATGCGCTTTACCGGTCTGGACCGCCCGCCGCTGATCCGCAGCGACCAGCCCGGCACATGGATCACCCTGTCGATGGAAACCGCCGACGGCCTGTCCGAAGGGGCGCCGGTCCTGTTCCGCGGCGTTCAGGTCGGGCGGCTGGAGAACATTCGTCTGGATCAGGGCACCGACCGTGTCGTGGTCGACGCCTTTGTCGAGGCGCCCCATGACGCGCGGCTGACCAGTTCGACCGTCTTCTGGGATACGTCGGGCTTTTCGGTATCGCTTGGGGCGCAGGGGGTGGCGCTGAACGTGAACTCTCTCTCGTCTCTGCTGCAGGGGGGCGTCGCGTTCGAGACATTCGTCAGTGGCGGTACGCAGATCGAACCCGGCCGCGAATTCCCCGTCCAGGCTGACGAGGGTACAGCCCGCATCGCCCGGTTCGAAGACGACGACACCCGCCTGTTGCGCGTCGGCATGCTGATCGACGACAGCGTGGAGGGTCTCTCCACCGGCGCCGATGTCCAGTTTCAGGGGCTGCGCGTCGGCCGCGTCACCGAACTGGCCGTCAGCCTGACCGAGGATGAGCTGGGCAACACCGCGCCCCGCCAGCTGGTGACCATGCTGATCTCTCCACGGCGGATGGGTCTGCTGGACGATGCGACCGCTGAGGACGCGCTGGCCCTGCTGACCGACGAGGTCGCAGGCGGGTTGCGCGCCCGCGTGGCCAGTGCGGGCTTTCTGGGCACGACCCTGATGGTCGAACTGGTGGACATACCCGATGCAGAGCCCGCGTCGATCGACCTGCAGGCAGAGCCGAACCCCCTGATCCCGTCGGTGCCCGGCGATCTGGACGATTTCACCGCCAGCGCCCAGGGCCTGGTCAACCGCATCGGAAACCTGCCGATCGAAGAGCTGCTGACCTCGGCCCGTGACACGCTGGACGGGATCACCGCGCTGGCCACGTCGCAGGACACCCGCGCGATTCCCGCCGCCCTGCGCGAGGCGATCGAAGGGGGCAGCGTCGCGCTGTCCGATATCAGTGCCATCACCGGCGATCTACGTCAGGCCGAAAGCGGCCAGGCCCTGGCCCGCATGCTGGACGAGGCGACCGCGGCCTTTACCGCCGTGTCCGACGCCGCCGTGGGCGTCCCCGAGATGGTCGAACAGATTGACATCGCCGCCGCCTCGGTCGAGGAATTCGGCTTTGCCGAAATCAGCCTGCAGGCCGAGGGTATCCTGTCCGACCTGCGTTCCATGCTGGGCAGCGATGATGCCGAACAGCTGCCGCGCAACCTATCCAACGTGCTGGAATCGGCGACGGGCCTTCTGGATGACCTGCGCGACGGCAATGCCGTGGGCAGCCTGAACAGCGCGCTGGACAGCGCCAGCCAGGCCGCCGACCAGATCGCCGTTTCCGTCCAGCAACTGCCCGACCTGCTGCAGCGCCTGCAGCTCACCGCGGCGCGCGCCGATACGCTGTTCGCCAGCTATGGCGACCGATCGGCCTTCAACAACGAACTGATCGGGGCGCTGCGTGAATTGCGGCGTGCCACCTCCTCCATCGGCTCGGTCGCCCGGCTGATCGAACGCAACCCCCGCGCCTTCATTCTGGGACGATAGACATGATGCTGCCCCACCGCACCCTGCGCCTGCCCGCCATCGCTGCCCTGATCGGGGCGACCCTGCTGGGGGCCTGTTCCAATTCCGAAAAGACCGGGCGTTTCCTGATTGATCCGCCTGTGGCGGGAATACAGGTGCCGAACCGCCTTGGGACCGCGGAACTCAAGGACGTATCCCTGCCCGAATATGCCGCCGATCAGGAGGTCGCGTTCCAGACCGAAGACGGGGCGGTCCGGTCGAACTCGGACAACCTGTGGGCCGACGATCCGGCGCGGTCGTTCACCACGACGCTGGCCCGCACGATCAGCGACGTGTCCGGCGCCACCGTCATCAGCGAGCCCTGGCCCCTGGCCCAGCCCCCCGCCCGCATCCTGGAGGTCCGCGTTGAACGCGCGCTGGCACAGGCCGACAACAGCTATCGCCTGTCGGGGCGGTATTTCGTGTCCGATGACGGGTTGTCCGGCGGCGGCACGAACCACGCGCGCAGCTTTGACATCCGGGTGCCGATGACCGCGCAGGGTCCGGCCGCGACGGCGGCGGCGGCCAGCCAGGCGATCTCGATCCTGGCACAGCAGATCGCGACGCTGTCGGGACCGGGGGCGACCATTGCCACCACGCGCCCCGCCGCGTCCGATCCGTTCGACCTGCCGCCGTTGTTCTGAAGAGATCGGCGGAAGACTGCCCCAGACAGTCTTCCGCCGATCCACCCGCAGGACAGGTACCAATAACACCAAACCGCTCACGACAGACGGTCCCGCAGGTTTCTGAACCGGCGCCCGATCAGGCGCCGGATGTGTCGATCGAACTGTGGCCAAGGACCCGGATGATGACCGGCAGCACGAAATGGTCAAAGCACGCCCGGTCCGGGTTGAAGGCGCCGGGACGACCGATGCCACCGCAGTCCTCGCAATCGTCGATGGTGCCCCAGCAGTTCGGGCAGGCGCCAAGCGCACAGGCCAGCATTTCCGCGTGGTCGATCAACAGGGTGTTCTCACGCTCCAGCCGGTTCAGCGCGGCGCGGCTGTGCAGGTCGCCGATGCCCGTGGCGTGCAGTCGCGCCGGTGCCCGCCCGCCCGAGGCGCCAGACACCGTGTTTCCCCCCAGCATCCGCAATGCGGACAGCATGTCCTGAAACTCTGCGGTATCCTTGTCCCTCATGGCGCGCCTCCCGGTGCGAACGATGTGTTCGCCCTGCACATGCTGATTCGCATGCGTCCGTGAATCTGGCGTGAAACCCTCATTCATGCTGAAAACGGGTCGGCAGCACCGGCACCGGGCCATCCGTCGTCCCGCCCGCCAGTCTTTGGATTGCCGCCCGGTCCCTGGGCCGCGCGCCGTCCGCCAATTGCGCCGCCAGCCATCGTGTCGCCTGGGGTGCCGCGACAGAGGTGCCGGACAACAAACAAAAGCTGCCGCTGATCCGACCACGCACGATCATGCCATCCAGCCCCGGCGACCGATCCACGCAGGCCAGCAGATCGCCGCCACCCGCCGTTCCGATCAACGAAGCATAGGCCATGCCCCGCCCGCGCCTGTCCACCGCGCCAACCCGCAGCCCATGTCGCCCTGTTGCATAGGCATTCACCGTATCCGCCCGCTGCAGGCGCGCCGTTCCGTTGTCCGGCGGGTCCAGCACCAACGGAAATCCACGGGCGTCACGCGCGGCATAGGCAGGGTGGTACAGCCGACTTTGCCGCGCCTCTCGTGAGAAACCGCGCAGCACGTCATCGCGCTGGACCGAAACGGCGTGATCGCCGTCGCCCTGCACCAGCTGCAGCTGCCACCGACCGGGCGGCGCCCAACCGTCGCCCGCATGCGCAGGGCAGGTCGGAGCCACGATCAGCGTCACGCATTCGCGCCACCCGTCGGGATGCGGCATCACTCGATAGAACGCCCGCGCCAGGTCGTGCCCCCGCGCGTCGCGCAGCACGCTGGACTGATCACCAGCGCCAAAGGCGGTGCGCGCCTGGGTGCGCGACGGGGGCGTCAGGCCGATCCGCATCGGTTCGTCCGGGTGGTCAGCGCGCACAGGACCCCAAATCTCCAACGGGGTTTGGGTGGCGTCATCGGGCGGCACCTGCCAGCCGATGACGCCCTGCGGACGCAGGGTCGCGCGCAGGCGGGCCATCCGGTGATTGCCTGTGGGCAGCACCACATGCACAGGTCCCAGTTTCGCCGATGTATGCGTCGCCAGCGCGTCCAGGAACCGTTCCACAAGGCCGGTCCCGTCACGTGGCCCCGCTGTCAGCCCCAGGCTGAGGTTCAGCACCACAGGCAGGCGCACGCTGTTGCGAGGCAGGCTCCGCGCGGCCTCGACCTGGCGGCACAGCATGCGGGCGCGGGTCATCGCAAAGACGATGGCAGCCAACAGCGGGTCCTGGGCCAGCGTGGCGGACGTGTCCGCGATCACCCCCGGTGCCAGGTTCACCGCGATCACCGGGTGGTCGCGTGCGCGCGGATCGTTTGGTGCAAATCCCGCCGCCAGCAGGGTTACCGCCGCGCCGTGGCCCGCGGCAAAGGCGGCGCTGTGCGTCGTGCGGCGATCCATCGCCACCACCCCGGCATGGCGATAGACGGTATCCTCGGCCGCGATCGCACCCGATTCCAGCCCCGCCAGCCAGCCCGAGATCATGTCGCCCCGCAGCTCTCTTCCCCATGGCAGGTCGCGACCGGGTCCGCCCGGGTCGACGGGGACGTCCTGAACCCACAGCGACGCAACGCGCGACAGCCCCCCCGGCAGGCGAAGATGCTGATGCGCAAAGGGAACGGCGTCATCGATGACGGCGATGATGCAGCCCCGCGCGGGGTCAGGCAACGCATCGGGTGTCATCAGCGGGCCGGCACCGGCGGGCGCGGTGGTGGTATTCGCCGCACCCGGCGACAGCACCGCCGATGGCAGGAACCAGCCGGGGGTCATCCGCCCAAACGCCTGCGCCATCAGGGACGGCACGTCGGGTGCGGCCGCAGGCGGCGTGATGCCCTGACGCCGGCACCATTCGACCAGCGCGGGTGCCAGCCCCGTCGGGGTGTGCAGAGGCGCGGTCCATGCGGTCGTCAGCTCCACCGGTCCGACCATTCGGAGCGGGCGCGTGCGACCAGTGTCGTCCACAGCGGCGCGGGGCGCGCCGCCAGCGCGTCCCCCGTCAACGTGGTCGCAGGGTCGGTCCCGCCCAGCATCCCGTCCAGCACCCCATAGTGGAAATCGCGCACGGCCCCGTCGTCGTGATACAGGCGCCCGTCAAACCGTGCGGCGCGGACGGTTGCGCCGGGATCGGCACGGGCCAGCATGTATTGCGCCACCTGCATCCCCAGCACGGCCCCCGAAGCGCTGTCGACGGGGAAATGCACCCCCGCCACCGTTCGGTTCACCGCAATGCGGCAGGCCAGCCGGAACAGCGGGTCGCGTGCCTGCAGCGGGGCGGCCGGATCATCCAGCCGCGTCAGCAGCGTCGCCAGACAGAATGCCTGGGTGGCATGGCCGCTGGGCAGGGTCGGATGGCTGGGACAGGCGATCATCGGCTGGATCAGGTCGCTGAACTGGCCGGGGCGCGGACAGGCCAGTGCCAGTTTGACGCGCATGACAGCAGCGGTGGTCAGGTCTAGTGCGCGGGTCAGCATCTCCAGTGTGGCGGGGTTGCGCGACGGCTCCAACGGGCGGATCGCGGCGAAAAAGGGCATCAGGCCGCTGGTCTGGACCTGGATTTCGGGGGCCCGGTCGGGGCGCAGTTCGGCGTAATGACCGACCATGGCGGCGGCATCGCGCAACTGTGCCAGATCGGGCCGGTCGATCCGTATCAGGGGCACGCAGGTCCCGTCGCGCTGACGGCACAGCAGGCTGGCCGATGACGCACCGGACAGCCCGTCATCGTCAGCCGACAGCGGCAGATCCTCTGACAGTTCGGCCAAAAGGATCGCGGCGCGGTGGTCGGGGTCCATCCGCGCAAGGCGGGCACCCGGCGACAGGCCGACCGGCGCACCGCCAATGCCCTGCAGATCCTCGGTCGCCACGACCGCATCCCGGCTGCGCATCAGCGCAAGCGCCAAAAGCGCGCCCTGACCGTCGGGGGCGTCGTCGGATTTGGCATGCTTGGCATGATGCAGGGACATGGGACACCGGAGAAAACAGAAACGGACAGTTTGATTAACCTATCACACAAAGACGTGATCGGATAAACTTTCGCAAAATGCCGCCGGGACATCGTGATGAATCGTCTGACCCTGTCTTTGATCGGCCCGGTCGAGATGACCGGACCGGGCAACCTGCGGTTGACCCCGCGGGGCATGCGGGCACGCGGTGCGCTGGCGGTGCTGGGCACGGCGCGCGGTCTGCGCGTGACCCGGGCACGCCTGCAGGACCTCCTGTTCAGCGACCGTGACCCCGATCACGGCAATGCCAGCCTGCGTCAGCTGCTGAGAGAGATCCGACAAAGCCTGGGCCCTGCACGCGATGCGTTGATTGCGGGTCCGGGCTGGGTCGGGCTGGACCCCGACCGGGTTCAGGTCGATCTGGCGGCCCGCCCCGGTCCCGATGGTCAGGTGCCCGAATTCGCGGCCGACCTGGACATCCCCGACCCCGAATTCGAGGATTGGCTGCGCGACGCGCGGCAAAGCGCGGCGAACCGTCCGCCCCAGATCGTCCCGGCGGATACGCTGCCCGACCTGCTGCTGGCCGATCCGATAGCGGTGGGTCAGGACGCCACGGTGCTGGCCACGATGATCCTGTCCGAGGCCGCGGGCCGCGCCGCCGACCTGTTGCCCATTGCCGTGCTGGCGCCGGGTGCCGCGCCGCGTGGGGCCTATGTGCGGGTATCGTCGATGGCGGGGGTGCATGGCGGTGTCTTCAGCCTGCTGGTGCGGCTGATCCACCACCCGTCGGGCCGGGTGATGTGGTCGCAACGCCTGACCGCGCCGATGGCCGGCCTGGAGGGGCGGCTGGACGACCTGGCCGCGCGCTGTTGCCTGGGGATGGTGCAGGTGCTGGACCAGGGTCAGGCGCTTGGGGCGGCGATGGGACTGTCTTTCGCGGACGTGTTCAGCTTTTCCGCGCCCCGGCTGGCTCGTGCCGATCAGGTTCTGGCGCAACTGGGTGACAGCATCACCCCGGCGGTGACGCTGTCGCTGCGCGCCTGGATCCGAACGACCCATGCGTTCGAACGCCTGACCCCCGATCCCCGCCAGGCCATCGCCGAGGCCGCGGACCTGGCCGCACAGGCTCGTCAGGCCGCCCCGTTCCACGCAACCGCGCTGGCCGTCCAATCGGTGGTCGAGGCCTATCTGGACCGCGACCAGATCGCGTTCGACCTGTCCCGTCAGGCAGTGCTGGCCGATGCGGGCAATCCCTTGGCGCGGCTGGCCCATTCCCGCGCGCTGGCCGGGGTCGGCCGCGTTGCCGAATCCGCGGCACAGGCGCAGGCCGGGCTGGATCAGGCGCTGTCCAGCCTGAACCCCGCGAATTGGCACCTGGGAATCGGGGTCGCGATGATGCGCGCGGGCGATCTGCCCGCCGCCACCCGCCATCTGGAGGCCGTGCACCGCTTTGCCCCCGACAACCGCCCTGCCCTGCGGTTTCTGGCCGCGTTGCGATACGCGCAACGCGACGAGGAAGGCACCGTCGATGCCCTGCTGGCCCTGCGCAGGCTGGAACCGGATTTCAGCCTGGATCTGATGGGCAGCGACGGATACCCGGTGGACAGCCTGCGCAGGCTGGGCCTGCTGCAGGTGGCAGGGTCGGGGTTGATCTAGCGCAGCGCCGCCAACAATGCGCCATGCAACCGGGTACCAGCCACGATCAGCCCGTCCACCTGCGCGGCCTCGCTGTTGAACCGCATCCGCTGTCCGCGCCGGTCGGTCACGCGCGCCCCGGCCCGTTCCGCGATCAGCGCCCCTGCGGCGATGTCCCATTCCCACGCCGCGCGCAGCGACAGGGCTGCATCGAACTGCCCTTCGGCCGCAAGGCACAGCCGCCATGCCAGCGACGACCGGAATTCGCGCCGGAACCCGGGCATGCCGTTGCGCCAGTTCGGCGCGTCGGCCACCGTGCGATAGGTCAGCACCCGCGCGCCCTCGACCTCCGCATCGGTGGGCGCGATGGGGGCGCCGTTCAGCGTGGCGGGGCCATCGACATGCGCGGCATAGGTCAGGTCCAGCACCGGCAGATGCACGACGGCGGCCACGATCCGGTCCCCCCGTGCCACGGCCAGCGAATGCGAAAACCCGTCCTGCCCGTCAATAAAGGCGCGGGTGCCGTCGATCGGGTCGATGATAAAACAGTGTTCGGCGTCCAGACGGGCGGGGTCGGCCTCGGATTCCTCGGACAGCCAGCCGTAATTGGGGCGCGCGGTGGTCAGGGTCGCGTGCAGGGCGTCGTTGACGGCCAGATCGGCCTCGGTCACCGGACCGGCATCGCCGCCCTTGTCCCACGCCTGCGGGTCGCGCCGCCAGAATCGCAGCGCGATGTGCCCGGCGTCCCGCGCGGCGGCGGTCAACAGGGCCAGGTCGGCCTCAGCCCCCGGCAACGGTCATGCCCCGGACCAACAGGCTGGGGACCTCTGTGCCGCGCCACGGCAGGGCGTCGTCGGCGGCCTCCAGCGTCATCAGCATGTCGCGCAGGTTGCCCGCGATCGTGCATTCGTTCACCGGCCAGGCGATGCGGCCGTTTTCGACCCAGAACCCCGCCGCGCCGCGGGAATAATCGCCCGTGGTGCCGTTCACCGATGCGCCCAGCATCGACGTCACGACCAGCCCGGTGCCCATCCGTTCAATCAGGTCCTGACGGCTGGCGCGGCCCGGCGTCAGGATCACGTTGCTGTGGCTGGGTGACGGGCTGGAGGCCAGCCCCCGTGCCGCTGATGCGGTGCTGTCCATGCCCAGTTTGCGCGCGGTGGCCAGATCCAGCGTCCAGCCCTGCAGCACGCCGTCGGCCACGATCAGCCGCGCGCGCGTGGGCAGCCCTTCGGCGTCGAACGGGCGCGACGAGGGATAGCGCGGGCGCAGCGGATCCTCGGCCAGATCCATGCCGGGGGGCAGCACGGGCTGACCCATATCACGACGCAGCCAGCTGGCCCCGCGTGCGATGGACGACCCGTTCACCGCCGACAGCAGGTGCCCGATCAGCGATGCCGACACGCGGCGATCATACAGGATGGGAAAGGCGCCCGTTGGCGGCCTGCGCGCGCCTGCGCGGGCCAGCGTGCGTTCGGCCGCAAGGGTGCCGATTTCCTCGGGCGTGGGCAGGTCGGCGGCAAAGACGCGCGATTCGCCTGCATAATCGCGCTCCATCCGCAGCCCTTCGCCGGTGATGGCGACGACCGACAGGGAATGCCCGGTCCGCGCATAGCCGCCCGAAAATCCGTTCGACGCGGCCAGCCACATGCGCCGCTGGCTGTAGCTGGCATTGGCGGCCTCGACCTGGGAAATGCCCGCAACGTCCAGGGCCGCGGCCTCGGCGCGTTGCGCCATGTCCTGCAGGTGCTGGGGGTCAGGTTCGGGCGCGTCCTCGGCCAGGTCCAACCCGGCGGCGTCGCGGTGGCGCGCCAGCTGGTCGGGATCGGCCAGGCCCAGATGGTCGTCCACCGGCGCCTCGCGTGCCATGGCGACGGCACGGGCCGCCATTTCGGTAATGGCGGCGTCGCGGTGGTCGGATGACGACACCGCGGCCTGACGACCGCCCACCAGCACGCGCAGGCCGATCTCCAGCCCCTCGGCGCGTTCGGCCTGTTCCAGCGCGCGTGCGCGGATGTCGATGCTGACGGACCGTCCGTCGACGGCCAGCGCGTCGGCCTGATCGGCTCCGGCGCGGCGCGCAGCGTCGATCAGCGCCTCGGACAGGCGCTGAAGGCGAAGGGGGTCGGCGGCGTCGGTCATGCGGGCCTCACAGGCGAAAGGGGTCGGGCCGAGGCGGATGCCCCGGCCCGCTGTCATGCGGTCAGGGTCACTGGATCTGCTGGCCGTTGGCAAAGATCGCGCCGCCTTCGCGGAACTCGATCTCGGTCTGCAGCTGGTCGGGGTTGCCCTCGACCGGGCGGGCGAACATCGCCATCATCATGCGCGGACCCATCAGCTGTTCCTGCGGCACGACGCCCATCGCGACCAGCGTATCCAACAGGCCGTTGATGCCGCCGAACGTGCCCTCGATCTGGCCGACCGGCTGGCTGGGATCGTCGCCAAAGGTCAGCGCGCCGGTCAGGTTCGCGGTCGCGCCGACGGCGTCCAGGGCCAGTTCCTTGATGGTCAGATTGCGCGGCTGCAGCGGCATCGGCGCGGCGCCATCCGGCCCCGGCTCCGCCTGTTGCGGAAAGTCGGGGTCCATGAAGTTCTGCGTCAGCAGCGCAGTGCCCTCCAGGTCGATGGTCAGGCTGGCCGGATCGCGCGGCAGGGCCGCCTCGGGGTCCATCGCCTGCCAGATCGCATCGTCCATCGTCAGCCCGTCCAGCACATAGGTCAGCGCAAAGGACTGTTCCTGATCGGACGCGACGATCGGCATGGCCAACCGGAACCGGTTTTCCGCCGCCGCATAGGCGATCGGGAACGGCAGGTCCGTGGCGGTCAGCGTGGTGGCCATGTCGGTCATGCTGCCCTCGTAGGACAGGCCCTCCGCCGACATGGCCACGGCCAGCGTGCCGCCGGCAGCATCAAAGCTGCCTTGGGAATCGTTGCGCTCGCCGTCAGCGGTCAGGGTGCTGGCGCTGAAGCTGCCGGTGGTTGCGCCCATGCCAAAGCTGCCCTTGCCGCCAAAGCCCGCCTGCAACGCCTGCGTTGGCTGGTTCGAGAAGTTGACTTCTCCGGCGGGGCTGGTGCCGTCACCCTGCATGGTCAGATCGGCGATGCTGATCGTGGCCTGGAAATCATCGGTTTCCGCAGTTTCCGCAGGGGTGTCGGCTGCCTCCGGCATATCGGTCGCGGGTGTCTGCGCCGCAGCCGGGGACGGGCCGGATGCGGTGACCTGTGCCTCCAGCGTGTCCGCGCGTCCCTCAAAAGTCTGGGTGCTGGCACCATCGGGGGCGGTGGTGACGGTCTGGCTGCCCGTGACACCGCTCAACGATGCGGTCAGCGGAACCTCGTTCTGATCGTCCATCGCGCGACCGGCCATCGTCAGCGTGGGCATCACGATGTCATGCGTCAGCGCCTCGGGCGTGCCCGAGCTGATCGTTTCGTTGCCGGGTGCGTCCAGCGTCATGGAAAACCCCACGGCCTCGCTGTCACCGTCGGGCATGGCGCTGCTCTCCAGCGTCATCTGGCCGTCCACGACCGACCGCACGGTGCCGTCGCCGACCGCGGTCAGCACGATCTGGGGCAGGGTCAGGACCATGTCGGGGGCGTCGGCCTCTCCGTCGACGGTCAGGACGACGTCCGTCAGCGAGATCGCCTCGTCGGATGCGTCCTCGGATCCGACCTGGACCTCGTAACCCATCTGCTCATAGCTGTCCTGCAGGCTCTGCCAGACCTGGGCGGGGGTGACGTCCGCAAGGGTCGGGCCCGCGCCCAGGATCAGCGCAATTGCCGAGGTTGCAAGGGGACGGTTCATGGCGGATACCTTTCGCAAACCTGAAATCGGGGAATTCCTGACACAGTGCCGCCGAAAGGGAAAGGGAACAAGTCGTGATCCACAGCCACCACCGGGATGGCCTGTCCCTGCTGACGATCGACCGCCCCGACAAGGCGAACGCCCTGACCGCCGACATGCTGCGCGATCTGCGCGCGGGCGTCGCGCAGGCCCGCGACAGTGGCGCGCGGGTGCTGATCCTGACCGGGGCGGGTCGGGTCTTTTCCGCCGGTGCGGACCTGGATCAGGCCCGCGCGGGTCTGGCCACCGCCCCCGAATGGGAGGATCTGTCGAGCGCGCTGGCGGACCTGCCCTGCCTGACCATCGCCGCGCTGAACGGGTCGCTGGCGGGGGGTGCCTTTGGCATGGCGCTGGCCTGCGACATTCGTCTGGCGGTGCCCGATGCGCGGTTTTTCTATCCGGTGATGCGGCTGGGCTTTCTGCCGCAGCCAAGCGACCCGGCGCGTCTGGTGGCGCTGGTGGGGCCGGCGCGGGCGCGGATGATCCTGATGGCCGGTGCCCGGATCGACGCGCCCGAGGCGCTGGCCTGGGGCATGATCGACCGCATCCTGCCCGCGCCCGACCTGATGGACGCGGCGCGTGCGTTGGCGGTCGACGCCCTGGCCGCCGACCCCGCCCATGTGGCGGCGATCAAGGCGATGACGCAGGCATAGCCGCCACAGGGGTGGCCCACGATCCGCTGATGGAACGAAGTTCCCCGCCCGCCGTTGCGCCAGCGGGGCTTGTTCCGGACCGTGACGGCCTGCCGCATCTTTGTCCTTTTCTGCCGCTGTCCCGCTTGCGGATCGTGTCGCCCGATCGCAGGTAAAGCCCAAGAACATATGGAGATTTCTCGTGCGCACGCTTGTCCTGACAGCAGCCCTTGCCCTGACCACCGCCCTGCCCGCCGCGGCCGACACGATCCGCGTCGGCATGTCCGGCGGCTATTTCCCCTTTACCTTTACCCGTGCCGATGAACTGCAGGGGTTCGAGGTCGATTTCCTGAACGCCGTCGCGCAGGAAACCGGGGACGAGGTCGAATTCGTCACAATGTCGTTTTCCGGTCTGATCGGCGCGCTGGAATCGAACCGCATCGACACCATCGCCAACCAGATCACCATCACCCCCGAACGCGAGGCGGCCTTTGCCTTCACCCAGCCCTATGTCTATGACGGCGCCCAGATCGTGACGCGCGAAGGCAACGCGGCCGGCATCACCGGTCCCGACAGCCTGGACGGCAAGACGGTCGCGGTGAACCTGGGATCGAACTTTGAACAGTTGCTGCGCGACCTGCCCAATGCCGACCAGATCGACATCCGCACCTATGAAAGCAACATCGGACAGGACACCGCGCTGGGCCGGGTCGATGCCTTTGTCATGGACCGCGTGTCGTCCGCACAGGTGATCGCGGAAAGCCCCCTGCCGCTGGAACTGGCCGGAGAGCCGTTCTCGGAGATCCGCAACGCCCTGCCCTTCCGCAACGACGCCGCGGGACAGGCCCTGCGCGACCGCGTGGACACGGCCATCACCACCCTCAAGGAGAACGGCACCCTGGCCGAAATCTCGCAGAAATGGCTGGATGCGGACGTGACGCAGCCTGCGTCGCAATAACATGCGGCCCCTGGATACGGCCTATATGTGGGATCTGGCCCCGGTCATCGCGGGCTATGTGCCGCTGACGCTGTTCATGGCGATCATCGCGATGGTGGCGTCGCTGGCCCTTGGGTCGGCGCTGGCCATCGTGCGCGTAACGCGCGTGCCGGTGCTGGATCGCATCGTGGCCGTGTTCATCAGCTTTTTTCGCGGCACGCCGCTGCTGGTGCAGCTGTTCCTGTTCTATTTCGGCCTGCCGCAGGTCGTGCCCGCGCTGACCGGCATTGACGGGGTGACGGCGGCGATCATCGGCCTGACGCTGCACTTTTCGGCCTATATGGCCGAAAGCATTCGCGGCGCGATCCTAGGTGTCGATCGCAGCCAATGGGAGGCGGCCCAGTCCGTCGGCATGACCCAAGGCCAGCTGCTGCGCCGCATCATCCTGCCCCAGGCCGCGCGGACTGCGGCGCCGACCCTGATGAACTATTTTATCGACCTGATCAAAGGCACCTCGCTGGCCTTTACCCTGGGCGTGACGGAAATGATGGGCGCGGCACAGAAAGAGGCCGCAGGCAGCTTTCTGTACCTGGAGGCGTTTCTGGTCGTCGCGTTGTTCTATTGGGTGATCGTCGAAACCCTGTCCGTCGGTCAACGCCGACTGGAATCCAGCCTTGGAAAGGCGGTTGCCCGATGACATGTCAGATAGAGATCACTGGACTGGTCAAACGTTTTGGCGACAACACGGTGCTGAACGGCATCGACCTGTGTCTGGAACCGGGCGAACGCGTGGCGATCATCGGCCCGTCGGGAACCGGCAAATCGACATTGCTGCGGTGCCTGAACTGGCTGGACACGCCTGACCAAGGCACCATCCGCATGGGCGATGTCACCGTCGACGCAGCGCGCGCGACCAAGGCGCAGATCCTGGGCCTGCGCCGACGGACCGGGTTCGTGTTCCAGAACTATGCGTTGTTCGCCAACAAGACCGCCCGCGGCAACATTACCGAGGGTCTGACCATGGTACGCGGCTGGTCCGCCGACAAGGCGCGGGCCAAGGCCGATGACATCCTGACCCAGATCGGTCTGGCGGATCGCGGCGACAGTTTTCCAGCCGCCATGTCCGGTGGTCAGCAACAACGCGTTGGCATTGGCCGTGCGATGGCGCTGGATGCGGACTTGATGTTGTTCGACGAACCGACCAGCGCGCTGGACCCTGAATGGGTCGGAGAGGTGCTGGACCTGATCCGGCGCATCGCGGACGGTCGTCAGACGATGTTGATCGTCACCCATGAAATGCAGTTTGCCCGCGAAATCGCGGACAGGATCATCTTTATGGAGGGTGGTCGCATTGTCGAACAGGGACCACCGACGCAGGTTTTCGGAAACCCACAGGACGACCGCACGCGGTCATTCCTGCGGCGGGTCGGCTGATTACAGCCCGGCGACCTGAAAATACGCCTGCGTGCTGCGATCATCGCTGAACCCGATACCGCTGGCGATGATGCAACTGGTCTGATCGCCGCGCGGGGCAACCAACGTCCACGTTCCCAACTGATCGGAACCCCACAGCTGCGTGCCTTGCGCCCCGGTCACGTCCACGGGCTGTTCGGCGAAATCCTGTTCCAGCGTCGTCGCGATTTCAGCGTCGCCGGCGCAATAGGGCTGATCGTCGACAGCCAGTTCGGACACCGGCATGGTCTGGATTTCCTCCAGCAGCGCGGCGGGCTCCATACCTTGCATGGCGCTCCACCCCTGGACGGGCTGTGCGGGGCTTGCCGACAGTGCGGGCGTGACGCTGAGCAGCGCCACGACGCCGGCGCAGCCGAGGCGGGTAATGCGATCTGCACGGGTCATGATGATAGCCTTTCTTGCGAATTCCCCAATAAAACGCAATTTTCGTCCCATGGGTTCCGTCAGGCCCCCTAGGCCCAGCTGCGCGCCAGTGCCAGACGGGCCTCCAGCCCCTGCGGCGCGCGGTGGAATTCCAGCCGTCCGCCATGCTGTGCGGCGATGGTCGACACAATGGCCAGACCCAGCCCGACGCCGCTGGCGGTGCCCGCATTCTCTCCGCGTTGAAAGGCCCCGGTCAGGCGCGCCAGATCGTCCCCTGTCAGGACCGATCCGCGGTCGGTGACGGTGATCCAGGCCTCGTCGGCATCGCCACCTGTCAGCACCTGCGCCTCGCGGCCGTATTTCAGCGCGTTGTCGATCAGGTTCGACAATGCGCGGCGCAGCGCGGTCGGCTGGCCGCGCATCAGCAGGGCATGGCTGTCCACCGTCGGGCGGCTGGTCGTGCGTGAAAACAGCGTGCCCGCGCGGGCAGGGGGCAGCGACGCCTGGTGCAGCGTCACGGGCATGCCGACGTCCTGATAATCGGCGACCACCGCCTCGGCCAGCGATGTCAGGGACAACTGCCGGAACGGTTCGGCCCCGATCTCGGCGCGGGTATAGGTCAGTACGCCGTCGATCATCGTCGTCATCTCGTCGATGTCGCGGTCCAGGCGGGCGCGCAGGGCGGCATCCTCGATCATCGCGCTGCGCAGGCGCAGGCGGGTGGCGGGCGTGCCCAGGTCGTGGCTGACCCCGGACAGGACCAGCGCACGGTTCTCCAGCGCGGCGCGGTCCTGGGCGACATAGGCGTTCACGGCCTCGGCGGTCTGGCGCAGCTCGATGACGCCGCCGACGGGCAGGGCGGCGGTCCGGGCGCGGTGATCGCGCAGCGCGGCGGCAAAGGCGGTGAACGCCCCCGCCACGCCCGCGACCCAGCCCAGCAACAGGGCCAGCGCCCCCAGGGCCAGCGCCCCGGCCAGCAGACGTCGGTCGGGCGGCGCGGCCCCGCACCCCCAGACCGCCGCGCCGTCCACGCGGATCCACGGCCCCGATTCCTGTCTCACGAACAAGCGGGGGTCGCTGCAGAACCGCGCCAGCGTGCGGGTGATCGAGGCAAGCCCCGCGGCCTGGCTGCCGCCGCCGACGGATTCCACCTTGGCCACGGGATAGGTCAGGTCGGGGGACTGGATGCGGACCGACAGCCGCGCGCCCTGCGACAGATCGGGCCGGCCGCCGCCGGTCAGGGTGATCACCGTCTGCCGCCAGCCGGGCGGCAGGTCGGGCGTCGCCCGCAGCTGGACCTGGGACAGGCCCTGGGGCAGGGCGCTGCCCGTATCCAGGCTGTCGGCCAGCGCCAGCCCGGCGATATAGGCGCGGTTCAGATGCGCGTCCCAGGCCGCGTCGCTGACAGCCCACAGCCAGACCGACCCGCCACCCGCCAGCATCGCCAGCACCACCCACAGGCTGGCCACCAACCGCAGCGACAGGCGGTCACTCAGCGTCACGCGCAACCTCGGACGACAGGACATAGCCAAGGCCCCGTTCGGTGCGGATCAGCGCGGGGTCGGTCTTTTGCCGCAACCGGCCGACCAGCATGTCGATGGCGCGTCCCTCGGCGGCCTCGTCGTCGTCCAGGGCGGCGGCGATTTCCTCGCGCGTCAGGGGGATCAGCGGGTTGGCCAGAAACACCCGCAGCAGGGCGGTTTCGCGCGACGACAGGCTGACCTGCCAGCCGCCGGGGGCCGTCACCTCGTCGCGCCGCGCGTCATAGCGCCAGCCCGCGAACCGCAGCACGCTGTCGCGTTTCCGGTGCGACAGGCTGGGCGCACGGCCCGCCCGACGCAGTACCGCCCGGATGCGGGCCAGCAGCAGGTCGGGGTTGAAGGGCTTGGCGATGTAATCATCGGCGCCGACCGCGTATCCGGCCATGCGCTGATGGTCGGCGGACAGGGCGCTGACCATGATGATTGGCACGTCCTGCGCCTCGCGGATCTCGGCGCAGATCGCCACGCCGTCGTCATCGCCCAGGGACACGTCCAGCAGGATCAGGTCCACCCGACCCCCGCGCAGCGCCGCCAGCGCGGTCGCGCGACTGTCCGCGCATGACACGTGAAATCCGTGGCGCTGCAGATGGGCGGCCAGCATGGCGGCCATGTCGGCATCATCCTCGACCAGCAAAAGGCGGTGCAGGCTCATCAATGGTCCTCCGATCCGGGCTTTACCATCGCAGGCCGGGGTTACGTAACAGTTTGTAACGTGACGCGGCGAAAACTGCTGGGCGCATGGCAGCACTGCGTTGCGGACATGGCAGTGCCTGCGGCATGATCGACCCACACGCGGATCATCGAATCCGCGCGGGATAGATCTGGGAGGATCCATGAACATCAAATCCGTTCTGGCGGCATCGACCGCCGTGATGCTGGCCGCGCCCGCGATGGCCGAACCCACCGCCGAGGTGATGCACTGGTGGACCTCGGGCGGCGAGGCCAAATCGGTCGCCGTCCTGCAGGAACAGTTCGCGGCCGAGGGTGGCACCTGGACCGACATGCCGGTGGCAGGTGGCGGCGGCGACGCCGCGATGACCGCCCTGCGCGCCCGCGTGCTGTCTGGCAATGCGCCGACCGCCGTGCAGCTGAAGGGCCCGGCGATCCAGGAATGGTACGAAGAGGTCGGCCTGGCTGATATCGGCGCCGTCGCCGAGGAGAACGGCTGGGACGACGTCCTGCCCGCGCAGATCGCCGAGCACATGAAGTGCGAGGGCCAGTGGTGCGCCGCGCCGGTGAACGTCCACCGCGTCAACTGGATCTGGGGCAACAAGCAGATCCTGGACGATAACGGCATCGAGATGCCCACCACCTGGGACGAATTCAACGCCGCCGCCGAAAAGCTGCAGGCCGCCGGCATCACGCCGCTGGCCCATGGCGGCCAGAACTGGCAGGACGCGACGATCTTTGAGACCGTCGTGCTGGGCCTGGGCGGCCCCGAGTTCCACCAGCAGGCGCTGGTCGATCTGGACCCCGAGGCGCTGACCTCGGACACGATGAAGCAGGTCTTTGACCAGATGCGGACCATCCGCGGGTACGTCGACGACAACTTCTCGGGCCGCGACTGGAACTTGGCAACGGCCATGGTCATGAACGACGAGGCCGCGTTCCAGATCATGGGCGACTGGGCCAAGGGCGAATTCCTGGCCGCGGGCAAGGAACCGGGCGTCGATTTCATCTGCGCGCCGACCCCGGGCGAGGGCTTTCTGTACAACGTCGACAGCTTTGCGTTCTTCGAGCTGGACGGCGAGGACAAGCAGCAGGGCCAGGCCCTGTTGGCCAGCCTGATCATGGGCCCCGACTTTCAAAAGACGTTCAACCTGAACAAGGGCTCTATCCCGGCACGGACCGACGTGGCGCTGGACGATTTCGACGATTGCGCGAAACAGTCGAACGCCGACATGACCGCGGATGCCGAAAACGGCTCGCTGCTGCCCAGCTATGCGCATGGCATGGCGCTGCGCGGCGCGCCGGCCGGTGCGATCACCGACGTGGTGACCGCGCATTTCAACAGCGACATGTCGTCGGACGACGCCGTGGCGCAACTGGCGGATGCTGTCGCGAACGCGATGTGATCACGGCCTGACGACCCCGCGCCCCTGTTCGGGCGCGGGGTTTTTCTTTGGGGGTTTACCGGAAATGGAATGGCTTGAACGCAACGTGCCCAAGGTCGTCTTGGCGCCGTCCTTTGTGGCGATCCTGGTCTTTGTCTATGGCTTCATCGCCTGGACGGCCTGGATCAGCTTTACGCGCTCGCGGCTGATGCCGCGCTATGAACTGGACGGTGTGACGCAATATCAGCGCCTGTTCGACGCTCCCCGGTGGGACGTGGCGATGAACAACCTGTTCATCTTTGGCGGCCTGTTCATCGTGATCTCGATGGTGATCGGCCTGCTGCTGGCGATCTTTCTGGACCAGAAGATCCGGGCCGAGGGCGTTCTGCGCACCATCTATCTGTATCCCATGGCGCTGTCGCTGATCGTGACGGGCACGGCGTGGAAATGGATCCTGAACCCGGGCCTGGGCATCCAGCAGGCGATCCGCGGATGGGGGTTCGAGAGTTTCACCTTCGACTGGCTGATCAGGCCGGACATGGCGATCTATACTGTCGTGCTGGCCGCCGTCTGGCAGGCCTCGGGGTTCGTGATGGCGCTGTTTCTGGCCGGCCTGCGGTCGGTTGACGGAGAGATCATCCGCGCGGCCCAGGTCGACGGCATTCCCACGCACCGCATCTATTCCGCGATCATCATCCCGACGATGGCGCCGATCTTTCTGTCGGCCTTCATCGTGCTGGCGCATCTGGCCATCAAGGCGTTCGACCTGGTCATCGCGCTGACCGGCGGCGGACCCGGCTATGCCACCGATCTGCCCGCGACCTACATGTACGCCATGGCGTTTTCACGCGGCGATCTGGGGCAGGCGGCGTCCAGTGCCATGATCATGATGATGGTCATCTTTGCCATCGTGGTTCCCTATCTCTACAGCGAATTGAGGCCGCGCCATGACAAGTAAGACCATGTTGCGGTGGGGCCTGTACGGGATCCTGATCCTGTTCGCCCTGTTCTATCTGATGCCGCTGTTCGTCATGCTGACGACATCGCTGAAATCCCTCGAGGAAATCCGCACCGGCAGCCTGCTGTCCCTGCCGCGCGAAATCACGTTCGCCCCCTGGGCCGAGGCCTGGTCGACCGCCTGCGCCGGCACCCAGTGCGAGGGCCTGCGCCCGTTCTTCTGGAACAGCGTCCTGATGGCCGTGCCCGCGGTGATGATCTCGACCATCATCGGGGCGCTGAACGGCTATGTATTCGCGCAATGGAAATTCCGCGGCGCGAACTTGTTCTTTGCCGCGATCCTGTTCGGCTGCTTCATCCCGTTCCAGGTGGTCCTGTTGCCGATGGCGCAGATGCTGGGCCTGATGGGAATTGCGGGCACGATCCCGGGGCTGATCTTCGTTCACGTGATCTATGGCCTGGGCTTCACCACGCTGTTCTTCCGCAACTACTATGTCAGCATCCCACAGGAACTGGTGCGGGCGGCCAAGGTCGACGGGGCAGGGTTCTTTCGCATCTTCTGGTCGATCTTCCTGCCCATCTCTCTGCCGATCATCACCGTGTCAGTCATCTGGCAGTTCACGCAGATCTGGAACGACTTTCTGTTCGGCGTCAGCTTCAGCGGGGCCGGGTCGCAACCCGTGACCGTCGCGCTGAACAACATCGTCAACTCCACCACCGGCGTCAAAGCCTACAACGTGGACATGGCCGCGGCGATCATCGCCGCCCTGCCCACGCTGCTGGTCTATGTCGTCGCCGGCAAATACTTCATCCGCGGCCTGACCGCCGGCAGCGTCAAGGGATAAGCCATGCCCATTCTGGAAATCGAACACCTGCAGAAAGCCTATGGCGACACCCATATTCTGCACGACATCAACATCAGCATCGAAGAGGGCGACTTTCTGGTCCTGGTCGGCCCGTCGGGCTGCGGCAAGTCCACGTTGCTGAACTGCATTGCCGGGCTGGAGCCCATCAGCGGCGGCAATGTCAGCATCGCGGGCCGCAACGTGACCGGCGTCAGCCCAAAGGACCGCGACATCGCGATGGTGTTCCAGTCCTATGCCCTCTACCCGACGATGACGGTCGCCAAGAACATCACCTTTGGCATGAAGGTGCGCGGCGTCGACAAGGCCACCCAGGCCACCAAGCTGGCCGAGGTGTCGCGCCAGCTGCAGATCGAGCCGCTGCTGGACCGCAAGCCGGGTCAGCTGTCGGGCGGCCAGCGTCAGCGCGTCGCCATGGGGCGCGCCCTGGTCCGCGACCCCGCGCTGTTCCTGTTCGACGAACCGCTGTCCAACCTGGACGCAAAACTGCGCGTGTCCATGCGGACCGAGATCAAGAAGCTGCACCAGGACCTGAACGCATCCATCGTCTATGTCACCCATGATCAGATCGAGGCGATGACGCTGGCCACCAAGATCGTCGTCATGAAGGGCGGCGTGATCCAGCAGATTGGCACCCCGGCGGAGATCTACAACCGTCCGGCGAACATGTTCGTGGCCGATTTCATGGGCAGTCCGGCGATGAACCTGATCCCGGCCCGCGTCCGGTCCGAGGCCGGCCAGACCCGGATCGAGATCGACCGCCCCGGCGACACGCCGCTGGTCATCACCGATCCGGTGGCCCGCGACCTGCCCGACCAGATCGTGCTGGGCGTGCGCCCCGAGGACATCCACGAGGCGACGGGCAACGCCCACCTGCCCGGCACCGCACAGGGTGCGGGCGGCGACGTGATGATCGACATCGTGGAACCGGCAGGTGCCGACACGTTCGCCGTTACCCATCTGGGCGGCAAGGCGGTCACCGCGCGGTTGCGCGCCGAAAGTGCAGTGCGGGCGCGCCAGCCGTTTCCGCTGGCATTCGACCTCTCGAAAGTGTCGTACTTCTCGCCTAAGGACGGGGAACGGCTGAACTGAAAAGGGGTGACAGCATGGCGATGCTTTTGGGCGATGTGGGCGGAACCAATGCGCGGCTGGCGATCGCGCGCAACGGTTCCATCGATGCCAGCACGGTCACCCGCTTTAAGGGCGACGACTTTGCCAGCTTCGACGACGTGGTGCGCCAGTTCATGGCCGAACAGCACCAGCCTACCATCTCGTCCATGTGCATCGCCGTGGCGGGGCCGGTCAGCGGCGGGCGCGCGCGGCTGACCAACCGCGACTGGTCGTTCGACGAGGACAACCTGGCGCGGCTGACCGATGCCGACCAGGTGCGGCTGATCAACGACCTGTCGGCGCTGGGCTATTCCACCCCGGCGCTGGCGGGCGAACAGCTGGGCACGCTGCGGGCCGCCCCCGCGACCCGTGCCCGCAACGGGCAGGCGCTGGTCGTGGGACTGGGCACCGGCTTCAACGTCTGCGCGGTGCGCGTGCTGCCCGGCGGCGCCATCACCGTGCTGGAGGCCGAGGAGGGGCACACCCACCTGCCCGCCAACATCATGGCCCGCCTGATCGACCGGGCCGGCGCCGACGCCGCGGCCGGGTTCTTTTCCACCGAAGAGACATTCGCCGGACGCGGGCTGTCGCGCCTGCATGCCGCGATGACCGGCACCGACCCCATCCGCAGCGAGGACATCGCCCGCGCCGCCGAGGCGGGCGATCCGGCCGCCACCGCGACCTATGACCTGTTCGCCGAACTGGTCGGCCTGCTGTGCCGCGAACTGTCACTGCGCTTCATGCCGCTGGAGGGGCTGTTTCTGGCTGGCAGCGTCGGCCGCAGCATCGCCGACCGCATGGCGCTGTTCGAACCGGCCTTTCTGGGCGAAAGCCACATGCGCCATATCCCTGAAAACACGCCGGTCTTTTTGATCCGCGACGATATGGCGGCGCTGCACGGCTGCCTTGCAGCACTAAGCTAGGGTCCGCCGATCCCGCAAAGGTTAACCGCTGATCCGGGAAAATGCCCAAAGATTGCTGGCTTTGCCCGGTCGATCCTGCTTGAATTGCCGCAAGCAAAAGACAGGGCGGGCAATGCGGGCATATCTTCGGGCGATCCTGGTGGCAGGGACGGCACTTGGCGCGGCAGGTGCCGCCATGGCACAAAGCAGCTCTCCGTTTTCGGGCCTGTTCGGCGGCAGCAGCGAGGCCGAGGGCCCCGTCGCGCTGGATATTCAGGTCGCCGGCGGGGACGAGGATCTGACAAGCCAGATCCGCCAGTCGCTGTTGCTGACAGGTGCGCTGAACGAGGATCGCACCACGGGTCAGGACGTGCTGGCCGCCGCGCGGGGCGATTACGCCCGCGTTTTGGGCCTGTTGTACGACGAAGGGTTCTATGACGGCAGCGTGACCATCACCCTGGACGGGGTCGAGGCCGCCGAGGTAGCACCGCTGGACGCGCCCGAACAGGTGTCGCGCGTGGTCGTCGCGGTCGATCCCGGCCCGATCTTTCGCTTTTCCCGCGCGCAGATCGCCCCGATAGCCCCCGGGACAGAGGTCCCGGCCGACTACGCCACGGGCGAGGTCGCGGGCACCGGCGTCATGCGCAGCACCGCCCTGGCCGGGGTCGACGACTGGCGCGCCTATGGCCATGCCAAGGCCGACATCGCCGACCAGCAGATCGTGGCCGATCACGACGCTGATCAGGTCGACAGCCGCATCGCGCTGGCCCCTGGTCCCGCCGTTACCTTTGGCCGCCTGACCGTCAGCGGCAACCAGCGCCTGAACGAGCGCCGCCTGCGCAAGATCGCCGGTTTCCCCGAGGGCGAGCGTTTCGACCCCGAGGAACTGGAGACCGTGCGCCTGCGCCTGCGTCGCAGCGGCGTCTTTTCCGCCATCACCCTGCAGGAGGCCGAGACGCTCAGCCCCGGCGACACGCTGGACGTGGATCTGGCCGTGGTCGAACAGGCCCCCCGCCGCATCGGTGCGGGGTTCGAGATCTCGACCATCGACGGGGCGCTGGTGTCCGCCTATTGGATGCATCGCAACCTGCTGGGCGGGGGTGAGCGTCTGCGCATCGACGGCAGCATCAAGGACATCGGGTCGGAAACCAGCGACCGCGACGACGAACTGACCATCCGCCTGGAACGCCCCGCCACGATCACCGCCGACACCACCGCCTATGTCGAGGCCGAGGTCGCGCAGATGCGCGAAGAGGATTACGACGAGGATCTGGCCACTCTGGGGTTCGGCGTAAGCCACATCTTCAGCGACCGCCTGACGGCTGACGCGGCGCTGGAATACCAGTACTCGCGCGTCTTTGATGCCAACGGGCGCACCGATTTCAAGGTTCTGGCCCTGCCGATGGATGTGATCTGGGACCGCCGCGAGGATCAGAACAACGCCAAGCGCGGGTTCTACCTGTCCGCCGAGGTGACGCCCTTCAGCGGGTTCGAGGATACCGGCTCTGGTGCGCGCGTTCTGGCCGAGGGGCGGGCCTTTCGGTCCTTTGGTGCGGATGACCGGATCACCCTGGCGGGCCGGGCGCGGGCAGGATCGGTCTTTGGCGGCGAGCTGGAGACCACGCCGCGCAACTATCTGTTCTTTTCAGGCGGGGGCGGCACCGTGCGTGGCCATCCCTATCAATCCCTGGGCGTCGAGGAGATCGCGGGTCCCGACGGGCCGATCAAGACCGGCGGCCTGTCGGTCGCCAGCGCCACCGCCGAGGTCCGGTTCCAGGTCCGTGAAAAGATCGGCGTGGTGGCCTTTGCCGATTACGGCCAGGTCTGGACCGACGACGCGTTCGGCGGCGAAAGCGGCGATCATGCGGGCGCCGGTCTGGGCGTACGATACGACACGCCGATCGGACCGCTGCGGTTCGACGTGGCCGGGCCGGTCAGCGGCGATACCGGCAACGGCGTTCAACTTTACCTTGGATTGGGGCAGGCATTTTGATGCGCACGTTCTGGATCACCGCCTTTGCCGTCCTGTTCCCGATGGCCGTGCTGGGCCAAAGCGCCGCTGAAATCAGCGCCGAGGGCGACAGCGACCGCGGCTTTCTGACCGGCCTTCTGGAAAGCAACCTGTCCGGCGACGGCCGTGAGGTCGTGATCGAGGGGTTCGAGGGCGCCCTGTCATCACGTGCGACGTTCACCGAATTGCGCATTTCGGATGAGGATGGCGCCTATCTGACCCTGCGCAACGGCGCGATCCAGTGGAACCGCAGCGCGCTGTTGCGCCGCCGGATCGAGATCGCAGAGCTGTCCGCGGCAGAGATCCTGCTGCCCCGCCTGCCCGCATCCGGGGAAACGGACGTCCAGGCCGAGGCCCCTGTTTTCGCGCTGCCGGAATTGCCCGTGTCGCTGAACATCGAACAGATCAACGTCGAACGTGTCGTGTTGGGCGAACCCGTGATCGGGGTCGAGGCCGCGCTGAGCATCGCCGGCGGCATCAGCCTCGAGGGCGGAGAGGGCACGGCCCAGCTGACCATCGATCGTCTGGACGGCCCGCGCGGACAGTTCGTTCTGGACGCGGGCTATGGCAACGAGACGCAGATCCTGCGCCTGAACCTGGGTCTGGACGAGGCTGCGGACGGCCTGTTGGCGAACCTGGTCGGCATTTACGACAAACCCGCCCTGACTGCTCAGATCAGCGGCGAAGGTCAGATCAGCGATTTCGCCGCCGACATCCGGCTGGCGACCAATGGTCAGCCCCGCATCACCGGACAGGTCAGCGCCAGCGGCGAGACCGGCACCGACGGCGCCCCCGGAACCGGGTTCCGGTTCCAGCTGGGCGGCGACGTGGCATCGTTGCTGCGCCCGCAGGACCGGGCCTTTTTCGGTGAGGACACCCAGCTGCTGGCCGAAGGCTGGCGGGCCGAAACGGGGCGTCTGGACATTCCCCGCCTGGACATCCGCACCGAGGCGCTGCGCATTGCCGGGTCGCTGTCCACCAACGACCAGTCCGCACCCCAGCAGGCCAACCTGCAGGTGACACTGGGCCGTGACGCCGGCGCGACCCAGGTTCCCGTGCCCCTGCCTTTTGCCGGCGAAGGCGCGACGGTCGATTCCGGGCGGCTGACCTTTGACTATGACGCGGCACAAGGCGACGGCTGGCGTCTGGACGGCGGCATCGGCGCGCTGAACCTGGATGGCGTGGCGCTGGGCGCGCTGGATTTGGCCGGGCGCGGCCAGATCTTTCTGAACGAGGGCGCCCTGTCCCGGGTGATCGGTGCCCTGGACTTTGCCGCAGAGGAGCTGGATTTCGACGACGCCTCTCTGGACGAGGCCGTGGGTGCACAGGTCCAGGGTCGGACCGGGTTCAATTTCACGCCCGGCAACGCGCTGGAAATCACCAACCTGCGGGTTCGCGGCGCGGATTACGGGCTGGACGGCAATTTCCTGGTGTCGGGTCTGGGCAGCGGCATCACCCTGTCGGTGGATGCGGGCGCCCGATACACCGACCTGGCGCGCCTGTCGGGCGTCGCCGGACGGCCCCTGACCGGCAGCGCCGATGCCACGGTCGAGGGCTATTATGTCTTGCTGAACCGAAGCTTTGACATCGACGCGCGTGTGTCGGGCCGCGACATCGCGCTGGATCAGCCACAGCTGGACCGGTTGCTGGACGGCGAATCCACCATCCTGCTGCAGGCCCGCCGCGACGAACTGGGCGTGGAGATCGAGGATTTCCGCGTCAACGCCAACCAGCTGACCGCCACCGCACAGGGCCTGATCAGTTCGACCTCCAGCAACCTGCAAGCGCAGGTGTCGATGCCGTCGCTGGCGGATGCGGGGGCGGATCTGGGCGGATCGCTGGAGGCTACGGCGGAACTGAGCGGCCCCCGGGATCAGCGCCGCCTGACCGTGAATGGCCAGGCGCAGGACCTGCGCATCGGCATCGAGGCGTTGGACAACGCGCTGAGCGGGCGGACAGACCTGACCGCCAATGCGCTGCAGACGGCGCAGGGCTTTGAACTGGAGGATTTCCGGCTGGCCAACCCGCAGCTGAACGCGGATGCCCAAGGCAGCTTTGCCCAGGGCGCGCTGGACGCGGTGGCGCAGGTGGCGGTCGTGGACCTGTCATCGATCCGCGCCGACTGGTCGGGCGGGTTTCAGGCCCGCGCCACGCTGCGCGAGGAGGATGGCGCACGGCTGATCGACGTGACCGGCAGCGGGCAGGACCTGTCTATGGGCGCGTCGGGGGCGGACGGCGCGTTGACCGGAACCACCCAACTGGCGCTGCAGGCGTCGGAACGCGATGGTGTCGTCACGATCTCCGAAGGGCGGCTGTCGAACGATCAGATGCGCGCGGTGGTGCAGGGGTCCTATGGTCCGGGCGTCACCGACCTGACCGGGGACGTGAACGTGGCGTCGCTGGCGCCGTTCGGGCCGGGCTGGCGCGGCAGCCTGCAGGCGCAGGGCAGCTTTGCCGAGGCCGGCGACGGCATCCGCAATCTGACCGTGACCGGGACCGGACGCGATCTGTCATTCGGTCAGGCGCAGGTGGACGGTGCCCTTGCGGGCGAGACACGCCTGTCGGTGACCGGCACCGAACAGGGCGGCATCTTTACCATCGACACGGCGCAGGTGGAAAACCCGCGCCTGTCGGCCAGCGCCACGGGCCAGGTCGGCGCTGGCGCGACCGATGTCGCCGCAACGCTGAACGCGGGGGATCTGCGGTTCCTGGGCAGCGGCATCAGCGGTGCGGTCCAGGCCGATGCGCGGCTGACCGATGACGGCACCACCCGCCGGGTCGAGGCATCGGGCACGGCCAGCGGCCTGTCCCTGGGCCAGCCGCAGGTCGATCCGGTCCTGGCGGGACAGACCCGGTTCGACGTGGCCGCCAGCCAGGGGGCCGAGGGCATCTCGGTCCAGCGGCTGAACGTGACCAACCCACAGCTGCAGGTGACGGCGGACGGGGCGCCCGCGACGGGCATCACCCTTGACGCGCGGCTGGCCGATCTGGGCCTGATCGTTCCCGAATTTCCGGGTGCCGTCGCGGTGACCGGCACGGTGCGTGAAGAGGGTTCGAACTTTGCGGTCGACCTGCGCGCCACGGCGCCGGGCAGCACCGACCTGCGCATCGCGGGCACCGCGGCGCGCGACGGCTCGACCGTCGATCTGGGCATCGACGGCAGCGCCGATTCCGCGCTGGCCAACACCACGTTGCGCACGCGCAGCGTGTCGGGGCCACTGGCGATCAATCTGCGCGTCCAGGGCGCACCATCGCTGCAGGCGCTGTCGGGACAGGTGCGCCTGACGAACGGCCAGCTGGCCGATCCGGGCCTGGGCGTGCGGCTGGACGGGATCGACGTCACCGCAGGCTTTCAGTCCGGGCGGTTGCAGATCGAGGGGGCGGCCAACGTCCTGGCCGGGGGACGGGTGACACTGTCCGGACCGGTGGATCTGACGAACGGGGCGGCCGACATCTCTGTCGCGCTGGCGCAGGTCGTGTTGCGTGACCCGAACCTGTACCAGACGGTGATCGACGGTCAGGTGCGGTTCAGCGGGAACTCCACAACGGGCCAGACCCTGTCCGGCCGCATCGACCTTGGAGAGACCGAGATTCGCATTCCGTCGACCGGACTGGGCGGCGCGCGCGCGATCCCCGACATCACCCATGTCGGCAGCCAGCGTCCGCCTGTGCGCGCCACCCGGGCCAAGGCTGGGTTGGAACCCTATCCCAGCCAGGCGTCGCGTGATGCGGGCATGTCTGGGCCGGCGGCGGTGCCGGGCCGTCCACCGGCGCTGGACCTGGTCATCAATGCGCCCAACCGGGTGTTCATCCGGGGCCGGGGGGTCGACGCCGAACTGGGCGGCGGCTTTCAAATCCAGGGCACGACACGCAACGCGATCCCGGTCGGAAATCTGCAGTTGATCCGCGGTCGGGTCGACCTGTTGGGCAGCCGCTTCAACCTGACCGAAGGTCTGGTCGAGCTGCAGGGCAGCCTGATCCCGGTCATCCGCCTTGTCGCCGAGACCGAGCGGGACGAGATCACCACCCGCATCATCATCGACGGAGAGGTCAGCGACCCCGAGATCACCTTTGAATCCTCTCCGGACCTGCCGCAGGAAGAGGTGCTGTCCCAGCTGTTGTTCGGACGCGGCCTGGACAGCATCAGCCCGCTTCAGGCGGCGCAGCTGGCCAACGCCATCGCGGTGCTGGCCGGGCGTGGGGGCGACGGGATCATCAGCAACCTGCGCGAAAGCGCGGGCCTGGACGATCTGGACCTGACCACCGACGACGAGGGCAACATCGAGCTCCGGGCCGGACGCTATCTGTCCGAGAACGTCTATACCGACGTGTCCGTGGGCGAGGGCGGGCGATCGTCGATCAACCTGAACCTGGACATCACGCAGTCGCTGCGGGCGCGAGGATCAGTGGGCAGCGATGGCGGCAGCTCGCTTGGGGTGTTCTTTGAGCGGGACTATTGATCAGTCGGCGCCAATCGCGCTGGACAGGGCGCGCATGTCCTCGGGCGCGCCCTGGGGCATCACCTGCCCCGAGGCGACACCGAACCGCAGCATCCGCCGTCCACCCGACAGGATGGTGACGGTCCAGCCGATCAACTGCCCCTGCGGGCCGGCCATCGCGCCACTGACGCGTGCGGCATCGACATTGTGCAGTGCGTCACGCAGGGCGGCGAACCCGCGTCCTGCAGGGGCCGCGGCTTCCCATGTGGTGATGGCGTCCGCCAGGCTGGCCGGAGGTGCCCCCCACAGCCCACGATAAGCTTGGTTCGACAGGACCAGCTGACCGCTGTTGGAAAAGACCACCAGACCGTCCTCCAGCCCGTCCAGGACATGTGCACCCAGCAACAGTTCGGCGCGGAATTCACGGGTCAGCGACATCTCCGAGGTGATGTTCTCGAACAGGAAGGCCACCGCGCCGTTGGGGTGGGGGCGGCCCGTGACGCGATAGGTCTGCCCACCCGGCAGCGACCAGGTCTCTACGTGGTGGCCGGTGGCGGCGGCGCTTTCCAGGTTGGCCATATGCTGGCGCCAGCTGCGATAATCCTTGGGTTCGGGCACCATCCGTTGCTCGCGAAGCTGGTCCAGAAAATCAAAGAGGGACGGACGTGTCGTCAGAAAGCCCGTCGGCAAACTGGTCAGGTCGATCAGCGCCGGATTGAACAGCTGCAGGTTCCGGTCCTGGTCAAAGATGGCCAGCCCGATGGGCAGGTCGGCGAATGTCTTGGTCAGCGTCTGGACAAAGTCGCGCAAACTGCGTTCGGCCCGGACTGCGGCGTCCGCGGGCAGCGCGAACATCATCACGTCGCTGCCCATCCGGTGGCTGTGGCAGTCGTACCACGACACCGCGCCCTGATCCTCCAGGCCGGCGCGGCGGGTGGCGGTTCCGGCGCCCGGCACCGGACGCGGGGCGTCCAGAAGGCGCGGCAACGGCCAGCCAAGCGCCTCGTCTGACCTGGCCTCGGCGCGGCGCAGATAGGCGGCATTGGCCCAGGTCACGCGATCGTCGGCGTCCAGGCGCCAGACCAGCATCGGCGTCTCGTCCAGTGCGCCGCGCAGCAGGTCCAGCTCTTCCTCCATTGCCTGCAGGGACATCGAATCAACGACGATGCCAGCATGCTCTGCGCCCGGATCGGTGACGCTGAGACGCCACAGCCGATCGCCCAGATCCTCGGCCACAAGGCGCAGGGTCGCACTGCCCTGTCCCTGCTGACCGACCAGTTCGATCCGGCCGATGCGGGGCAGCATGTCCAGGCGTTCGGGTGCATCGGGAAAGCGGGGGCCGATCCAGCGCATCAGACGCAGCCAGTCATCCTCCGGCCCGCCCATGCGGTCCAGCAGCGCGCGTGCAGGAGGGGTCGCATCGATCAGGCGTCCGGCGCGGAACAGGAACACCATCGGCTGGACCTTGCCGTCCATCGCGTGTCCCGCGCGGACCGCTCTGCCCTGCCCAGTCTGGCGGCGATCCCAGAACCGGATTGCCGCCACCGCCAGAAGAACCGATGCCGTCCCGCACAGGACCGCCATCGCCACAAGACCCGCACCTTGAATATCCACCGCAAATGCCCCTTTCCATTCGAAGGGACCATAATCCGGTGTTGATTAACAGGGCGTTAAGAAACTCACGCGTCGAAGGTCGGATTGTGGGCCAGTGCGATGCGGTCCTGAGCGCGGATGCGGTCCAGCGGCCAGCGCACCGATACCATCGCCCCCGGCCCGCCATTGGCAAATGTCAGCCGCGCACCCGACCGTTCCAGCAGGGTCTTGGCGATGAACAGGCCAAGGCCCATCCCCTCATAGCTGCCGCGCTGCGCCTCGGCGCGCCGGGTCAGATAGGGGTCGCCGATCCGCGACAGCAGGTGCGGCGGATAGCCCGGCCCGTCGTCGCGCACGGTCACGACCAGCGCGCCCTGGGTCACCTGTGTTTCAATCACCACGCGGCTTTCGGCAAAATCGACGGCGTTCTGAATCAGGTTGCGCAGCGCGTGGATGATGGCCGGATCGCGGTGGATCACCGGGCCTTCGGCGTGGATTTCGATCAGGGGGCCGCGGTCCATGTGGGGCTGGGCCGCATCCTCCAGCACGGCGCGCAGGGGGGCCGCGCGCATGTGCAGGTCGTCCTTGCCCGCGCGGCCCATGCTGCGCAGAATCGCGGCACAGCGGTCGGCACTGTCGCGCAGGGCGATGGCGTCGGCATGCAGGTCGGGACGGTCGCGCAGCTCATCGGCCAGCTCGCCGGCGATCAGCTTGATGGTGGCGAGGGGCGTGCCCATTTCATGCGCGGCGGCCGCCACGACACCGCCCAGATGCTGCAATCGCTGTTCGCGCGACAGGGCCATCTGGGTTGCGAACAGCGCGCCCGAGGTGTCCGACAGTTCCCCCGTCACCCGGTGCGCATAGCCGGCAAAGAACACCACGCCGATGACCAGCGCGACCCAGTGGCCGACAGCCAGGATAGGCTCCATCCGCAGGATCTGGCCGTCGGGGTCCCGCAGGGGCAGCCCGAATACCGCCGCGACCGAAATCAGCGCCACCGTGGCCAGCCCCAGGGCCAGCACCTGACGCGCGTTCAGCGACGCGGCGGCGATCGTCACTGGGGCCAGCACCAGCAGCGCGAACGGATTGGCCATCCCCCCGGTCAGCGCCATCAGCGTCGAGATCTGAACAAGATCGAACGACAGTTGCCGCACCGCACGCCTCGGAGAGGTCCGTTTCGGCGGACGCAGGAACAGCCACAGGTTCATGGTGATCGACGACGCGATCAGCAGGATGATCGGCAGTTTGACAAAGCCGATGCCCATCATCCATGCGACGATCACCGCCGCCATCTGGCCCCCGATCGCGAACCAGCGCAACAGCACCAGCGTCCGCATTCGGATCGGTTCGGCCTTTGGCGTATCGATCGGAGGGGTCATCGACTGATGCAGGTCGGGGTCGGCGCTGTCGTAGGGGTGTGTGGATGTGGACATCGTCGACCCTTGCTGCGACATTGCCCAACCTTGATACCTGCGCGCCGATGGACGATCAATGCGGGCATTTGACACGCAAAGGAGGCCCGCCAATGACGGACCGAAAAATCCTGCTGATCGGTACTGCGGCCGCTGTCGGCATTCTGGCAGGTGGCGCGCTGTTCCTGGCGATGCGCCCGGGCGACGACCAGTTTGCACAGTGCAGCGGCAGCAGCGTGGCAGGGGGCATGGACGCCTTTGGCACCTCCTTTACCCTGACGCGTGATGACGGCCAGCGCGTCACCGACCAGGAGGTCTTTGACAAGCCCAGCCTGCTGTACTTTGGCTATACGTTCTGCCCTGATGTCTGTCCTTTGGACAGCGCCCGCAATGCCGAGGCCGAGGCTCTTTTGACAGAGGCCGGAGCGGACGTGCAGACCGTCTTTGTCACCGTCGATCCGCGCCGTGACACCCCCGAGGTTCTGGCGGATTACACCAGTCTTTTTTCAGACCGCATGATAGGCCTGACCGGAAGCGATCAGGAAATCGCCGCAGTCAACAAGGGCTGGCGTAATTACTTCAAGCTGAATGACGAGGAAGACAAGGAATACTATTTGGCAGACCATATGGCCAATACCTATCTGGTGATGCCGGGCGGAAAGACTGTTGAATTCTTTTCGCGTGAAACCACGCCGGAACAGATGGCCCAGACTGTCGCTTGTTATACAGACGCCTCGGTCTGAAGGCAGTTTGTCGCACAGGGTTTGATATCCTGCGCATGATTGCCCATTTGCTCTTAAATATCGTGAAAAGGCTCTCGGATGGATCAGTTGAACGCACAAATCGGCCCCGACGCTTCGCTGTTGCTGGTCGACGATGACGAAATCTTTCTGACCCGGCTGGCGCGCGCGATGGAAAAGCGCGGGTTTCAGCCCGAAACCTCGCTGACGGTGGCGGGGGCCATGCGGCTTATCGAACGCCGCGCACCTGCCTATGCGGTGGTCGATCTGCGGTTGGAGGATGGTAACGGGCTGGACGTGGTCGAGGCACTGCGTGAGCGCCGTGCGGATGCAAGGATCATCGTTCTGACCGGATACGGTGCCATCGCCACGGCCGTCGCGGCAGTGAAAATGGGGGCCACGGATTATCTGGCAAAGCCCGCAGATGCGAACGACGTCACGTCCGCATTGCTGTCCAGCGGTGAATTACTGCCGCCTCCGCCGGAAAATCCGATGTCCGCGGATCGCGTCAGATGGGAGCATATTCAACGCGTATACGAACAATGCGAACGCAATGTCAGTGAAACTGCGCGCCGCCTGCATATGCATCGCCGGACACTGCAACGCATTCTTGCCAAGCGCGGACCGCGATGAAGATTTACATATATATATTGATTGATTATTGAAAATGGTTATATCGGCTAGGAATTAACCTTTTCCAATATAGAAACCGGAACAAATGAGCATCGACTTCGACACCATGTCTCTCAAGGAAATGCGCGAACTGCGGACAAAGCTGGACCGCGCGATCAACTCCTATGAGGACCGCAAACGGCGCGAGGCCCTGACCGCGGTCGAGGAAGCCGCGCGCGAGCACGGCTTCAACCTTGCAGAACTGACGGGCGCCAAGGCGCGCAAGACCGGGACGGTCGCGCCGAAATATGCCAACCCGCAGGATCCGACGATGACCTGGACGGGTCGCGGCCGCAAACCGCGGTGGGTCCAGGAAAGCCTGGAAAGCGGCAAGGACCTGGACGATCTGCTGATCTGATCCACGCCGGACTGACGTGACCGAAGGGGGGCCATCGCGGCCCCCTTTCGCATGTCAGTGCGCCTTGTCGATCAGGGCGATCAGGTCGGCAAACCGCGCCAGATAGGCCGCACGGGTCTGTGCAGGCGGACGCAGGGTGATCTGCAGGTCGGGCAGCATCTGCGCATCGGGGATGGGAAACAGGCGCCGCGCCTCGGGCAGGGCAAAGCCCGCGATGGTCACGGCCTCCAGCCGGGCAGAGACCCGGTCGGCGGCCTTGATGCGGCGTTTGACCGCCACGGGCAGCGTCGCGGGCAGCCCGAATCGTCGGTGGATGGCCGAGGTCAGCCGTTCGTCCATTGCCCCGTATTCGCGCCCCAACGCCGCCTTGACCGGAGAGATCATGTCCCCGATCACGTATTCCGGTGCGTCGTGCAACAGCGCCGCCAGCCGCCAGCACGGATCGCCGCCGGGGTTCAGCCCGTCGAAGATCTGTTCCACCAGCAGCGAATGTTCCGCCACCGAATAGGGCCAGTCGCCGTGCGTCTGGCCGTTCCAGCGGGCGACAAAGGCCAGACCGTGGGCGATATCCTCGATCTCGATGTCAAAGGGCGTCGGGTCCAGCAGGTCCAGCCTGCGGCCCGACAGCATCCGCTGCCAGGCACGCGATGCGGGCTTGGCCATGGGGCCTAGGACAGCCGCTGGTCGGCCGGTGCCGTCTGTGCGGTCTGTGCGCGCCGTGCCAGTTCCTGGCGGTACAGGGCCACGAAATCGACCGGGTCCATGTTGAACGCCGGGAATCCCCCGTCGCGCGTCATGTCCGAAATGATGCGCCGCACATAGGGGAACAGCATGCGGGGGCATTCGATCATCAGGAACGGGTGCAACTGGTCCTGCGGCACGCCGTCGATCTGAAAGACCCCTCCGTAATCCAGTTCCGCCAGAAACAGCGTCGCGCCATCGCCCTTGTTGGTCGAGGTGACGCGGTACTTGGTGATGACCTCGAACTGGGTGTCGCTGCCGCGCTTGCGGGCGTCCAGGCTGACCTGGACGGTGATCTCGGGCTGAACCTCGCCCTGGGGGGCGCCCTTCTGCGCGACGGCGTTCTCAAAGGACAGGTCGCGGATGAACTGCGCCATGATCTGCATGCGCGGCTGTGCCGCTGCTGCGGGTTCTGCGCCGTTCTGCGGGGTGTCTTCGGCCATTGTCCTACCTTTGTGATGCGGATTTGCGCCGACTTGTAGCAGGCCGGTCGCCGGCCCTCAATGCCGGGTCCAGCCGGATCCACGTCCCGGCCGCGACGGACCTGTATCGTCGGTATCCTCCAACGGCAGATCGACGGGAGGGCGCCTGTCGTCACCGGTGGCGATGAATTCGCCGTCGATCACGCCCTTGTCATAGGGCGGGCGATGAGGATCGCGGCGCATCGTCGCAGTCTGTACCCGGACATGCGATCCCCGCAAGCGTCGGGCAACGCGGGCCATCAGCATCGTGCGAACCGGGGGGATCAACAGCAGCAACCCCAGAGTGTCGCTGAAGAAGCCGGGCAGCAGCAGCAGCAGTCCGGCGGCGATGATCATCGCGCCATGGGCCAGTGGACGCGATGGATCGCGCATGGCGTCCAGGCTGTGCTGGATCTGCATTCCGGCACGCGCGCCCTGACTGCGCATGATGGTGACGCCGGCCATCGCCGACAGCAATACCAGCGCCAGCGTGGACCAAACCCCGATCAGACCCCCGACCTGGATGAACAGCGCGATCTCGATGATCGGCACCACCAGAAACATGGCGATAAGCCGCATGTGAATTCCCCTTCCTGCCGGCGCGGAAACTGGACTTGCGCCGAGGCACTCCCTACATAATGGTCAGACCGCCCGATACCAACGACCCGTTATGACCCAGAGGTTGCCTGCATGTCCAACCCGCTTCTTCAGCTGATCGTCCTTGCCGGGATTGCGATCTTTCTGATCCTAAGGCTGAAAAACGTTCTTGGGACGCGCGACGGCTTTGAGCCGCCCGAGGTCGACCAGCCCGTGGCCGCCGCGAAGCCCACCCGATTTGAGGTCATCGACGGTTCGGTCGATGACGTCGATCACGACATTCTGGACCACACCGATGCCGGTAGCGCCGCTGCCAAGGCATTGGCCGCGATGAAGCGGGTCGACCCGTCCTTTGGGCTGCGCGATTTTCTGGGCGGTGCGCGCAACGCCTATGAAATGATCCTGATGGCATTCGAACGCGGCGACCTGTCCGAGGTGCGTCCGTTTCTGTCCGATCCCGTGGCCGAGGCGTTCCAGTCGGTCATCGATCAGCGTATAGCCAATGGCCAGACAGTCGAGGCGACGTATCTGGGCACCCGCGATACGGCACTGGCGGCGGCAGAGTTCGACCCCGCAACCGGGCTGGCGGAAATTTCGATTCGTTTCGTCGGGGAATTGATCGCGGCGACCCGCGACGCCGACGGTACGGTGATCGATGGCGATCCCAAGGCCTCGCGCAAGCAAAAGGACACGTGGACCTTTGCGCGCCGCATGGATCAGGACGATCCGAACTGGCAGCTTGTCGCGACAAGCTGATGCGCCGGCGCAGGGGCCTGACCCCCGAAGACCGGGACCTGTGGTCCCGCGTCGCCAGAACCGCAGAGCCGCTTGACCCCAAGCGCAAAGGACAGGCCGCCGATCTGGCGGCCTTTTCCGCATTCGTTGTACCGCCGGCGGTGGCCCAGCCCGCCCCGACACCGCCATCGCCGCCGCAATTGCCGGCCCGGTTCCGCGTCGGTCAGGCGGCCAAGCCCGCCAGCCCCGTCGTCGCGCGTCCCCAGACCCCGGCAGAGCGTCTGTCACAGGCCGGGCTGCGCATGGACGCCCGAACCCATCGCAAGATGAGCCAGGGCAAGCTGCGCCCCGAGGCCCGGCTGGACCTGCACGGCCTGACATTGGCCGCGGCCGGGCCGGAGTTGGTGCACTTTATCCTGTCATGCCACGCATCCGGCCTGCGGCTGGTGCTGGTCATCACGGGCAAGGGCCGCGGCGATCACGGTCCGCTGCCGACGCGTCCGGGCGCGTTGCGCCATCAGGTGCCCTATTGGCTGCACAGCCCACCCCTGGCGGCGGTGGTGCAACAGGTGACGGCCGCGCATTTCCGCCATGGCGGCGACGGGGCCTATTACGTGTATCTGCGTCGCACGCAATGAAAAACGCGCCCCCGTTGCCGGAGGCGCGTTCGTCACGTCGGTGCGGTCACGTCACATTCTGACGTTTGATTTGGGCCCCGCGAAATACCAGATGATCAGGCCGACCACTGGCAGAATCACGATCAGCAGGATCCACAGGATCTTGGCTTTGTTGCTGGCACCGGTGTTGATGATCTGTGCGATCGCCCAGACATCCAGTGCAAAGATGATGATACTGAAAAGCCAACCCATGTGATCTGTCCCCTGCTGTGTTCAGCCAGCCAACACCACAGGCTGGCCACAGGTTCCCCCGTTACAGGACATAGCGTGACAGATCGGTCGACCGCGACAGGTCGCCCAGATGGCGTTCCACGAAGTCGGCATCCACGCTGACAGACTGTCCGCTGCGGTCGGGGGCGGTAAAGGACAGCTCCTCGAACACCCGCTCGATCACCGTGTACAGCCGCCGCGCGCCGATGTTCTCGACCGAGGCGTTGACCTCGGCCGCGATGCGGGCCAGCGCCGCGATGCCGTTTTCGGTGAAATCAACGGTCACGCCCTCGGTCTGCATCAGTGCGGTGTACTGGCGCGTCAGGGCGTTGTCGGTCTCGGTCAGGATGCGGATGAAATCCTCCTCGGTCAGGGCCCGCAATTCCACCCGGATCGGCAGGCGGCCCTGCAGTTCGGGCAGCAGGTCCGACGGTTTGGCCACATGGAATGCGCCCGAGGCGATGAACAGGATGTGGTCGGTCTTGACCGCGCCGTATTTCGTGCTGACCGTCGTCCCCTCGATCAAGGGCAGCAGGTCGCGCTGCACGCCTTCGCGGCTGACATCGCCGCCACGGGCCTCGGCGCGGGCACAGACCTTGTCGATTTCGTCGATAAAGACGATGCCGCTTTGCTGCACGGCCTCCAGCGCGGTGGCCTTGACCGCGTCATCGTCCAACAGCTTGTCCGCCTCCTCGGCGATCAGCATCTCATAGCTTTCCGACACGGTGACCTTGCGGCGCACCTTGCGCCCGCCGAACGCCTTCATCAGGCCCGACAGGTCCATCATGCCGCCGATGGGCTGGCCCGGCTGGCCGGGCATCTCCATCCCGCCAAGCGGGTTCGAATTGTCCTGAACCTCCAGCTCGATCACCGTATCGTCCAGCTCTCCACGCTTCAGCTTGTCGCGGAACATCTGGCGGGTGCCGTCGCGGGCATCCTTGCCGGCCAGCGCCTCGACCACACGCTCCTCGGCGGCCTTGTGGGCGCGGGCCTTGACCGCCTCGCGCATCCGCTCGCGGGTGTCGATCATCGCGGCGTCGGCCAGATCGCGGATGATCTGTTCCACGTCGCGCCCGACATAGCCCACCTCGGTGAACTTGGTCGCCTCGACCTTGATAAAGGGCGCGTTGGCCAGTTTGGCCAGGCGGCGGCTGATCTCGGTCTTGCCGACGCCGGTCGGCCCGATCATCAGGATGTTCTTGGGATACACCTCGTCGCGCAGGTCGTCGCCCAGCTGCTTGCGCCGCCAGCGGTTGCGCATGGCCACGGCCACCGCGCGCTTGGCGTCGCTCTGCCCGATGATGAACCGGTCCAGCTCGGATACGATCTCGCGGGGGGTCAGGTCACTCATGTCGCTCTCCACGGGGTCCGGCGCCGTGCACCGCGCGCCCCTTGTTCGTTGTCCAGATAGCCATCAACCGATGGTTTCAACCGTCAGGCGCCCGTTGGTATAGACGCAGATGTCGGCCGCGATCGCCATCGCCCGGCGGGCAATCGCCTCTGCGTCCAGATCGCTTTCCAGCAGACCCCGCGCCGCGGCCAGGGCGAAATTCCCGCCCGACCCGATCGCCGCCACATCATGCTCTGGCTCCAGCACGTCGCCGGCGCCGGTCACGACCAGCAGATCCACCCCGTCGGTGACGATCAGCATGGCCTCCAGATTGCGCAGGTACTTGTCCATGCGCCAATCCTTGGCCAGGTCCACGCAGGCACGCTGCAGCTGGCCCGGTGCTGCCTCCAGCTTCTTCTCCAGCCGCTCCAACAGGGTGAACGCGTCGGCGGTCGATCCGGCAAAGCCCACGACCACGTCGCGCCCGCCGGGGGTCAGGCGGCGCACCTTGCGGGCGCTGCCCTTCATCACGGTCGGGCCGACGCTGACCTGCCCATCGCCCGCCACGACCACCTTGCCGCCCCGGCGAACCGCCAGGATCGTGGTGCCGTGCCAGCCGGGAAACTTGTCATCAGCCATTGCGCGCTCCGTTCTGTATACGTTGGTGGTGCAGATATGGACGCCCCGCCCGGCTTGCAACCCGTTGAAAACCGACCCGTCCCCCCCTAGCGTCGCGCCATGAGCGATCTGCTGCTGACCGTATATCTGCATCCACCCGTCCTGCAGACCGCGCAGGCGGGCAAGCTGGGCGTCGTGAACCGTATCCGCGCGCTGCTGGAACCCAGGGGCTGGACTGTCCGCGTCGAACGGTCGGGCACCGATGCGCGGGCGCAGGCCCCTGACCGGCCCGGATACGCGCTGTTCAACATGGAGCGTCCCACCCATGATCGCGCGCTGACCTTTCGGCTGGCCTATCATTATCCCTATTGGCGGCTGGAGCGGATGGCCGAACGCTGGCGCTGGCCCATTGCCCAGTGCGCCTTCGACCCCTCCCGGATCGAGGAACATGCGGCCCGGAATTTTGCCCGCCGGCTGCGCGCCCGCGTGCTGCCGGGGCCGGACCCGGTGCGCGGTGATCACATCCTGATCCCGCTTCAGGGCCATATCCGCCGCCAGCGCAGCTTTCAGTCGGCCAGCCCCATCCAGATGATCCGCGCCGCCGCCCGAACCGGGCGTCCCTGCATCGCCACCCTGCACCCAAAGGAGGTCTATGACGACGCCGATCGCACAGCCCTTGACCGCCTGGCGCGCCATCATCCGAACCTGACCATCGGCGGCGACACCGCGGCGGCACTGCGCGATTGCGCCTTCGTGGTGACGCAAAACAGCGGCGTGGGGTTCGACGGGCTGATCCTGGGCAAGCCGGTCGTGCTGTTCGGCCAGTCGGATTATCACCACATCACGCTGAATGCCGGGGTGCTTGGGGCGGAACATGCGCTGGCGCTGGCCCCGGGTCACGACCCGCCGGCCGCAAAATTCCTGGACTGGTTCCTGCGTCGCACCAGCCTGGACATGATGGCACCCGATGCCGATGACCGCCTGCTGGCGGCCATGAAAAAAGGCGGCTGGCCCGTCTGATCGGGCCGCCGCCTTTCCTGTCAGTCGGGCAAAATCAGACGGATTCGTCGATCCAGCTTTTCAGCGCGGCCTTGGGGGCGGCGCCCATGCGGTTCGACACGACCTCTCCGCCCTTGAACATGAACAGGGCGGGGATGCCGCGCACGCCAAGGGCCGCGGCCTGTTCGGGGTTCTCGTCGACGTTGATCTTTACGATCTTGATCTTGCCGGCGTATTCGTCGGACAGCTCTTCCAGGGCGGGGCCGATCTGCTTGCAGGGACCGCACCATTCGGCCCAGAAATCGACGATCACTGGGGTGTCGGACTGACGCACTTCGGCGTCGAATTCGGCGTCGTTCACATGCACGGTGGCCATGTTCGGGCTCCTTTGGGAATGGGCCGGACGGGCCGGCAGTTCGGGGTTCTGTCCAACAGGTATGGGCCGCATGGGGACGGGTCAAGGGGCAGGGGTCGCCTTGATCAGCCCCGCCATCACCCGGTCCAGCAGCGCGTCGGGCAGGGTCATCAGGCTGCGCGTCGCCGTCCACAGCACCGCCATGCGGATCGGACGGTCCGGCCAGATGCCCCGCAGCCCCGCGCGATAGGCCGCCATCTGGCGCAGAATCCCCTCCGGTACGGCGTCCGGTGTCGCGGGCACGTCGGCATTCGTCTTGTAATCGACGGCGGTGATCAGCGCGTCGGTCACCACCAGCCGGTCGATCACCCCGTTCAGCGTGCCCAGCCCCGCGACGGGCGCGGTCAGCGCGACCTCGGACAGGATGCGCGCGCCGTCGCCGGGCTGCAGCACCTGCGACAGGGCGGGGGCGGACAGCACGGCGCGGGCCTCGTCCAGCAGGTCGGCCATGTCGGGCGCGTCGGGCAGACCGCCCTCGGCCCCCGACAGGATCGCGCGGGCGATGCCGGGCCAGTCGGGGGCGGGATGGGTCGGCAGATGTTCCAGCAGCAGGTGCAGCCGCGTGCCGCGCAGCATGGCGGCGTCCCGGTCCCCCGCGCTGGCCCCGGCCAGCACCTTGGCGCCGCCCAGCCCGCTGGCCGTCACCGGTCCCACGAAATCGGGCGCGGGCGGGGCCATGCGCAGCGCCCAGTCCGGCGCGTCGACCGTCACGACCTCATCCGGGGCCGCGCGGTCGGCCTCTGCAGGCCAGTCACCCCAGGACAGGCGCAGCCCGGTGCCGATATCGTCGATCGGCAGGTCCTGTCGGGTCAGGGCGGTGCGCCCCGCCCCATCGGCGACCATCGCGTGCCAGCTGTCCAGACCTTCGCCCGTGTCGCCTGCCGCCGCTACGATCAGCCAGCTTTCGGCACGCGTCATCGCGACATACAGCAGGCGCCGCCGCTCTTCCTCTTGCCGGGTCTGCCATTCGGCCACGGCCAGGGCGACCGCGTCGCAGCGTTCGGGAGCGGCACCGCGCCAGACCGGCATATCGTCCAGCCGCACCAGCGTCTGACGGTTGTTGGGCTTGCGCACCTGTGTTTCGGGCAGGATCACCACGGGGCTTTCCAGGCCCTTGGACCCGTGCACCGTCATCACCCGGATCAACCCGCCCGCGCCGCCGGGCAGCTGGCGTTTCACCTCGACCTCGTCCTGGGCAAGCCAGACCAGAAAGCCGGTCAGGGACGGGGTTTCCACCTGTTCATAGGCCAGCGCCTGCGACATCAGCTCGTCGATGCCGTCCACGGCTTCGGGGCCAAGCCGGGCCAACAGGGCCGCGCGGCCGCCATGCCGGGTCAGCAGCCGCGCGATCAGGTCGTGCGGGCGCAGATAGTCGGCATTGTCCGCCAGATCGCTGAAAACGTCATAGATGGGGCGATGCTGCGATTCACGCAGCCGCGCCCATACGTATTCCCGCTTTCTCCGCCCATGGGCCAGGCGGTACAGGTCGTCCTCGGACAGCCCGAACAGCGGCGACCGCAGCGCCGCGGCCAGCGACAGGTCATCCTCGGGGGTGGCCAGCACCGACAGGGTGGCGATGATGTCGCGCACCGCCAGTTCGCCCGCCAGACGCAGGCGGTCGGCCCCCGCGACGGGCAGGCCGGCCGATTTCAGCGCCGCGATCAGCGCCGCGAACAGCGTGCCGCGGCGCTGAACCAGGATCTGGATGTCGCCCGCATGCAGCGGTCGCGGCAGGCCCGATTTCGCGTCGATGATGGGACTGCCCAGCATGGCGCGGATCTGGGTCGCGACATGGCGGGCCAGCTGGGTGTCGGCGTCGTTTTCGGACGGCGCGTCGACCGGGCGAGTCCAGTCCTCGGGGTCGGTCTTGTCGGGTTTGGGCAGCGCGGGCCAGATGTCCACGCGACCGGGCAGGGCGGCTTTGAACGCCACGTGGCGGGGCGGATCGCCCAGGCCCGCCGCGGCCTCTCCCTGAAACACCGCATCGACCAGCGCCAGCACGGCGGGCGACGACCGGAAACTGTGGGCCAGCCCGCGTTGCTGCATGGGCGCCTGCACGGCGTCAAAGTCCTGGGCGAACCGGTCGCGCATCGCCTCGAATACGGTGATGTCGGCGCCCTGGAACGAATAGATCGACTGTTTCGGATCGCCCACCACGAACAGCGTGCGGGGACGGTCATGCGCGCCCGCGCCGCTGGTGAATTCGTCGGTCAGGCGGCGGATCACCCGCCATTGGCCGGGGCTGGTGTCCTGGGCCTCATCGACCAGAATGTGGTCGATGCCGCCGTCCAGCCGCCACAGCACCCATTGCGCCATGCTGGATTCCTCCAGCAGTTCGGCGGTGCGGCCGATCAAGTCGTCGAAATCCAGCCAGCCTTGCGCCGCCTTGGCCGCGTTCATGCGCGCCGCAAAGGCATGCCCGAACCGATGCAGCGCCAGCGTGCGGTCCGCCGAGGCCAGCGCCAGCGCCTGCGGGCGGGCCAGCTCCACCCGCTCCATCAGGGCGTCCAGATCCTCCATGAACGGGGCACAGGCGCCGGTGCGCAGGTCCTTGGTCGGCAGGGCGCCGATCTTGGCACCGAACGGCACCTTGGCGCTGCCGCCGAACAAAAGGCTGCCGAACAGGCGGAACAGATCGTCCATGCCCGGATCGCGCCAGCGGACCTGAGCCAGGGCCCCGGCCAGTTTGGCATCGGTGGCTTTGCCCGTCCGCAGGACCGGGATCAGTGCATCGGCCAGATCGGCGTCCGTTCCGGTGAACACCGCCGCCAGCAGGCTGTCCGCCGTCAGGCCGGGGGGCAGGTCCAGCGCCGCCCAGATCGCCGCCGGGTCGGGGGCGTTTGCGTAATCGGCCAGCGACAGCCCGGCCAGGAATCCGTCCAGATCGTCGCCCCCCTGCAGGCGGGTCAGATCGGTGATGGCGGGGTGCGATTCCTCGGCCATCTCCTCGATGATTTCGGCGCGCATGGCCCGCGCGCTGCGGTCGTCCAGTTCCGCGAACCCCATCGGTACCCCGGCCTCCAGCGGAAAGCGGCGCAGGACGGCGGCGCAAAAGCTGTGGATCGTCTGGACCTTGAGGCCGCCCGGCGTCTCGATCGCGCGGGCGAACAGGCGCCGCGCGGCGGGCAGGTCGGGGTCGCCCTCCTCGCCCAGCAGGGCCAGTTCGGCGCGCAGGTCGGGCTCCGACAGCATCGCCCATTTGCCAAGCCGCGCCAGCAGGCGGTTCTGCATCTCGGTCGCAGCGGCCTTGGTATAGGTCAGGCACAGGATGCGTTCGGGCGGCGTCCCTGCCAGCAGCAGGCGCGCAACCCGGTCGGTCAGCACGCGGGTCTTGCCCGACCCGGCATTGGCCGTCAGCCAGGTCGATCGCAGCGGATCGGCCGCCGCGATCTGGTTCAGCGTTGCCTCATCCATGATGATCGCCCACCTTTCGTGGCACCGCCGCATCCGTCAGCGCCCATTCGCCGTACCGCGCCAGGTGATCGTAATCGCCCGCATAGGACGTGCTTTGCGGCGCCCGCATCGCGGTGAACCCGGCATCGCCCGTCACATAGGACCGCAGCAGGCGGATGAACCCCTCCCAGGTCTCCTCCTCGATCCCGTCGTCATGCTCTCGGGGGTGGGTCTTGCCCTCTCCGCCCAGCTGGATATAGCGCAGGCCCGCCACGTCCACGGGGCCAAGCGCGTCGAACCCGCCGCGCCGGGCCATCGCGGCCTCCAGCATCAGCTGCTTGTCGAAATGGCGGATCATCGCGTCGGTGGGCGGCGTGCCGGACTTGTAGTCATAGACCACGACCCGGTTGTCGGTCAGCAGGTCGATCCGGTCGGGCTTGGCGGTCAGGGTGACGCCCATATCCGCCACGGGCACCTTGCCGCGATGTTCCACGACCATCGGCCGACCCTCGGCCAGGCGGGTCAGCTCGTCCGCGACGATGCGGTCGGCGATCCGCGCGATGCGCGCCGACCAGAACGCGCGGGCTGTGGGCCACGGCACCTGTTCGGTCAGAACCTGTTCGGTCAGCGCCAGGAACCGCGCCTTGAGCATTTCGGGCGGGGTGTCAGGGGTGGGGCGGCTGTGCAGCAGCGCCTCGACAGTGGCGTGCAGGGTCTGGCCGCGCAGCGACGCGTCGGGTTGCGGCCGCAGCGGTGGCAGGGCGCGCAGGCCCAGCACGCGTTTGGCATAGACCGCATAGGGGTCGCGGATCAGCAGCGACACGTCCGTCACCGGCAGTTCGGAAAACAGCGGCAGCGGCGGGATGGGTGACGGGCGCGCCGCCGGGGGCACCGGCGCGGGGGGGCGCGCCACGGCCTGCGCCAGCGCCAGCCACCGGGCACCGCGCGCCCGCATCTGGGCCAGCGCCTGCGGACCACCGCGGTCGGGCAGGCCGCCCATCAGGTTCAGCATCCGGTTCAGCCAGCGCGACGGGATGGTTTCCGCCTCGGCATCGCGTTTCGCGCGGGTCAGATAAACCCGGTCGGCGGCGATGGCCTGCTGAAAATCGTGGGCCGCCAGCCCGATCTGGCGTTCCGGCAAAGGCAGGCCCGCGGCGGCGCGCATCTGGCGCGACAGCCAGGGGTCGGGGGACAGGGCCTGCGGCCAGCCGCCCTCGTTCAGGCCGGACAGGATGACCGTGCCGTGACTGTGCAGGCGCGCCTCGCGTGGGCCATGGATGCGCAGGCAGTGATGCGCCTCGACATCGTCGCGCACGGCCTTGGCCTGCAGTTCGGTGACCAGCAGGGCGCTGAAATCGCCGGGGCCGATATCGGGGCCAAGCGCCGCGTGTTCCGACAGGTGGTCCAGGATGGCGCGCGCCATCTGTCCGGCCCTGTCCTGCCACAGCTGTGATCGGTCCACGTCGCCGTCCGGTCCCGCCGCCAAGGCCTGCGCCAGGTCCAGCAGGTCGGCCAGCCGGTCGGGCAGGGGGCGCGGACCCCTGTCGCGGGCAAGGTTGGTGAAGCGGGCCAGCATGCCGGCCAGCCATTCGGCCCAGACCTTGCGCGTATCGTCACCTTTGGTGGCCCAATCGGCCAGCGTGGCGGCGTCGGGAAAGGCCGGGCCGTTCCGGCGCAACTGCAATTCCAGCTCGCGCGTCTCGCGCAGCATATCGTTGCGCCCGATCACGGCCGACCCAGTCGCGGTCAGCGGATGTTTCAACAGGATCAGCAGCCGGTCGATGGTCAGCGGCTGGCCGAACAATGCGGCCACCTGGCGCAGGAACAACCCCGGCGCGGTCAGGGGCAACGGGCGGCCTGCGCTGTCGTCGGGGCGGATGTGCCAGCGGTCCAGCGCCGCAGTGACGCGCCGGATCAGGCCGCTGTCGGCGGCGATCAGGGTGACCTGTTCACCGCCGCGTTCGGCCGCGTCGCGCATGATCAGGGCGATGGTTTCGGCCTCCTGGCCGGGTTGGTCGGCCTCGATCAGGGTCAGATCGGCGGTGGCGGGGATCAGGTCGGGCAGGGCGGGGCCCTCGGCGATCCACTGATCGGTGACGGGCGCGGGCCGCAGCGCCAGAGAGATCAGCCGGTTGCGGGCATCCGACGGCGGTTGTGCCGCGGTCCAGCGCCGCGGATGGCCCGCCGCCGCGATCAGCGGTGCGAACCGCGCCTGCGGGTGGTCGTCGGCGCGTTCCAGCCCGTCCCAGACCGGGGCCGGCTGGTCGAAATCGAAACCGGGCAGCACCACCGCGCCATTGGGCAGCGCCGCCACCGCCTGCATGTACAGCCGCGTCGCCCCGTGCGACCCGGTGGACCCCGCGACGATCACCGGCCCCTGCGGCAGGCCGATCCCCTGCGACCAGTCGCGGGCGGCAGCCTCGGCCGCGGCGCGCTGGCGGGCAGAGCGGTCCTGGGACGGGTCGCCCAGGTGGAATTCGGCAGCGATGCGCAGGAACGCCAGCGCGTTCTGCCAGTGGCGGGCGTGATCGCCGGTGTCGATCGCCTCCAGGTCGGACAGGGCGCGGCCTTCGGTCTGCATCTCGATCATCAGCTGGGACAGCGAATTTGCCAGCACCGGGATCGAATGGCCCGCCCCAAGGTCGGGTCGCAGGGCCAGCATCTGCGCGATCAGCCGCGCCAGCTGCAACCGCCGCGCCAATGGCGGCACGGGTGGGTCGGGCATGACCAGCGGCCCCGGATCGATCCCGGTGATCGACCTGATCTGCGGCAGCAGCAGCGGCCCCGCCTTGTCAAAGGCGCGAAACAGCGCCCCCCGCGTGGACGCCGCGTTGACAAAGATGGTGACCCCGGCCAGCGCCTCGGGCGGTTGGCCCGCCATCCGTTCCAGCAAGCCGCGCACAAAGGCGTCGGCGAAATCGACGCCGGGGGGCAGCGCGTAAAGGCCGCGCATCTCAACCATCCAGCAGCGCCTCGGCCAGGGGAATGGCGGCGGGATAGCCCACGTCGCACCAGCCGCCGGAATGGATCAGCCCGTGCGCGCGCCCATCCGCGATCATCAGATCCCACAGGCGGTTCAGCGAGAACGCGGCATCCCCGATCTTGGCCAGCCGGTCGGTGCGGATGATCTGCGCCCCCGCATAGACGTGATCTCCGCGCCGTTGCAGCGTGCCGTCCGGCCCCAGGTCGAAATCGCCCGCCCCCTGCCGCGCCGTGGCCTGCGCCAGCGGCACCAGCGCCAGCAGCGCGTCCATGCGGTCGTCCCACGCCGCCATCAGCGCCGACAGCACGTTCGGCCCGGTCCACACCACGTCCGGGTTCAGCGTCATTACCGGCCCCGGTCCCAACAGCGGCAGTGCCTGCCGCAGGCCGCCGCCGGTGTCCAGGATCAGGTCCGGCTCACGGCTGATGGCAACATCCTGCCCGGCCAGATGGCGTTCGATCTGGTCGCCCAGATAATGCGTGTTGACCACGATGGGTGCCGCGCCCGCATCGCGGCCCAGGTCCAACGCGCGGTCCAGCAGGGTGCGGCCCGCGACGGGGATCAGCGGTTTGGGCCGGTCGTCGGTCAGCGGGCGCATGCGGGTGCCCAGGCCTGCGGCAAAGATCATCAGGGGCGGCATCGGGCGATCCTTTCGCGCAGGGCGGCGTCGGGGGCGGGTACACCTGCCAGCATTGCGCGCAGGGGCGCCAGCGCCGGATGCGCCAGATCGCGCTGCAGATGTGCCCAGACCCGCGGCATGAAGGCCAGATAGCGCGGCTTGCCGTCCCGGATCGCCAGTCGCGCGAAAACCCCCAGGATGCGCAGCGCCCGCTGTGCCCCGATCAGGGCATAGGCGGCGCGGAACGGGGCCTCGGCCACGCCGGTCGCGGCCAGATAGCGGGCGATCTGGACCTGTTCGGTGGCCGGGTCCACGTCGCGGCGCGCGTCCTGCAGGGCGGACACCAGATCATAGGCCGGATGCGCGGCCACCGCGTCCTGATAGTCCAGCAGGCCAAGGGGCGCGTCGCCGCGCCAGACCAGGTTCTCGGCATGGAAATCGCGCAGGCTGATGGCGGCGGGCAGGTCGCGGCACAGTCGGTCGTGCAGATCGGCGATCAGCGCGGGCAGGTCCGGTAGGTCGGCCCCCGGATAGTATTCGACGAACAGCGCCGCCAGATCGCCCATCGCCGGCCCGTCCAGCGGCGCGACGAAGCCGGGAACCGGCTGGCGGTGCAGGTCGACCAGCAGGTCGGTGATGCGGTCATGGATCTGCGGCGCCAGATCGGGCGTGTCGGCCAGCACGCGGGCCACCAGATCATCGCCCAGATCCTGCAGCAGCAGGAACCCCTGGCCTGCATCCTGCGCCAGCACCGCCGGCGCGCCAAAGCCGCGGCTGCGCAACCAGTGGGTCATGGTCAGAAAGGGCGCCACCGATCCAGACGGGTCGTCCATCAGCACACCCACCCCCTGCAGCCGGAAATACCGCCGGGCCGAGGCGTCGCCCGCCAGCGGCAGCACCCGCGCATCGCCATGCCCCGCCGCCACGACGAATGCCGCCCGTGCCGCCAGCCGGTCGGCACCGGGAAACGCCATGTCGATACGACGCATGTCAGGGTCCGGGTCGGCGGTGATCGCGATGGTCATCGCATTGGGCGGCACATGGTCCAGCCGTTCGGGCCATTCGATCAGGCAGATGGCATCCGCCATCGCATCGTCCAGACCCAGTTCGGTCAGTTCCGACGGGTCGGTCAGGCGGTACAGGTCGGCATGCCAGATCTGGCTGCCCATCGGGTCGTCATAGGTCTGGACCAGGGTAAAGGTCGGGCTGGGCACATCCTCGGCCAGATCCCCCTGGCGGGCGCGGATGAAGGCGCGGGCGAAATGCGTCTTGCCCGCGCCCACCGGACCGTCCAGCAGAATCGTCGCCGGCGGCGCGATCTGGGCGGCCAGCATCCGGGCCAGGGCCGCGGTCAGGGTCTCGGAGGCGATCAGGCGCGTGTTCATGGCCTGGTTCTAGCCTGTCGCGCAGGCGGGGGAAACAGGCCGCGGATGCCCGGCGCGCGGGAATATGCTAGTCTGGTGCGAAACCGATCCGGAGGTTCCATGCTGCGCACCGCCCTTGCCCTGATGCTGGCCCTGTCTGGGCCTGCACTGGCCACCCAGGAATACATCCTGCCCAGCCTGTTCGACGTGGCGCGGGTCGCAGCCGACGACGTGCTGAACATCCGCGCCGACCCTGACGCATCCGCGCCGATCATCGGCGCGCTGGCCTTTGACGCGACCCGCATCGAGGTGGTCGAACAGGGCGGCGGATGGTCGCGCGTGAACACCGCCGAAGGGTCGGGCTGGGTGTCCGACCGCTATCTGGATTACCGCGTCGACGTCTGGCAGGACGGCACCCTGCCCGCGGGGTTTCAGTGTTTCGGCACGGAACCGTTCTGGGCGGTCATCCCGCAGGGCGATACTGTGGTGCTGGGCACCCCCGATGTGCCCGAGGATACCCGCCCCGTCCAGGCGGTGCTGTCCACCGGCATCTTTCGCGACCCGACCCGCGCGGTGGTGGCCGATGGGCTGACGCTGACCGCCATCCCGCAGCTGTGTTCCGACGGCATGTCCGGTCGCCTGTTCGGGTTGCGCGCGCATGTGGTGATCCACGGGGATGCCCCGCGGATGCTGTCGGGATGCTGTTCGATTCAGCCCTGAAGGCCCAGCACGTCCATCATGTCGTACTGTCCCGGACCCTTGTCCTGACCCCAGGCCGCCGCGCGGATCGCACCCCGGGCAAAGATCGCGCGATCGGTCGCCAGATGGCGCAGCACGACCCGTTCGCCGTCGGCGGCAAAGATCACGTCATGTTCGCCCACCACATCACCGCCGCGGATGGCCGAGAACCCGATGCTGCCCGGGACCCGGGCGCCGGTAATACCCTCACGCGCGGGTACGCGCAGGTCGTCCAGCGCGGCGCCGCGCCCCTGGGCCGCAGCGTCTCCCAGCATCAGGGCGGTGCCCGAGGGGGCGTCGACCTTGTGGCGGTGGTGGCTCTCGACCACCTCGATGTCCCAGTCCGTGCCAAGGGCCGCGGCGACCTTGCGGGTCAGCCCGACCAGCAGGTTCACGCCCAGGCTCATGTTGCCGGCGCGAATGATCGGCGCGTGGCGGGCGGCGGCGGCCAGCGCATCCAGGTGCCGCTGTTCCAGCCCGGTGGTGCCGATGACATGGACGGCGCGCGCTTGGGCGGTCAGTTCGGCGAACGCCACCGTCGCATCGGGGCTGGTGAAATCGATCACCGCCTGCGCCTGCGCGATGGCCGTCACCGCGTCGTCGCTGACCGTGACGCCCGCCGGTGCGCCACCCATCGCGGTGCCGATGTCCTGCCCGATCCAGGCATGTCCCGCCCGGTCCAGTGCGCCGACCAGCCGCAGGTGATCGCTGTCCAGGATCAGGCGGATCAGCATCTGGCCCATCCGGCCCGATGCGCCGGTCACAACGACGCCCGGCCGTTGCGGCTGATCGGTGTTCTGCAAATCGCTCATGGTCCACCCCTGTTGGCTTTGGGGCGTGATACAAGGTTGCGGCCCGCGCCGCGACCCCCTACATCGGGATGCATGGCACAGAACCGCAATTCCCAAGGTCAGGGCCCCAAGCAGCGTCAGCTGCGCGTGGGCGAACTGATCCGTCGCACCCTCGCCGACGTGCTTGCGCGCGCGGATGTGCACGACCCCGACCTGAACCGTCATTCCATCACCGTGGCCGAGGTGTCGATGTCGACCGACCTCAAGGTCGCGACGGCCTTCGTGCTGCCGCTGGGCGGTCGTGACGCCCCCGAGGCGCTGCTGGCCCTGCGCCGCAATGCGCCCGAACTGCGCCACCTGGTGTCCAAGGTGATGACGCTGAAATACGCGCCCGAACTGCGGTTCCAGCTGGACGAGACCTTTGACCGCATGGACGACACCCGCCGCCTGTTCGAGGACGAGCGCGTGCGCCGCGACGTCGAGGCACCCGACCGGGACGACGATGACGCCTGATCTGCCGCGTCTGGCGGCGGTGGCGGTCGGAATGCTGGTCGCGATGGCGCTGCCATCGGGGGCGGCAGAGTGCGAACGCGTGGACCACGACGGCCAAGGCTATGTGCTGTGCCGGGTCGAGGCCGCACAGGAACCCGCCCTGCGGTTGTTTCAGGACGGCCCCGACGGCGCGCCGCTGCGCAACTTCGGCAATGTCCGCCGCACGCTGCAACCCGACCAGACGCTGTCGTTCGCGATGAACGCGGGCATGTTCCACGCCGATTACCGGCCCGTGGGCCTGTTGGTCGTGGACGGGGTCGAACTGTCGCCCATCGTCACCGGGGCCAGCCGCGACAATTTCGGGATGCTCCCCAACGGGGTCTTTTGCACGGGCGGCGCACAGCCGTTTCAGGTCATCGAAAGCGTCAGCTTTGCGGAAACCCGCCCCGATTGCCGGTTGGCCAGCCAGTCGGGGCCGATGCTGGTAATCGATGGCGACCTGCACCCGCGGTTCCTGGTCGACAGCGACAGCCGCTATATCCGGAACGGGGTCGGCGTCTCGCCTGATGGGCAGACGGCGTGGTTCGCGATCAGCAGCAGGCCGGTGACGTTCCACGAATTCGGGCGGTTCTTTCGCGACGGGCTGGGCGTGCGGGACGCGCTGTATTTCGACGGCTCTATCTCTCGGCTGTACGCTCCGTCGGTGAACCGGGCCGATTTCGGGCGCAGCATGGGGCCGATCATCGGTCTGGTCGAGTGACCGGTTGACCCTTGCCCGCCGCGGGTCTATCCCCCGGCCCTTGTTTTTTCAGGAGTGAGCATGGCGCGCAAGAAGGGCCGGGACATCAACGGCTGGCTGATCGTGGACAAGCCCGCGGGCGTCAATTCGACCGCCGTAGTGGCCAAGGTGCGTTGGGCGCTGGACGCGAAAAAGGCGGGCCATGCGGGCACGCTGGACCCCGATGCGACCGGCGTGCTGGCCATCGCCCTGGGCGAGGCCACCAAGACCGTGCCGATCGTCACGGATGCACTGAAATGCTATGATTTCGTGGTGAACTGGGGGTCCGAGACGACCACCGACGATGCGTCGGGCACCGTGGTCCGCACCAGCGAAGACCGCCTTACCGCCGCGCAGGTTCAGGACGCCCTGGCAGGTTTTACCGGCGATATCATGCAGGTCCCCCCCGCCTTTTCCGCCGTGATGGTCGAGGGTGAACGCGCCTATGACCTGGCCCGCGAAGGGGTCGAAATGGAGTTGGCCGCGCGTCCCCTGTGGGTCGACAGCCTGACCCTGCTGGAGGCCCAGGCCGACACCGCGCGGCTGGAAATGGTCTGTGGCAAGGGCGGCTATGTCCGGTCGATCGCCCGCGATCTGGGTCGCGCATTGGGCTGCCTGGGCCATGTCGCGCATCTGCGCCGCACCTGGTCCGGCCCGTTCGAGGCCGATGCCGCCGTGGCCTTTGATCGCGTCGACCGCGAGGCACAGGAATGGCTGGAGACGCAGATCCTGCCGCTGGAGACGGGTCTGACCGACCTGCCGATGCTGCGCGCCACGACCGAGGGCGGCATCCGCATCCGGAACGGCAACCCCGGAGAGGTGACCGGCGGCGCCGAATGGGGCGAACTGGTCTGGGTTCAGGATGACCGAGGGCCGGTCTGCATCGGACGCTATCAGGGCGGGATGGTTCAGCCGGACCGGGTGTTCAACCTGTAATGCCTGCCGGGCGGTGGGCGCCCAAAAATGGCCCATCGCCCGCCGCGTCGATCCGGGCGATCGCGTCGCGGATCGGTTCGACGGTGACAGACATGGTCCAGGCGGTGGCGTGGATCATCAGGTCCGCCGACATCGCCATCGCCACATGACCGGGCCAGAACAGCAAGTCGCCGCGCGCGACCGTGTCTGTGGGCACGAATGCCGCACGCTGCTGGTCGCTGTCACCGGGGCAGGCGATGCCGCAGGCGGTCAGCGCGGCCTGCACCAGTCCGGAACAGTCGATGCCCGCCCGACTGTTGCCCCCCCACAGATAGGGCGTGCCCAGCAGGCTCTCGGCGACCGGGACCGGATCGGCGGCGGGGCTGTCGCCCAGATGCTGAATCGGGACATGGCCGCCGGTCGCCAGTGTGGCAAAGCGGTCCTGGATGTGGGTGACCGACACCCGCGCACCCAGGGACAGTGCGAACCGTTCCGGTCGCTTCATGTCGGGTTCCGTATAGACATGGGTCGCCGGTGCGGTCACCCGGTGCGTGATCGCGGGCAGGTCGGTGATCAGCGCCGTGTCGGCGATCCAGCCGCAATAGCCGTCCAGCGCTGCCTGGACAAAGCTCATCCCCGCGTCGCGGTCGATCACCGTCACATCGGCGCCGAAATTCAGCTGCCGATCGCGGCGGCCTTTGGGGGTGGCCAGCAGGTCGACCAGCGGGATTGCAACGCGCGCAGGCTGACCCGGCGTGTAGGACGGTCGGTCCAGCACGCCGCGCAGGCTGTCCAGGGCCACGCGGTCGGTGGCCGGGGTCAGGCGGCGGTCCATCAGGGCGCCAGGATCTGGGGCAGCGCGGCCATGATCGCACGCCCGGCCTGTCCGACACCGCCCTTGGGGCGGCCCGGCGCGGCGGTGGGCTGCCAGCCATAGATGTCGAAATGCGCATAGCGGCCGGCCCCGCCCGCAAAACGGCGCAGGAACAGCGCGGCGGTGATCGACCCGGCCATACCGCCCGCGGGGGCGTTGTCCAGATCGGCGATGCCCGGTTCGATCAGCGGCTCGTAACCGTCCCAGAAGGGCATCCGCCAGACCGGATCGCTGACCTGCATCCCCGCAGCCTGAATTGCAGTCGCGGTCGCGTCGTCGTCGCAATACATCGGCGGCAGATCGGGGCCCAGGGCCACCCGCGCCGCACCGGTCAGCGTCGCCAGAGAGATTATCAGGTCGGGGCTTTCCTCGGCGGCATAGGTCAGGGCGTCGGCCAGCACCAGGCGACCCTCGGCGTCGGTGTTGTTGACCTCGACCGACAGGCCCTTGCGGCTGGCCAGCACGTCGCCGGGGCGAAAGGCGTTGCCCGCCACGCTATTTTCGACCGCCGGGATCAGCACCCGCAGGCGCAGACCGGTTGCCGCCCCGCTGCGCGCCAGCATCTTGAGCAGGCCAAGCGCCGTCGCGGCCCCGCCCATGTCCTTTTTCATCAGCCCCATCGAGGCGCCGGGTTTCAGGTTCAGCCCGCCCGTGTCGAAACACACGCCCTTGCCGACGATGGTCAGCATCGGACCGGCATCGCCAAGGCGGATGTCGATCAGGCGCGGCTCGCACGCGGCGGCGCGACCGACCGCGTGGATCAGGGGAAAGTTCTGTTTCAGCAACTGACCGCCACAGATCACCTCGACCCGCGCGCCCAGATCGTTGGCAAGACCGCGCGCGGCGGCCTCCAGCTTGTCGGGGCCAAGGTCGCTGGCGGGGGTGTTGATCAGGTCACGGGTCAGGAATTCGCCCGCGGCGATGGCCAGCATGCGGTCGGCGTCCACGCCGTCAGGACAGACCAGCCGCGGCCCCTGAACAGGCGCACCCTTGTACCGGGTGAACCGGTACTGGCCCAGCAACCAGCCAAGCGCCAACTGATCGGGGTCCAACCCCTGCGGGATGCCCGCCAGGTGCCAGTCGCCCTTGGGCAGGGCATGGGCGCGGGCCAGTTGGAACCGGTCGCGTCCCGCCTGTGCCCGGTCGCCCAGTCCCATGATCGCACCGCGCAGCCCACCCGTGGTATCGGGCAGCAGGCAGATCTGTCCCGCCTTGCCCGCAAATCCGCAGGCCAGCGGCCAGTCGCCCGCATCCTGGGGCAAGGGGTCGTCGGACCAGACCAGCCACAGCGGCAGGGTGGTGTCACAGGCGGGCGCGAATTCCGGGGTCATGGGCAGGTCCTTGGCAGTTCGGGCCGCAGCCTACAGCACAATGCACCGACTGCAACCTCAGGCCAGTGCCGTCCGGTCCCATATCGCTGTCAGCGACCGGTTGCCCACCCGCAGCAACCGCGCCCGAATCGCGGCCAGCGCGGGCGCGTCGCCGCGTTCGGCGGTGCTGCCCAGATCCATCGCGACGCCCGCCAGCGACAGCAACCCGATCTGCCAGGCAAGGCGCGACATGCGTTCGGCATGCGCCACCGCCTGCGCCAGGTCGGCGCTGTCCAGCGCCCCGTCCACCGCCGTCAGCGCGGCCGCCAGTTGTTCCAATGCCAGACCGATGACATGCTGGGCCGATGTCTCGCCCAGTTCGGCCACGATCTCCGCAACGCGGCGGCTGTCCACGCGGACCACCTCCGATATGGCCAAAGCCGAAATTTGTGCCATCCGCACCTCCAGGGGAAGCTGTCCCCGTACGCGCCGACAATGCGCGGCAAGCGGTGAAGAAAGCTTTGAGGCGATCACAAGAAAACGCTCGAATTTGTATCAATCCCGGCCTATTACCCCTGACAGAAAGCGAGGTTCCAGATGCACAACCTGTCTCCGTTGCCGCAATATCTGATCAAGCGTTTCCACGGCTGGAAGGCGACGTCCTATGCCGAGAACGCGGCCTGGTTCCGTCGCCTTGCGACCGAGGGACAGCGCCCGCGTGCGATGGTGATTTCGTGCTGCGACAGCCGCGTGCACGTGACCGGCATCTTTGGTGCCGATTCGGGTGAATTCTTCATTCACCGCAACATCGCGAACCTTGTGCCCCCTTATGCGCCCGACGGATTGCAGCACGGCACCTCGGCGGCGGTGGAATACGCGGTGACGGCGCTCAAGGTCGCGCATCTGATCGTGGTGGGCCATACCAGTTGCGGCGGCGTCAGGGGATGCCATGCGATGTGTTCGGGTGGCGCGCCGGAGCTGGAGGAGAAAACCAGCTTTGTCGGTCGCTGGATGGACATCCTGCGCCCCGGATACGAACGCGTAAAGGATCTGCCGGAGGCCGATCAGGTCGACGCGCTGGAACGCGAAGCGGTGCTGGTGTCGCTGGAGAACCTGATCACATTCCCCTTTGTCCGTGCGGCCGTCGAATCGGGAGAGATGTCCCTGCACGGGTTGCTGCACGACATCAGCGAGGGCACGCTGTTGCAGGCCGATGACGGCGGCAAGCGGTGGGTGTCTGTCTGACACCCGCCTACCCGGCGTCTCTCAGGCGTCGGGCCGCCAGCGGATGACCCGCCACACATACATTGCCACGATGCCCACCACGATCGCCGTGGACAGCGGATCGATCAGGTGGCCGACGGTTTCAAAGCCGTTTTCCAGCACGTAACCCGCCATCGCCAGCCCGCCGGTCCAGATGCTGCTGCCGAGGGCGGTGAACAGCAGGAAGCGGCCCACCGGCATCTGTGCCAGACCCGCCGGGACAGAGATCAGCGTGCGGATCGTGGGCAGAAAGCGGCCAAGAAACACCGCCGCCCCGCCATGTCGGGCGAACCAGCCTTCGGCGCGGGTCAGTTCGTTCGGGGTCAGCGTCAACCAGCGGCCATATCGGACCACGATGCGGCGCATGCGCGTCGGGCCATAGGCCTTGCCGATGGCATACCAGAACCACGCACCCAGGGTCGATCCGACCCCGCCTGCCAGGATCGCCAGCCACAGCGGCGTCCCGCCGCGGGCGGCGTTGAACCCCGCCAGCGGCATGATCAGTTCGGATGGAATGGGCGGAAAGACGTTTTCCGCCAGCATCAGGGCAAGGATGGCCCAGGCTCCACCACCCTCCAGGAGGGCGGTGATCCAGTCGAACAAGGGTCAGCCCTTTTTCAGGATGCGGTTGCCCAGCAGTTCCGCGATCTGCACCGCGTTCAGGGCCGCACCCTTGCGCAGGTTGTCGCTGACGCACCACAGGTTCAGGCCGTTCTCGACCGTGCCATCCTGGCGGATGCGACTGATATAGGTGGCGTATTCGCCCACGCACTCGACGGGCGTGATGTAGCCGCCGGGCTCGCGCTTGTCGATCACCATGATGCCCGGCGCCTCGCGCAGGATATCGCGGGCCTCGTCCTCGTCCAGAAAGTCCTCGAACTCGATGTTGATCGATTCCGAATGGCCGACGAACACCGGCACGCGGACACAGGTCGCGGTGACCTTGATCGACTTGTCCATGATCTTTTTGGTTTCGGCGACCATCTTCCATTCTTCCTTGGTCGAACCATCTTCCATGAAGACGTCGATCTGCGGAATCACGTTGAAGGCAATCTGCTTCTGGAACTTGTTCGGGGCCTTTTCCTGACCCGGCACGTACATGCCCTTGGTCTGGTCCCACAGCTCGTCCATGCCGTCCTTGCCCGCGCCGCTGACCGATTGATAGGTCGAGACGACGACGCGCTTGATGCGGGCGCGGTCATGCAGGGGCTTGAGCGCCACGACCATCTGCGCGGTCGAGCAGTTGGGGTTCGCGATGATGTTCTTTTTCGCGTATCCGGCGATCGCGTCCGGGTTCACCTCGGGGACGATCAGCGGCACGTCGGGGTCGTAGCGATAGAGCGAGGAGTTGTCGATCACCACACAGCCCGCGGCCGCGGCCTTGGGGGCGTGGATCTTGGTCGCGTCCGATCCGATGGCGAACAGGGCGATGTCCCAACCGGTCCAGTCGAACTGTTCGATATCCTTGATCTTCAAAGTCTTGTCGCCAAAGCTGACCTCGGTGCCCTGGCTGCGGCGTGACGCCAGCACGGCAATCTCGTCCACGGGGAACTGGCGTTCGTCCAGGATGTTCAGCATTTCGCGGCCCACATTGCCCGTGGCGCCGGCGACGACGACTTTGTAACCCATTTCGGGGGAGCTCCTTTTTCTGCGGTCGGGGGCATTTACCGCAAACGGGGGCGCAATGCCAGCGCGCGTTGCAATCGCCCCTGCGCGCCCGGCGACCGGGCGCGCAGGGGCAGCGGTCCTAGAACCGCAGCCCAAGGCCCGCGCCGACGGACGCCTGCGATCCGGCGTCATGGCCGATGCGGCTGTCCAGCGTCACCCAGGCATCGGCCTGGTCCGACAGCGCCGTCTGTGCCGACAGGCCGACGCGGACAAAGTTGCGGTCCTGTCCGTCCAGCACCACGCGACGGTCGGTGCCGGTGCCGTCGGTCACGCGAATGCGCGACGGCGCCCCTTCGGCCAGGTCATGGACCAGCGTGCCTTGCGCGGACAGCGTCACGTCGCGACCGGCCAGGGCCATGTCGGTGCCGACACGGCCGCCCAGCTGCACCTCCAGGCTTTCGATGGACTGGCCGGCATAGGTGACCGCGCGACGGTCGCCCGAGCCTTCGGAAAATCCGCCGATCCGGGTGCGGCTGTAGTCCAGCCCCACGACCGGGCCATAGGTCACCCCCGAGGCCAGCGCATAGTCGCGCCCCGCCTGAACCCGTGCGCCCAGTGTATAGGCGTCGGTCGACCAGTCGAAATCGCGTTCCACGATGGTCGCGCCCAGCCCCGAGCGCAGGACAAAGTCACGCGTTCCCGACAGGTCGGACTTGCCCCAGCTGACCGCGCCGATCACCCAGTCGTCGTTCATCGTATAGGCCGCGTCCAGCGACAGCTGAAAGCCGGTCGATTCCAGGTCGTCGCCGCTGGTCAGGTCGTCGCCGGTCCGCGCATAGGCCAGCTGTCCGCCCACCGACAGGCCGGGGGCCGCCTGATACGACACGCCCGCACGCGCCATCAACGCCGCCCCGCCGTCGCGGCCAAAGGTGGCGCTGCTGTCGGGCGTGGCCAGACCCTGCACCGCGATGCCGGGCGTGATCTGGCCCAAGGGCGCATCCGCGCCCAGCCGGTCGCGCGTGGCGCGCAGCGACAGGGCGGCCAGGTCGGCCTGCTGACGGGTGGCCAGATCGGCGATCTGCGCCGCCGACAGGGCCGCATCCTGGGATGAGGCAATCAGATCGGCGCCCGTCTCCTCGACCAGCAGGCGGGTCAGGATGCTGGCATAGTCGCGCATGCGCTGTTCGAACCGGTCGGGTCCAAGGGCCGCCAGCAGGAATTCCCAGTTGTCCTCGGTCGGGTCATGCCAGGTCGATCCGCCGGGGATCAGGGGGTTGTCGGTCTGGGTATATCCGTCCAGATCGCCGATCTCCCAGTTGGTGGCCTCCAGCCACAGGATCGGGATGCCGTACCCCTCGAACACGGCGGCGTCCGAACAGCAGCCGGTGTTGATCGGATAGTCGGAATTCAGGCCCGGGTTGCTGCGCAGGTCGATCCCCAGATCGATGGCGATGGCCTGCGCGCGCGTCCACAGCGACAGCAGGGCCGGATCCTCCAGGTATTCGGTGCCCGCATGGGCATACATGAAATCACCGGTGATCAGGCTGTCGATGTTGATCATGCCGGCCATGTCGCCCTGACGGTCGCCCAACGTATCGACATAATGGGCCGCACCCTGCAGGCCGACCTCCTCGGCGCCAAAGGCCACGAACTCCAGACCCACATCGGTGGCCAGCCCGGTCATCTGGGCGGCCAGTTCCGTCAGCATTCCCGCGCCCGACGCGTTGTCGTCGACCCCCTGCAGGTCGGGCGAGGTTCCGGCGCTGTCGAAATGCGCGCCCACCACGATGAACCGGTCGCTCGTGCCGGGCATCGACACGACCAGGTTCTGCGACGGCCCCAGCGTGGCGCCCGACCGGGAGGTGGCGGTGAAATCCTGGCGCGCGACCGCGTTGCCGCCAAAGGACAGCTGCCCGCGCATGTATTCGGCAGCCGCGAAAAACGTCGTGCCGGTTTCGGGCGTGCCGGTAAAGCGGCCCGGAAAGCGCAGCGCCAGCATGCGCATGGTGTCGTATCCATAGGCGCCAAAATCCTGTGCCAGCGCCGGTGTGGCGCAGATCAGCGCCGTAGAGGCCAATGCGGCCTTGATCGTGTTCATGGGGTTTCCCTGTCTGCTTTTTGGTGTCCCCCTGCCCGGGGGAAGCACGCAGAATTGCACAGAGTGCAGCACAGACAAGGGTGCGTCAGCGGATCAGCGTCAGACGGTGGTCCTGGCGCAACAGGTCGGCGACCCACGCGCCCTCGGCTGCGAAATCATGGGGCACCTGTGCGGCGTTGCGCCGTCCCGACAGCGACAGGCTGGCAAAGAAGTCGAACCCGTACAGCGTCAATGATGCCAGATCGCTGCGCAGGCACAGGTCGATCAGCATCGCCCCCGTGGTCGGCGGCGCGCCCAGCCGCCCGGCAAGCAGGTCGATATCGGTTAGCGGGTGCAGGTAAAAGCCCGTGCTGGACGCGCTGTCCCAGTCCAGCCGTTTGCGTTTCGGCGACATCCACAGGATGCGACCGGGGTTCAGCCGCGCGCGGTCCGCGTCCGACAGGCGCGTGGCCAGCGCCAGCCAGTCGGTGCGCGTGCCGTGGCTGGCGGGCCGCGGCATCGGCGCGCGGTTGATGCGGATGACCGTGTCCGCGGCGTCGATGCGCGGCCCGTGCGCCTGATCGGCCAGTGCGCGGGCATTGCCGATCAGGGCGACATGGCGGCCCGTCAGGTCGGCCAGCAACGCGGGCTGCGGCACCGACAGCGCGGCCAGCGGCGCGTCGCGGCGCATCAGGCGCGCGGTGGCAAAGGCCAGCCGGTTCACAGCAGCGACCGATAGACGTCGACGATGGCCCGCGCCTCGCCCTCGATGGCGTGGTTCGCGGTGACATGGGCGCGGGCGGCGTGTCCGGCGGCGGCCCGGCCCGCGTCGTCGTCCAGCCAGCGCGCCAGCGCGGCGGTCAGGGCGGGGGCATCGTCACGGGGGACGAGGCTGCCGGTTTCACCGTCACGGATCAGCGCCTCATAGGCACCGACGCGGGCGGCAACGGTGGGGACGGCGCAGGCCGCAGCCTCCAGCGGGGTCAGGCCGAACCCTTCCCACCGGGCGGGGGCGGCGAACAGGTCCAACGCCTGATAATGCGCGATCACCTGATCCCACGGCAATTCCCCCAGGAACCGGATGCGGTTTTCCAGCCCGGCGGCGCGGATGCGCGATTGCAGATCGTCGGCAAAGGCGCGGTTGTCGGGGGTGATGCGGCCGGTGAACACGATCTGGACGTCGGGGCGGCCGGGCAGCAGGTCCAGCCCCGCCTGCACCAGCAGGTCGACACCCTTTTGCGCGCGGATGCGCCCGAAACATCCGATCAGCACCGCGTCGGGGTCCAGGCCCAGTTGCGGGCGCAGGGCGGTGCGGTCGGGGCTGGGGTGGAACACGCTGGTATCGACGCCGTGCAGGATGACGGTGGCGGGGCGTTCCAGATAGCTGGCCGCCTGGGGCGAGGTCGCGATCAGCGCGTCCTGTTGACGGATCAGCCAGCGGGTGAAACCGGTGTGCCTGCGCTGGGCGGCGGAGGTGAACAGCAGCCGGTATTTCCGACGCAGGACGCGGCGCAGGATCAGGCCCAGCGCCATTTCCGTGTTGCGCCGCGCGTGCCAGACCCGCCAGCGGTCGCGGGGCAGGGTCGCGGCGCGCATGAGCGGGATGTGCGGTATGTCCGGGGGCAGGCCGGGGCCGGTCGCGCGGATGTCGATCATGCGCGCCTGTACCGGGATCAGCCGCACCACCGTTGCCGTCACCCCCGACAGGCGACGTTTCAGGTTGGGTGCGACGATCAGCGGGTCAGTCATGTGGGGCGGCCTCGGGCGTCAGGAAATACAGCAGGAACCCGATTGTCAGCGGGATCAGGAAGAACAGCCACAGCATAGCGAAGGCCTGCGCGGGCGCAAAGGCGCCTTGGGCCGCCGCATAGACCGGGCGCGAGGCAAACTGCATTACGCCCACCCCGCCGATCGACATCATGTTGAGAAATGTCATTCCCCGACCCACCAGATGTGGTGGCAGGAAGGAACGCCCATGCGCCATCAACAACGGATAGGCCGATCCGAAAAAGCCCAGCATCACCAGCAGCGCCGTCACCGCAGGCAAGGGCAGGGTGGGCGCCCGCCACATCACCAACAGCGTGGCGATCATCACCGCGGAAAACACCATCGTGGCCCGGCGCGCGCTGCCCGCCAGCCGGGCGGCGGGGCCGACCGCAAAACTGCCCGCAACCATGGCCAGCCCCATCGCCAGCGTGACGCGGCCGATCTGGGTGGCATCGGCGCCATGGACCTGTTCCAGCCACGGCGCGGCCCACAGGCCCCGGATCGCCGCCGTCACCGCATAGTTCACCCCGAACAGCGGCAGAATGAACCACAGCGCGCGCAGGCGCAGGATCTGGCCGATGGATCCCTGCGGGTGTCCCGCCCCCAGCCGTGCCGGATCGCGCACGCAAGCCAGCACCAGCCCCGCCACCATCAGCGTCACGACAGCCAGCCCCCACAGGGTCTGGCGCCAGCCAGCGGCCTCGATCACCCACACCAGCGGCGATGCGCCCAGAATGTTGCCCAGCGATCCGAACCCGACCAGCACCCCGGCCAGCATGCCAAAGGATGCGGGCGGGTATTCGCGGGCAAAGATATAGTAGGGTCCCATCAGCGCCGGCGAACAGCCGATGCCCAGCGCGGTCATCGCCAGATGCAGGTGCCATGGCGCATCGGCCATCGCAAAGATCATTGCGCCCCCCGCACCGCCCACGGCCATCAGGCAGGCCACCGTGCGGCGCGGCCCGAACCGGTCCAGCGCGGCCCCCACTGGCAGCTGCATCAGCGCAAAGGCGATGAACCACAGACCCGACGACAGGGCCAGATCGCCCGGTCCAGCGCCGATCTGATCGCGCAGTACCGGTGCCAGCACGGCCAGAAAGGCCCGATAGAATTGCGACAGCATATAGGCCAGCACCAGGCTGACCAATCCGGCCTTGACCATGAACCCGTCCCTCCGTTCCTCGGCGCCACGCTGGGCCAAGGATGCCGAAGCTGCAAGATGGGCTGTTCACGCCGCGGGCGACGCGGGGCTATTGGGCGGGGGAAGCATCCGCGTCGGTTTCGGCTTCGGCGGCCTCCGCCTCGGCCAGGCCCGGTGTCACGGGCTGGGTGCTGCCGCCCATCCCCTCCAGCCGGGCGATCATGTCGGGGACCTGAGGGCCCAGCCTGTCGCAGGCATCCTCGTCCCCCATCACGGCAAAGGCGGGGCGGGCGTAATCGCGGTCATAGCCGACCGGGTCAAGACCCAGCCGGTCTGTCAGCGCATCGGTGGTGCCGACCATCAGCTGATATTCCGGCCCGCTGACGTCATGTTCAGGGCATTCCGCCGTGATCACGGTCATCTGGGCCAGATCGCGCGCCAGCGCCTTTGCCGCGTCGTCGGTCAGATCTGACACATCCGGCAGCGGCACCACGACCCTGTCGCCCGGAACCCCGTCCGAGGTCTGGGCCAGGGCGGGTTGCGTCAGCGCCATTCCGGCGGCAATCATCAGGACAGTCCAGCGTTTCATCGCATTCCTCGTGCGCAATCACGGTCGGGGGAAAGGGTCGGTCAGTGGTCGGCGCGGTGCAAGGCAAACTGTCGTGAGCGGGGCGGCGCTTGACCCTAGGGCGGGCGGCGTCTAACCCCGAACCGCAGCCTGCGCTGTCGCGACAGGCACCTGAAGGAGGGATCATGTCCGACCGCTATTCGCTTCTCATCCTGCCCGGCGACGGGATCGGCCCCGAAGTCATGGCCGAGGTGGTCAAGGTCATCGACTGGTTCCGGGCGAACCGCGGCATGGCGTTCGACGTGACCCACGACCTGGTGGGCGGGGCGGCCTATGACGCGCATGGCGTGCCCCTTGCGGATGCGACGATGGCACGCGCACAGGCGGTGGACGCGGTCCTGCTGGGCGCGGTCGGCGGCCCGAAATACGATGTGCTGGATTTCAGCGTGAAACCCGAACGCGGCCTGTTGCGCCTGCGCAAGGAGATGGACCTGTTCGCCAACCTGCGCCCGGCGCAGTGTTTCGACGCGCTGGCCGATTTTTCGTCGCTGAAGCGTGAGGTTGTGGCCGGTCTGGACATCCTGATCGTGCGCGAACTGACCAGCGGCGTCTATTTCGGCGAACCGCGCGGCATCCATTCCGACGACAACAACCCTGACAACGAGGGTGGCCGCGTCGGCATCAACACCCAGCGTTACACCAGCGGAGAGATCCGCCGCGTCGCCCGCGCCGCCTTTGAACTGGCCCGCGCCCGCGGCAACAAGGTCTGTTCGATGGAAAAGGCCAACGTCATGGAATCGGGCATCCTGTGGCGCGAGGAGGTGCAATGGGTGCATGACAACGAATATCCCGACGTGACCCTGTCGCACATGTATGCCGACAACGGCGCGATGCAGCTGGTGCGCGCGCCGCGCCAGTTCGACGTCATCGTGACCGACAACCTGTTCGGCGACATCCTGTCGGACGCGGCGGCGATGCTGACCGGGTCGCTGGGCATGCTGCCGTCGGCGTCCTTGGGCAAGCCGATGGCCAATGGCCGGCCCAAGGCGCTCTACGAACCCGTGCACGGATCGGCCCCTGACATCGCCGGGAAGGCGCTGGCCAATCCGATCGCCTGCATCCTGTCCTTTGCCATGGCCCTGCGCTACAGCTTTGCCGAAGGTGCCGCCGCGGATGCGCTGGAGGCCGCGGTAGAACGCGTGCTGGCGGACGGGCTGCGCACCGCCGACCTGATGGGCCCCGAGGGGGGCACGCCGGTCAGCACGTCGCAGATGGGCGATGCCATCATTGCCGCGCTGGAGGCCTGATTGGCCCTGACCGCCAATGTCAGAGGCGCGTTGCTGCAGCTTGCGGCGATGGGCCTTTATGCGACGCATGACGTGGTGATCAAGTCGCTGGGTGCGATCTATCCTTCGATGCAGATCCTGTTCTTTGCCTCGCTGCTGTCGTTTCCGCTGGTCAGCATGGTGCTGATGCGCGACCCCCAGCCCGGCACGCTGCGCCCGGCCAATCCGGGCTGGGTGATCCTGCGCACCCTGTGCGCGGTGGTGGCCGGGATGGCGGGGTTCTTTGCGTTTTCGACCCTGCCGCTGACCCAGGTCTATGCGATCCTGTTCACGACGCCGTTGCTAATCACCATCCTGTCGATCCCCCTGCTGGGGGAAAAGGTCGGCAGGCACCGATGGGCCGCCGTGATCGTCGGCCTGACTGGCGTGCTGATCGTGCTGCGCCCCGGCGGGCAGGAAATCCAGCTGGGCCATATGGCTGCGATGGCCGGCGCCATGGCCAGCGCGATGGCCGCGGTGGTCATCCGCCGCCTCGGCCGGACGGAACGTCCGATGGTGCTGATCATGTGGCCGATGCTGGGCAACTTCTTCGCGACCGGGGCTGCGCTGTCGGTCAGCTATCAGCCGATGGAGCTGGTGCATCTGGCGATGACCGGCATCATTGCCGGGCTGGGCCTGATGGGCGGGTTCCTGGTCATCATGGCATACCGCACCGGAGAGGCCGCGATCGTGGCCCCCATGCAGTATTCGCAGATCCTGTGGGCCACCGGATACGGCTGGTTCCTGTTCGGAGAGGGCGTTGACCCCGCGACCCTGCTGGGCGCCGGGGTGATCATCGCATCGGGCATCTATATCGTCTGGCGCGAAAGCCGTGGCGGCGTCAGCGCCAACCGCCCCGCCACCAGTGCCCGCCTGCGCACCGAAACAGTAACCGCGCCAAAGTCGACGATCCTGCAAAGATTGTGGTCGCCCCGCCGCTGATGAGGGCTTGCATTCTCCGGATCGCCGCGCTACCTGCCCGTCCTACGGTCGGAGCGTAGCGCAGCCTGGTAGCGCACCTGCTTCGGGAGCAGGGGGTCGGAGGTTCGAATCCTCTCGCTCCGACCATTTCCCCGATGTTCTGTGGCACATAGTTCTGCCTTTTCTATTAGGCAGTCTGCCTCTCGGGTTTGCTAGATTGACGAAAGCGGACGGTCATCAGTCGGCGCAGCATCGACGCGAAGAGCCCGTTGGAGACCATCAAGAGCTTGCGTGTCTCATCCTTCGACAGCACGAATAAGCAACCAGATGTAAGGAAGTGGGACATGCAAATCCGCGCAACCGTTGCAGCAGACGCAATGTCGATGAGCGCTATGCTTAAGCAACTTGTGGCAGCAGGAAAACGAACCTCATCTGCGGACAAGCCTTTCGTGTTGAGCAACTACATCGAGAACCCCAACCGCGTTGCATGTTCTGTGGCGCTGGATGATGACGGGACTCTGCGGGGCTTTCAGTCATTGAAGCTGGCAGTGGAAGGAAACCGGTTCGACACTCCCGTCGGATGGGGCATCATCGGCACCCATGTTTCGCCTAAGGCTAGCCGCAAAGGCGTCGGGACAACGCTTTTCGAAGTGACCAAGGCAGCGGCACGCAATGCAGGGCTTGAGACCATCGAAGCTTATATTGCTTCTACCAACGTCGCGGGTCAGGCTTACTATGAAAAGATCGGCTTTCGCACGTATCGCACCGCAGATGGGTCCACCTGCAAATGCTACCACCTAACTAAACCATGAGAGGCGGCATGGTCCCGCAAAGCAGACCGTCAATCGCCACCTTGGTTCGTCCGCTATGCGGGACTTTGCAGACATCCATTCTTCGTCACCAAGTTGGAAGAATGGAGTGCAACGATTGATCTCAGGCCCCACCGGCGCCGTGCAGGATATCAGTTGCGCGATGCTCACTTCCAACACCATCTATCAGGTAGACATCTCCCGCTGCGCCTTGCAGACGCAATGGAATTAGCGCCTGATAAGCTTGTGAAGCATACCACGCCTGCGCTGATGCCTTGGTCGGAAAAGCGATGACAATGAGGTCGTCGACAGGATTACCTTCAAGAACCTCGCGCGCACCGCCATGAATGACGAAGTGCCCTTCGAACGGTTCAAGTGTTGCGTCTATCCTACGGAGATAATCGACGATGCCATCGTTTATTTGCACATCGCGCAGTTGTCCAACTGCAAAGGCTGTCATGATCAGTCTCCTGTGTGTGGCTGCTCCAAGAAGTATCTAGGGCACATCGTCGCCTGTCGATTACCTGAGAGGTAATGGAAACGATTCCGGTTCCGGGTAATCTTCACGTCATGGACCTCGAAGCACCATCATTCGGAAACATTCTGCGCACGCGCCGCCGCTTCAGCCAGCTGGCGCTTGCGCTTGAGGCGGACATATCGCAACGCCACTTGAGCTTTGTCGAAGCAGGGCGCTCGAAGCCGAGCCGCGAGGTGATCTTGCGACTTTCGGAACATCTGGACGTGCCCCTGCGTGAGCGGAACGCGATGCTGGTTGCCGCGGGCTACGCCCCCGCCTACGAGGATCGGCCGCTCACATCTCCCGATATGGCCCGAACGCGCGAGATTATTGAGCGGCTGCTTGTAAGCTACCAACCCCATCCTGCCTTGGCGCTCGATGATTCGTGGACGATCCTCGCAATGAACAGTGCTGCCTCGGTGTTGACTGAAGGTGTCGATCCGTCGCTTCTGAAGGGCGAAGTCAACGCGTTGCGCCTAACTCTTCATCCTCAGGGTCTTGCACCTCGGATTATCAACCTGCAGGCGTGGCGCGATCACGTTCTGCGGCGACTTGCACAGGACATCGACATGTCCGGCAATCATCGCCTTGTCGATTTGCTGGAAGAACTGAAATCCTATCCTGTCGGTCGTCGAGCTTCGACACGACAGGCGGAGCATGCCCCCGACATTGCCGTGCCGCTGATCCTCGATCACCCTCGGGGTCGACTGTCCTTCCTGAGCGCAACCACGATTTTCGGAACGGCAGTGAACGTCACGCTTGCTGATATCGTGATCGAGACGTTTCTTCCCATCGACCACCAGACGGGCGAGATATTGCGCAGTAAGAGTTCTATCAAATGACGCTATGGGCGCGTCACGTCGATACTCATGCGCCCCGTCGTAGGTGGCTGTGCGGGGATGGGGCGGACAGTCAGGGTAGGCCTGAGAAAGCGCCCCGAATTGGTCGAGGCTAGCCTGAAGGTGACATCACGATGGGTTCGTCTGTTTCACACTGCACAATACTCCCAACCGGGCGATGGCGGCTATACTGGACAGAGCGTGCACACCGGCTCCATCCCGGGCCTGAACTGCCATTCCTTGAAGGGTAGCGCAAAGGAACCGCGCGGCCGTATCGGCATGGGTGCGCGGCAGCCAATGTTCGAGGTCTTGCGCGAAGCGAGCAGTCATCGCGCCACGTCTCGCGGCAAGCTCTTCAGTCAGCGCATGATGATCTGGATGGCTGGTCAGAAGACCTGTCGAGATCATGCAGCCATGCCCAACCACAAGCGTGATTGCGCGTTCGAACATCCGGTCCAGCGCGTCGTTGAGCGTCAGGTTTTGCGCGTGATCCTCCACCAGCGTCAACGAGGCCTCAATCGCGTAGCGATCGAGCGCTTCGCGGTACAGGCCAGCCTTGCTGCCAAAGGCGGAGTAGAGACTTGGAGGGGCAATCCCTATCGCATCGGTCAGCATCGTCAGAGACAGCAACGGTGGTTGGCTGAAAACGCCAAAACGCGCGCGCCTCAAACAGGCAGGAAATTCCCCGACGGCCACTGCGCCGTCCCTCCGAGCAGCAAATCTCCGACGAGTTTTTCAACAGCATCAGCCCAAAGCGGTCCTCCGGATAACTATGGCTTTTGCGTCGAGTCTACGCAGGGACAACTGAAATTGCGCTTCGCGTCCGGAAAGCCCGGCTGATAAGGCACGGGCCGCACAGAACGTCACTGCCAGCCCGGGGGCCGGGACCCGCCGAAAGACCAAAGCGCGGTGATGGCAAGCACCACCGCGACGGCGGTGAACGCACCGAAGGCCAACCGCGACTGTCCGGTCATGGTAGGGGCTATCGCCTACGACAAAACCACGCCCGCACATGTTCCAGTATTGATCGTCGTTGTTCGTTGCGTCCTGCCGGCCCTTGGCGAATGCGGCGGCCATGGGCGGCGAGGCAAGTCCCGTGCTTAAACCAGCCAGCATGACGGCGGCAGCCAGGACCATCTTGGACGGCGCAAGCGAAAAGGCACCGTTGCCGGTCACGGTGCCGAACCGCCCGACTGGCGGGATACAGTACAGCAGATCCGTCAGTACTGGGCTGTCGCCAGCTCGGCTCCAGGTGAACTTCACCGCTCGGGTATCGCCGGTGGCAGTGTCCATTACCAGATGAACCTTGTGATACTGGCACATGCGGTGCGTGCCGTGCTTGCGCGACAGCCGTTCTCCGTCGCCGGGGAGCTTGAGCCCGGTGCTGTCCACCATCAGGGTCAGTGGTCCCGGCGTGCGGCGGCTGGATAACTGAACGGCCAGAGATTTGTGTCTGCTGCTCAGCGTGGAAAAATCCGGCACTGGCCAGCGAGCCCAGCCATTTGCAGGATGCTGGTAACAATGCCTGTAGTTTGGCCAAGCGGCAGCCCAAAGACACTTTCATCAACAGGCAGAACTGGATTGCCGCATCCGGGAACACAGGTGTTGATTGCCACTGAAGTTTTCCTCAAATGGCCACAACTCTTCCTTTGCGGCAGCAAGGCTGATGTAAGGCTCGAAGAGTTTTCGCTCGCGCCCCCAACCAAAGTTTCTATCGGGGACAGCCGTCTGCTAATGTCGCCGCACCAATCGTGGGGCCAGTAGCATGGGAAGAAACGATCAGAAGCCTGAAAACACGAAGGCAGAGCACGAGCAGCCGCTGGCAAAGCGCATCGCTGCCTTTCAGGAAAGGGCAAGACCGCGCGGCAGCGAGCAAACGCTCACATCGGCCGAGCTGAAGGCGTTCATGAATGAACAATGGGGCGAAGGTGAGGACGAGGATCGCTAACCCAACTCGCCTATCAGGTCCCCCGCTTACAATTTCGGCCCTTAGCTGCTGGTCGACCGTCGCCAGATAGAGTGATGCCGGTTCCCATAACCGGACGGTCATTCTTGGTGTGGCGGGATTGACTACACAATATCCGCATACCGAACGGAACTGTCATTTGCCTGATCCGCGCCCCTCGTTCAAAGCAATGAGAGGAGGACTATCTCGCAGGGGAACCTGATCGATTATCAACGACGCTCGACCGTGCAAATCGCGTGAAATAGCCTCTCCGACACGGAAATCTTTGAAGGTGGCTTCGAAGCCGGAACGCTGCGGCGAACAGCACATCATCCCGACATCGACTGCAACGGTCGGCGGAAAGCACGCGAGCCGAACAGGCACGAACGTCTCTTCCAGCGGATTGTAATACTGAACCCGGATGGCTTCAGCATGGCGTGTCAGACGAATGCGGATATCGGTCGTGGCACAAGGAACCTTGACAAGCGACCAATCCGACATGGTTTTGATCACGACGACCAAGAAATAGTTCTTTCCGTCCGTGTGTTCGATGCCCGCCTTGATCCAGTGGCTTTCGCTGAGCCGGATCATGAGCCCTGCCTGATCATAGAGCACCCTGTAGTCGCCACCTACACTCACCTCCGCTGTGAAGTCACCCTCGGCGCGCTGGTGGAGGAAATGGCCGTTGTCGCGATAGAAGCCGTAGAATGTCCCGCGCCAGAAGTCGGTTTTGTCACCGGTGGTGACCCTCAGCACATCTCGTCCTGTGTTACGTTTTCGGGTGGGTTTAGCCATTTGAGATCAGTCATCTTGGACCTTGCTGTGCTAGGTGTTCAGTCCCGGCATCTGGTGGATCGGATTTGGGATGAATCGAGCTGGCTCTGAAGTCCAGACCTTGCAGATGTATTCGTAGGGCGTGAGGCCGTTGAGCGTCTTCAGCCTGCGTGCGAAGTTGTATGCGTTCATGAAGTCGGCGAGGTGGGTGCGCAGCTGATCATGGCTGTCGTAATGGTATCGCTTCACCGTCG